>CAJXFT010000210.1 GCA_913053235.1 uncultured Alphaproteobacteria bacterium
CGAGCCGATCCATGACATGTGGGTGCGCCTCACCCTCGACGATGATCTGGTAATCCGCGCCATCGAAACGGCGACCGACGCGACGCCCTATGCAGCGTGCCCGAAGGCGGCCGAAAATTTCCAGGCCCTGGTCGGCCTGCGCATCGCCGCCGGCTGGAACCGCCAGGTCATAGCGCGCGTCGGCGGCGTGCGCGGCTGTACCCATATCAGGGAGCTGATGGGCGTCCTCGCCACCGTCGCCTTTCAAACCATCTTTACGCTGCGTGAAAAAGAACTCATGGCCAGCGGCCGCAAGCCGCCGATGCTCGACAGTTGCCATGCCTGGAACGCTTCCGGCGCGGTGGTAAAATCGCAGTACCCGGCCTGGTATAGCGGCGATTAACGGGGGAACCATGACCGAACAGAATGAGCATATCGATCTTGCGACGACCGCCCTGTTGGTGATCGACGTTCAGATGGCCTTTGTGCATTTCGACGCTGAGGGCGCGGCGCGCAGCACCCCCCTGGCCGAAAGCAATATCCGCCGCCTCTTGCAGAAGTTCAGAGATGCCGGCGGTAAAATCATTCACATCCACCACCATTCGCACGAGCCGGGCTCGCCCTTCACCGCCGGCCTGCCCGGCGCGCTGGTGCAGATGTTTGCCCGACCGGCGCCCGGCGAAGCGACTTACATCAAGCATGTCAACAGCGCCTTCATCGGCACCAGCCTGGAAGGCGATCTCAGCCGCGCCGGCATCGAGCACCTCATCGTCTGCGGCGCCGAAGCCAATAAATGCGTCGAAACCACCGCGCGCATGGCCGGCAATCTCGGCTTCAATACGCTTTACGTCAGCGATGGCGTTTGGGCCTATGGTAGTACCGGGCCCGATGGCCGCGAGCACGGCCCCGACGATGTTTTGTCGGTTACGCTCAGCAACATGCACGGCGAGTTCGCCACCGTGCTTTCGACTGAACAGGCACTGGACCTGCTTAACTCATGATTATCGTCAGCGGGTGTATTCGCGCGCTAAACATCCTCACCCGGCGTCCTGGTGGTGAGCGCCAGGGCGTGGATGTCGGTTTTCATTTCCTCGGCGAGGAGGCGATAGACGAGGCGCTGGCGCTCGACGCGGCTCATCCCCTCGAATTTGGCGCTGACGACAGTCACCTGAAAGTGACTCTCGCCTTCGGGCCGCGCCCCGGCATGTCCCTGATGGCGTGCCGATTCGTCGGTGATTTCGAGTCTTGCGGGCGTCAATCCACCGTTCAACTTGTTTTCGATCGCTCGGGCAACACGCATTTTTTAACCTCTTCATGCCATGATTCAAGCTCGCGCAACGACGCTTCATCGGCGCGCGGGGAAAGCGATTCCCCGGCTTTACTCACCATGGAGCAAACGGCATACTTATTCGATGAAGGTATTCGAAGGCAATCACCGAACGCGCCCGGAAAAGCATGAGGCGCCGCCGGAGCATATCTGCGAATTCCCCGATTGCGGGGAGGGCGCGCCGCACCGCGCGCCGCGCGCGCCCGACGATTTGCGCAGCTATCGCTGGTTCTGCCTCGATCATGTGCGCGAGTATAACCGCGCCTGGAATTTCTTCGAAGGCTGGTCGCGCCGCGACATCGAGCATTTTCAGCGCGATGACGTCACCGGCCACCGGCCGACCTGGCCGGTCTACGGCAAGCGCCCGCTGCACGAGGAAATGGACGATCTGGAGCATATGTTCCACAATTTCTCGCAAGACTGGTTCGGCGCCGAGGGGGGTAACAACGGCGCCAAGAACGGGCGCGCCAAGAAGCGCTCGCAAACCGCCATGGATATCGAGCGCGCCTGCGCCACGCTCGACCTCAAGCCCGGATTCGACCGCGCAAATTTGCGCAGCCGATACATGGAATTGGCCAAGAAGCACCATCCCGATATGAATGGTGGTTGCAAAAAATCGGAAGAGTTATTGAAATCGATTAATCTGGCCTATACCTATCTCCTGAATCAGGTCTCCTGATAATACCATGTGGCCGCGGAAGCGGCCGAGCCGCCCTCGGAAGGGACAAGAAATGGCCTCTCAAGAGCAAATTGGCGATACGCCGAACCTAAGCGATCGCTTCCCCGACATCACGATTTCGGTGCGCCAGACATTCGGCATCGACAGCGATATGGAAGTTCCGGCTTTTTCGGAGCCCGAAGAGCATGTCCCGGCCATCGATCCGGCCTACTGCTTTAACTACGACACCACGCTGAGCCTTCTCGCCGGCTTCGCGCATAACCGGCGCGTCATGATCCAGGGTTATCACGGCACCGGCAAATCGACCCATGTCGAGCAAGTCGCCGCACGCCTCAACTGGCCCTGCATCCGCGTCAATCTGGACAGCCATATCAGCCGTATCGACCTTATCGGCAAGGACGCCATCGTCATCCGCGACGGCCAGCAGGTGACCGAGTTCCGCGAGGGCATCCTGCCCTGGGCGCTGCAAAACCCGGTCGCCATCTGCTTCGACGAATATGACGCCGGGCGGCCCGATGTGATGTTCGTCATCCAGCGCATTCTGGAGGTCGACGGCAAGATGACACTGTTGGATCAGAACAAGGTGATCCAGCCGCACCCCGCCTTCCGCATCTTCTCGACCACCAACACGGTTGGCCTCGGCGATACCACCGGTCTCTATCACGGCACCCAGCAGATCAATCAGGGCCAGATGGATCGCTGGAATCTGGTCACCACCCTCAATTACCTGCCGCATGACCAGGAAGTCGAGATCGTGCTGTCGCAAGTTCCCGACTACGCCGATGAAGAGGACCGCAAAATCGTCTCGGCGATGGTCGAAGTCGCCGACTTGACGCGCTCGGGCTTCATGTCGGGCGATATCTCGACGGTGATGTCGCCGCGCACGGTCATTCACTGGGCCGAGAACGCGAAGATTTTCAAGGATCTCGGCTATGCCTTCCGCGCCACCTTCGTCAACAAATGCGATGAGATGGAGCGCGCCGCGGTGGCCGAATATTACCAGCGCTGCTTCGGCAAGGAGTTGCCCGAATCGTCGGTGCCCGCGGCGCCGGAAAATTGAAGGCAGTTCCTTGACCACCAAGGAAGAAAACCCGGCCGAGCGGTTCCAGCGCGCGGTCGGCTGCGCGATGCGCGCGATCGCCGGCAAAGGCAGCGAGGAGCTCGCCGTCTCGTTCGATTCCGACACGCCGCGCTTGAGCGGCGAGCAGGCACAGCTTCCCTTCCCGGCGCGCGACCTCAACGCGCTCGATGTCGAGATGGTGCGCGGCTCGGCCGATTCGCTGGCGCTGCGCTTGCGCTATCACGACCCGCGGGCGCATCGCCGCATCCAGCCGCGCGGCAAAAACGCACGCGCCATTTTCGAGGCGGTCGAGCAGGCGCGCATCGAATCGCTCGGTGCGCGCCGCTTCGCCGGCGTCGCCGCCAATCTCTCCTCCGCCCTCGAGCAGCGCAGCCGCCTGAAGGGCTATGACCATGTCTCCAGCCCCGAGGAAGCGCCCATCGCCGACGCCATCGGCGCCCTGGTGCGCGAGCGCCTGCACGACCAGCCGCTGCCGGCGGCGGCCAAGCATCTCGCCGATCTGTGGCGCCCCTGGTTCGAAGACAAGGCGGGCAAGCATCTCTTCGATCTGGCCAAGAAGGTGGACGACCAGGAAGCCTTCGCCAAGCTCGTCCGCGAAATGATCGAAGAGTTCGATATCGAGGATGAAGACGTCGATGAAGGCGACGACTCAGAAGCCGAATCCTCGCCCGATGCCGATGATAGTTCGGATTCCGACGAATCCGGCGCCGCCCAGGGCGGCGAACAGATGGACGGCGACAGCAGCGCCGACGCCGAGGCGGAGCTTGGCGAGGATGCCGATGCCTCCGACGCCTCGGACAGCGACGCCGACGCCATGGCCGGCGACGGCGAGGATGAATCGGACGAGGGCGGGCGGCGGCGCATGTTGCCGGGCGACGGGCCGGACGGCGAGCGCGGTCCGGCTTATACCAGCTACACCATGGAATTCGACGAAATCGTCAATGCCTCCGACCTCTGCGACGCCGAGGAATTGGGCCGCCTGCGCCTGCAGCTCGACCAGCAGCTGGCGCAGCTTCAGGGCGTCATCGGGCGCCTCGCCAACCGCCTGCAACGGCGCTTGCTGGCGCATCAGGTGCGGGCCTGGGAATTCGACCTCGAGGAGGGCTTGCTCGATGCCGGGCGCCTCGCCCGCGTCGTCACCCAGCCGCTTCACCCGCTTTCCTACAAGAAGGAAAAGGAGATGCGCTTCCGCGATACGGTGGTGACGCTGCTGATCGACAATTCCGGCTCGATGCGCGGCCGGCCGATCCTGGTCGCCACCATGTGCGCCGATATTCTCGCCCGCACGCTGGAGCGCTGCGGCGTCAAGGTCGAGATATTGGGTTTCACGACGCGCGCCTGGAAGGGCGGGCAGGCGCGCGAGCGCTGGCTCGGCCAGGGCCGCCCGCGCAATCCGGGCCGCCTCAACGATCTCCGCCATATCGTCTACAAAACCGCCGACGAGCCGTGGCGCCGGGCGCGCAAGGGCCTCGGGCTGATGCTGCGCGAGGGCCTGCTGAAAGAGAATATCGACGGCGAGGCGCTGTTATGGGCGCATGACCGCCTGCTCGGCCGCATCGAGGAACGCCGCGTCATCATGGTGATCTCGGACGGCGCCCCGGTCGACGACAGCACGCTCTCGGTCAATCCGCGCAATTATCTCGAGCAGCATCTGCGCGCCGTCATTCAATGGATCGAACTCTATTCGCCGGTCCAGCTTCTCGCCATCGGCATCGGCCATGACGTGACGCGCTATTACCAGCATGCGGTGACGATCACCGACGCCGAGCAGCTCGGCGGCACGATGACGGAAAAACTCGCCGAACTGTTCGAAGAGGAATCGCAAGCGTCCGGAGCCGGCGGCGGGCGGCGCAGGCTGGCGAGCTGAACTACGGCAAATTGCCGATCATTACGCGCCGAAGAAGCCGTACAGCCGGCGGCAATTGTCCCACATGATTTTCTTTTTCGATTGCAGGCCGAGCCCGGGCAAAGCCAGGAATTCCCTGATGCCGTTGGGATAGCCGCCATCGGCGTGCGGATAGTCGATCGACATGACGATATTGTCGTCGCCGAAACGCTCGACCACCTGTGCCGCCATCGCTTCGTCGCAATCCATGGCGATGAAACATTGGTTGAGGAAGATCTCGCTCGGCGGCGCCGATAGCCGAAGCGCCTCGCCGCCGCCATATTTTTTCCACTGGCCGTCGAGGCGCTCGAGCCACCATGGCAGCCAGCCGCAATTGCCCTCGAGAAAGCCGACCCTGAGGCGCGGGAAACGCTCGCACACGCCGCCCACCAGCATGGCGCCCATCGCCGCCATCAATTCGAAGGGAAACGCCGATGCGTGGTTGAGGGTGCGGAAGTTGGGATGGCCGCGAAAGCGGTTGGCGGCATAGTCGTCCGAGGCGCCGCCCGAGGTGCCGTGAAAAATCAGCGGCACGTCGAGGCGCGTAATCTCATGCCACAGCACATCGCATTCCGGCGCGTTGACATAGCGCCCGCCGACCGGCATCGGCAGCAGCACCACCGCGACATGGCCTTTTTCTTCGACCGCGCGGCGCGCCTCGGCGGCGGCGAGCTCGGGATCGTGGATCGAAACGATCGCGGCGGGCTTGATGCGCGCCGCGTGGCCGGCGCAATAGGCCGTCGCCACATCGCCGGCCAGGCTGTCGATGGAGACCAGCATCGAGGCGAAGGTGCGGAACATGACGGCCTCGTCGATGCCCTCGACATCCATCGCCTCGATCGTCGAATCGGCGTCGTAATTGCGCTCGCGGATGGGCGCGTAGATATCCTCGCCCGGCGCATCGAGCGCCTTTTGCGGGCCGACCACGTTGGCGTCGCGCGCCCATGGCGGGATGGTCTGCCCGCCGACGTTCCAATGGGGGAAGTTGGTCGGGCTCCAGCCGAGATATTCGGGCATATGGGCATGGAAGCGCGGATCGAGATATTTCTCGTAAAGCTCGCCGTCTTCGATCACGTGCAAATCGCAATCGATGATTCTCAGGCCGTCCTTCATGGCGCCAACCTAAGAAAGATTCTGGCGCAGAAAATCGAGGCTGCGGCGCCACGCAAGCGCCGCGTCGCCATCGTCATAGCGCGCACTCGTCGGGTTGGCGAAAGCGTGATCGGCCTCGTACCAGTGACTGGTATAGGTTTTCCCGGCCTTCTCCATGGCGCTTTCGAAGCCGCTTACCATGTCATGGTCGATCCAGCGGTCGCGTTCGGCGAAATGGCCGAGAACGGGGCCGTTCAGCGCCGCCAGATCGGCCGCCGAGCGCTTCACATTGCCGTAATAGACGATGGTCGCGTCGACCGGCTCGGCGCGCGCCGCGTCGAGCGACCAGCCGCCGCCGAAACAC
>CAJXFT010000211.1 GCA_913053235.1 uncultured Alphaproteobacteria bacterium
ACGTCGGCGCTGCAAAAGGCGGCGTCGCCGCCATTTCCGCATATCGCGGCGGCGGCCTCGGCGCCGGCCTCGGCATCGATGTCGGCAAGCATCACCCGGGCGCCCTCGCGCGCCATGGCCTCGGCGCTGGCCTTGCCCAAGCCGGAGGCGGCGCCGGTGACGAGGGCGATTTTTTCCGCTAACAGCATTATTGGGTTTCCCCTGTTTCCGGTGGTTCCAGCAAATCCTGTTGGGCGAGCTGTAGATGGGTGTTCATGCAGGCCACCGCGCTTTCCGGATCGCGGCGGCGGATGGCGTCGAGCACATCGCGGTGGTGATGGTTATATTGGCGAATGCGCGGCGGCGTGAGGATCGCTCCCTTGATCGATTCCCACAGGTCATGCGTGCGGACATGGTTGATCTGCCCATACATGGTGATCATCAGCGGATTGCGCGTGCCCTCGGCGATGCGGCGGTGAAAAATCTTGTCCCAATGCGAGAATTTTTCCTCGTCATGTTCGGCGCCTTCCATGTTGAGCAGCGCCTCTTCGAGGCCGGCGATATCGCGCGCCGTCATGTTGCGCGACGCCAGGCGCACCATTTGCGGCTCAAGCGCCAGACGCACTTCGAGCAATTGCAGCGGGCTGGTGATCTCGGCGACGTCTTCGCGCTCGGCCCCCGGGCTCTCCGCCGGATAGGTTACATAACTGCCGCTGCCGGGTCTGCGCACCAGCAGATCGCCCTGTTCGAGCAAGCGCAGCGCCTCGCGCACGGTGCCGCGCGAGGCCGAGCGATCCTCCGCCAAGCGGCGTTCCGAGGGCAGCCTTTGGCCGTCCTGGAAGGCGCCGCGCAATATTTCCTGCCTCAGTTGAGCGGCCAGTTTCGCCGGTGCGCCGTCGGATGAATTTTGCAATTGGTAGGACCAATAAGAGGGTTATTTGACTTGCAAACGATACCGCCAGGCGGTTTAATTCGGACCAAATAAATAACCAACTCCTCGAATAAGGGCAGCAGAGTGATTTATTCAGCGGCCGACACAGCCAAATATTTAGACCAATCTGAAAATTGGTTCAAGAGGCAATTTTCGCCCCTGCCGGCGGGCCGCGCATGATTCCCGCGCATGTCAAATATCTCATCATCGGCGCCGGCATTCACGGCCTCAGCACCGCCTATCATCTCGCCTCGGCGTTGAAGGCGAAGGGCCGGGGCGGCGGCGAGGACGTGCTGGTGGTCGACAAGGGCGGCATCGCCTCGGGCGCCTCGGGCATCGCGTGCGGCGTCATCCGCAACAATTATTACCAGCCGGCGATGCGCGAACTGATGGCGGAATGCGTCGAACTGTGGGAGAGCGACGCCGAGGCCTTTCATTACCACGCCATCGGCTATATGCAGATCAGCCCCGAATCGATGCGCGCAGACGTGGCGCAAATCGCCGCCGAGCAGCAGGCGATCGGCTATGATTCCGAATTAATCGAAGGCGCCGAGGCGTGCCGAAAATATATGCGCGCCATCTTCGCCGATTGGCGCGCCGAGGGCATCACCTCGATCCTGCACGAGAAGCGCGGCGGTTACGCCAACAACCGGGCCTCGCTCTATGGCCTGGCGCAAAAGGCCGAGGGCGCCGGCGTGCGCATTCTCTCCGGCACCGAAGTTTTGGGCCTGGTGAGCGGCGGCAATTCCGACGCCATCACGGCGGTCGAGACGGACAAGGGCCGCATCAGCGTCGATCAAGTGATCGCCGCCGCCGGCCCCTGGGTGCCGAGCATTTGGCGCATGCTCGAATTGCCCGAGCGCATCGATGTCAAGGATACCAAAGGCGACGTCCATGCCGACGTGCCGATGTGGGTCTATTGGTGCCTGCAGGAGGGCACGCTCGGCGTCGAGCCCGGCTTCGGCATGGCCGACGACGGCAATATGCCGCCGGTCATTCATGTCGATACCGATGTGCCGCTCCGCTCCGACGTCGATGGCCGCACCCTGGTCGAGGATCTATGGGGCATCTATTACAAGCCGGATTTCAATTTCGGCGGCATCCAGGGCGGCGCCGCGCCCTATCTGGTCAAGACCCCGGCCGAGAGCGTCGCCGTCGATCCTTACGGTCCGGATTCGCCGGAATTCACCGTCGACGACCGCTTCGCCGAGACTTGGTGTTCCGCCCTCGCCTTTTGCCAGAAGCGCTATGAAGGCCAGATCGGCAAGTGGCGCAAGGAGCCGTCCGGCGGCATCGGCGCCTTTACCGCCGACAGCTTCCCGGTGTTCGACCGCTTCCGCGACAATTGCTACGTCATCGCCGATTCGAATCACGGCTATAAGATGATCGCCGTCGGCAAGCTCGTCGCCGAGGAAATCCTCGTCGCCCCGAGCGCCCTGTTGCAGCCCTTCCGCTTCTCGCGCTTCGCCGAGGGCAAGCTGCACCCGGTGTCAAACAGCCCATTCCCCTGGAGCTAGTATCGGGGGATACAGAATATCGACGGATATGGAATATCGGAGGACATAGAATGACCGATCTTGAAGCCCACGTCGCCAGGGAAGGCCGCGATGAAATGGTGCGCCAGGTTCGCCAGATGATCGACGAGCTCGGCATCACCTATATCTATTATCAGTTCGTGTCGGTCACCGGGCGGATCGTCGGCAAGGGCGCTCCGGCGGACCATTGGGAACAGTTTGCCGAACGCGGCTTTCAGCTTGTTTACGGTTCCACCGCCAATCTCTTTACGGATCGGGCCGGCAACTATATCGGCTACGGGCCGGAAGCCTCCGAACTGGTGGGCATTCCCGATCCGGAGACATTTGCGCAACTGCCCTGGGACAAACGGGTGGCGCGGGTCTTTTGTACCTGCTTCCGCAATCGCGAGGAGCGTGACAATCCGGGCGCCCATTTGACTTCCGACTGCCGCGGCAATTTGCGCATCATTCACCAGGAATTTCAGGACAAGCACGGGCTGCAACTGCGGAACGGCGCCGAGCCCGAGATGATGTGGCTCAAGCGCGACGACGACGGCAAGCCAAATGGTGGCGTGACCAAGCCCAATTGCTATCACATCGACCAGTTCGAGGAACTCAGGCCGATCTTCATGCAGGTCATCGAATACGCCCAGGCCATGGGCCTCGATATGATCCAGGGCGACCATGAAGACGCGCCGGGCCAGCTCGAGCTCAATTGGATGTTCGACGATGCGCTCCGCACCGCCGACCGGCTGACCACCTACCGCCAGATTTGCGCCCAGGTGGCGCGCGAGCATGGCGTCATCGCCTGCTTCATGTCGAAACCCTTCGTCGGCGTCTCGGCAAGCGGTTGTCACTACAATATATCGCTGTGGCGCGGCGGCGAGGACCGCATCAACGATCTCCACCAATCGCCGCTTCCCGGCATGGAGGATGTGTTCTCCTACGTCAAGGGCGGCGAAAATTTGTTTATGCCGGACCCGGCCCTGGACGAACGCAAGCCCGGGCCCATCGGGCTCAACTGCGTCGCCGGCGTGATGGAGCATATTCAGGCGCTCACGGCGATCGGTTCCTCCACCGTCAATTCCTACCGGCGCCTCTGGGACACCGGTTTTTGGGCGCCGGTGTTCGCCGATTGGGGCTATCAGAACCGCACCTGCGGCTTGCGCATTTCGGCGCCGGGCCGCTTCGAATACCGCTCCGTCGATTCGATGGTGAACCCCTATCTGCTCGCCACCGGCCTGCTCAAGGCTTTCGATGACGGTATCGGCCGAGATCTCGATCCCGGCGAGCCGGAGGAGCGCAACATCTATCAGGCCATGGAAGCCGGCAAGGAAGTGACGCGCCTGCCGATGACGCTCGGCGAAGCGCTCGACGCGCTGGCCGCCGACGAAGTCATCAAAAGCGCCATGCCGAACGAGATGTACCAGGTTTTCGAGCATTACAAGCGCGACGAATGGGCGCGCTACAACGCCACGGTGACCGAGTGGGATGTCGAGACCTATTTGGATTGCCTGCCCTAGGGAGTATTGAAAAAATGTGCGGCATTGCAGGATTGATTCACCGCGACGGCAGCGCCGGGATCGGCGGGGAAATGACGTCGATGCTTCAGGCGCTCAAACATCGCGGGCCGGATTCGAGCGGCTTTGCGCTCTATGGCGTACCGCGTAACGGCGATTACATGTTGCGCTTCAAGGTCGCCGAACAGGAAGACATGGCGCATGGCTTCGACATCCAGAACGAGGTGAAGAAGCGCAAGGCGCAAGTCGACGAGCGTATTCAAAGCTCCGGCGCCACCATCGCCGAGGAAGAAGACGCGACCGAATACGCCTTTCGCTACCGTATCAGCTTCTCCAATGGCGCGGCCGATGACCAGCAGCAGTTGAAGCGCTTCGCCGATTACCTCGAAGACGTCGAGGGCGCCGAGATCCTCTCGATGGGCCGCGCCTTGGAGCTGGTCAAGGATCTCGGCGACGCCAGCCGGGTCAGCGATCAATACCGGCTCGGCGCCTTCGAAGGCACGCACGCCATCGGCCATACCCGCATGGCCACCGAATCGGACGTCGATATCCGCTCGGCGCATCCCTATTGGGCCTATCCGTTCTCCGATATCGCGGTGGTGCATAACGGCCAGCTCACCAACTATTGGGGCTTTCGCCGCGATATGGAGCGCCGCGGCCACCGCTTCATGTCGAACTGCGATTCGGAACTGATCGCCGTCTATCTCGCCGACCGCATGGCCGGCGGCATGGCGCTGAAAGACGCGATGGCGCTGTCGGTGGGCGAGTTGGACGGCGTTTTCACCTATCTCGTCGCCACCGCCGACAGCCTCGGCATGGCCAAGGACACCATGGCCGCCAAGCCGATGGTGCTTTACGAGAGCGACACATTCGTCGGCGTCGCCTCCGAGGAGGTCGCCATCCGCAGCGTTTTCCGCGACGAGATCGATACCTGGGATCCGTATGAAGGGGAGGTCATGGTATGGCAGATATGAGCGAGCGGCATAAATCGCACGGCATGGGGCTGCACCGGGAGCAGCTCGCCGGACGCACCCAGCAGATATTCTTTTCGCCCGAGGAAGGCGAAAATTATCTCTATCCGGAAAGCTTCCCGGTCGATCTCGACAGCAAGGCCGAGTTCGACGCCGGCGATATGGAAATCAGCGCCATCAATCACAAGATTCGCGAGCTCATGCAGGCCGGCCATGGCCATATCCTGGTCGCCAACCCGCTCGCCAAGCATTCGCTCGGCGTCGGCATTCTAAACCGCCTCAAGCTCGAATTCCTCGGCAGCCTGGGTTATTTCGGCTGCGGCCTGATCGACGGCCCCAATGTGCGCGTGCATGGCCGGGTGGGGTGGTCGTTCGCCGAGAACATGATGGCCGGCATTGTGGTGGTCGAGAAAAACGCCGGCTCGACGTTCGGTGCCGCCATTCGCGGCGGCGATCTCGTCTGCAAGGGCGATGTCGGCTCGCGCACCGGCATCGACCAGAAGGGCGGCACCATCATCGTCGGCGGCCGCGCCGGCGCTTTTTCCGGCTTCATGATGCAGCGCGGGCGCATGATCATTCTCGGCGACGCCGGCATCAATCTCGGCGATTCGATGTATGACGGCACCATCTATGTCGGCGGCAAGATCGAATCGCTCGGCGTCGACGCGGTGCCCGGCGAGATCAGCGAATTCGAAGCCGAATGGCTGGAGCGCAAACTCGCCGCGCATGGCCTCTCGGCCGCCGGCGGGGTGCGAAACTTACAAAAAATAGTCGCCGGCAAGAAGCTCTGGAACTACGACAATCTCGAGCCCACCGAAAAGAAAATCGTGCTGTAGGGAACAGAACCATGAGACGCAACCGCGAAGAGCGCAACAAATCGATCCTCGGTGAAAGCTTCATTTTCACCCCCGATATTATCGACGACATCCACATCAAGTCCGAGCTCGGCCGCTACCGCATGCGCGGACTGAGTTTGTTCAAGAAAATCCCGTCCTGGGACGATCTCACCTTCATGCCCGGCACGCTGACGCGCTTCGTCATCGAGGGCTACCGCGAGAAATGCGAGACCCGCACGATCATCGGGCCGCGCGCCAAGCGGCCGCTCGATCTCGACATCCCGATCTACATCACCGGCATGAGTTTCGGCGCCCTCTCATACGAAGCGAAAACCGCGCTGGCGCGTGGCGCCACCATGGCCGGCACCGCAACATGCTCGGGCGAGGGCGGCATGATCCCCGACGAGCGGCGCTATTCGGAAAAATGGTTCTATCAATGCATCCAGTCGCGCTACGGCTTCAACCCGCATCACCTGCGCCTCGCCGACGGCTGCGAATTCTTCATCGGCCAGGGCTGCAAGGTCGGCCTTGGCGGCCATCTGATGGGCCAGAAGGTGACCGACCAGGTGGCCGAGATGCGCTCGCTGCCGGCCG
>CAJXFT010000212.1 GCA_913053235.1 uncultured Alphaproteobacteria bacterium
TTAAGTAAGCTCATCGTCGGAAGGTGGGGCTTTCCTCTCGACAGAGTGCGGCGTTGGGCTCGCAATAATTTCGGAACCGCCGCATATCACCCGGAAAGGCGCTACATGCGTGGCAAACGGGACATTCCGTGTTAAGCAAACAAAATTTGAAATATCGCTTTCGCATCTCCAAATCACTTCATACGCTGCAATTCACTAGCGGATCACGGGACTCACCAGAGCGTCCACCGTCAACCATCGGCAAAAGCCCGCCAGCCCTTGGGCAAAGAGAGTACAAATGCGCAAACATCTATGCACCGCACTCGCCGCCGCGATCACCTCCCTTTTTGCCGCGGCGCTGGCGCCACCGGCATCGGCGGGGATTCTCGACGATATATTGGTGGCGCCCAAGACCCTGATCGACCGCGCCATCGAGGCGCGCAGCAGTTCGGATATTTTAAAGGACAATGAGATCGTCATTAAGGTCAACGCGATCATGGCCGACCTGACCACGATCAAGGCGTCGACCGAGATTTACGAACAACGCCTGCTGGTGACGGGGCTGTTCGACGACGTACAGCTTTATGAAGAATTCCTCGCCCGCGTCGAAGCCGTCGATGGGGTCAAGGAACTCTATTGGCATGTCCAATTTATGAGCGCCGAGGAGCAGGAAGCGCGCAAAGAGGAGATGCTCGACTGGGTGGACGCCCTGGAACTCGACGCGCGCGTCGGCATCAGCCTGATCGAAACGGCGGGCATCGCGGATGTAAATCTGCGCGTCGCGGTCGATGCGTTTTCCAGCGTCTACCTGATCGGCCGGGCGCGCTCGGAGGAGGAAATGCTGAAGGCGGTAAAAGTCTCCAGCGAAACCCAGGGCGCCGGTGTGGTGGTCAACTATATCGACATGCGGCCCTGACGCCGCCCGGCAAAGCCTAATTCTCGCCGCTTGTGGCCGGCAGGTTGACGATAAAACTGCTGCCCACGCCGCGCCGGCTGTCCACCCGTATCGTCCCGTGATGCGCTTCCACCGCCGCCTTGACGATCGATAACCCCAAACCGGTGCCGCCGACGCGCTGCGTCCCGCTGACGCGGTAATATCTTTCGAAGATTCGCTCGACCTCGCTTTCGGCGATACCCTCGCCGTGATCGTCGATGCGAAACAGGACCATATCGCCGAGCCGCGCCACCGCCAGCGAGACCTCCGCTTGCGGCGGCGAATATTTGATCGCGTTCGACAGCAGGTTGGAGAGAATTCGCCTGACGATCCCCTCATCCATGTAGGCCGTCTTGCAGTCGCCGGAAAAACTGATTTTCAGGCCATCTCCTTTTTGTGCGCCGAGGCGCATCTGGCGCACCATATCCTGGCATACATCGGCGAGCTTCATCGTCTCGGGCTGGAAGACAATATTGGTCTCGTCCTCCTCGCCGACGAGCAACAGATTGTCCAACATGCGGGTGAGCGTCTTCACCTGATGAATGACGTCGTGAAGATAATCCGCTCTTTGATTCTCGTCGATCCTGTCGTGGTAGCGCAGCAGCAGGTCGATACCGGCCTGAATCGTCGTCAGCGGCGTGCGGAATTCATGCGAAGCGGTGGCGAGAAAGCGCGACTTGGCGAGGCTGGCCTTGTCCGCGGCGTCCCTCGCCTGGCGAAAGCGCGCGGTGGTTTGTTGGTGTCTCCGAAGCTCGTGTTGCAGACGGCGCTGCGAAAGCCGGTATAGGCTCAAATGACAGAGCACGATACCCGAGATGAATATGACGCAAAGGGATGCCGATAAAATAAACGCTACCGAGCGCCATTCCGCGACCACGGTCTGGGGAAATTCATGTCCCGAAAGGTGGAGCGCCAGCATGGTCAATAGACCGAGCGTGGCGAGGAAGCAGGTTAAAATCGCCCCCGGCACGCCGATAAACAGCATGCCGACAACCGGAATCGCGGCGACCCAAGGGATGACGAACGACTGCATGCCGTTAAAATAATAGATCGACGAAAACACCAGCAGCGATAACTGCACCAGCGAGGAAATGCTGACGCCGCGGTAAGAAAGCCCCCACTTGATGGCAAGGGGATAGGCGAAAAACAGGGAGAAACCCAGAACCAGTAAATACAGGCTGGTCGTGGTTACATCGGCGCCGAAATAGAGCATGGCGGCGATGGCGAACGCCAGGAAGGGCGAAAACAAATGCTCGAGAACAAAGACTTTGGCGCGCAGTTTGTCATCGGGATTGGGGTAGGCGCGGTCGTCGACAAACCAGGATGCCAGGCGGTCCAGGGTGCGCAACAATACGCTCGGCCGATAATTCACCTGGCCGATTTGGACGTCCTGGTCTTCCTGTTCGTCTGGAATCGTCACAGAGATGGCCTTCTCCCGACGCCTACCGAATCGCGTTTCTCAACTTAAGCCCGAGCGTTATCATGTAACAACGTTGCTCGGCACAAAAATTGTCGGGTTTTTCCGAACAGCCATCAAACAGGGAAATCGAAACGATGTCGCGTGATTGGGAACAGTTGGAGAAATGGGACCGCGCCTATTACCTGCACGGCCTGCAAGCGGCCGAGGAGCATAACTATATCCCCGTCGACAGCATGGACGGCAATTGGTTCACCCTGGCCGACGGCACCCGCATGCTGGATTTCATGAGCCAGCTTATTTCCGACAGCATGGGCCACCGCCATCCCGCCATCCATAGCGAGCTGGCGCGCGCCATGGAGCGTTACGGCCATGCCTATTTCGGTTTGGCCAATGAATACCGCGCCCGCGCGGCCAAGCTGATCGTCGAGGATTTGCTGAGCGACGCGGCGTGGGCCGGGCGGGTGCGGGTGTTTTCCTCGGGCACCGACGCGGTCGAAAGCTGCATCGCCATGGCGCGCCTCTATACCGGGAAATCCGTCATCCTCACCCAGGCGCATTCCTTTCACGGCATGACCATGGGATCGACCATGATGCGCGGCTACCGCGCCAACCTCTCGCCCCAGGGCAGCTTCGATCAGGTGCGCGACATTCCGGGTTTTCCGGCGCATGGCTATATCCCCATTCCGGCGCCCGAATTCGAGGATTGGCAGGGCTCGAGCACGCTGCCGTCCTTGCAGGCGACCGAGCAAATCGTCAGCGCCATCGGCGGCGAGAATATCGCCGCGGTGATCACCGAGCCGATGCTCGGCGGCGGCGGCACCTTCCCGCACCGCGATTACACCGCTGGCCTCCGGGAAATCTCCAAGCGCCATGGATTCCTGTGGATCGACGATGAAGTGATCACCGGCGTCGGGCGCCTCGGCGAATGGTTCGGCTATATGCATTGGCCGGGCGTCGAGCCCGATTTGATCGCGGCGGGCAAGGGGTTGAACGGCTCGGCATTGCCGGTCGGCGCGGTCATCGCGAGTGCGGAAATTTCCGAGCATTTCGAAACCGCGCGCTGGTGGAGCGGCAGCACCTGGGACGGCCATCCGCTGGTATGCGCCACCATCGTCGGCAATCTCGAATACATGCTGGCCAACAACATCCTGCAACAGGTGCGCCAGCGCGGCGCCTATCTCAAGGAGCGCCTCGACGGCCTCGATGCCAAGCACCCCTCGGTCGGCCGGGTCTCGGGGCGCGGCCTGTTCTATACCGTCGATCTGGTAGACGGAGACGGCGCGCCGATCGTGCCGGAAGACCGCTATTCGGCCTATACCGGAGACCTTTCCGAGATGCCCAACAACATCGTCGCCGGCGAGAACGCCAAGCGCGGCATATTCCTCGGCGGTTTCACGCCCAACACCATCAAGCTCGGCCCGCCCTTCACCATCACCCAGGACGAGATCGATCTCGCCGTCGGTTCCCTCGATCAGGCGCTCGACATCATCGACGACAAATTCGTCAAGAAATAAACCGCCTCAATCCTCGCCGTCATAGGCGGCGGCGCCGTCCATCATGGCGCGGGTGAGATTGAGCTTGAGATAGCTCGGCGGCGGGTAGGCCTTGCGACTGTGGCTGAGGCCCATGCCGAGCACCGTTTCGGCCAGCTTGTAGGTGAGCGGACCGGGATTGATCACCGGCACCGGCAGCTCGCGCGCGAGAAATTCATGCGCCTCATGCATGGTGGTCGAGCCCAAACAGATGGCTTCCGCGCCCATTTCCACCAGCTCCCTGCCGCATTTGAGAAATTGCGGGAACACCACATCCTCCTTGCCGCCGAGCAGGTTTACCGGGTCGGGCGCGAGGCCGGGCGAGCGGATGCCGACGCATTTGTCGGCGAGGCCGTATTCCTGCAGGGTTTTGTTGTAGATGATGTTCCAGCGCTCCCACTGGGTGAGGACGCCGAAGCGCGAGGCCAGCAAGAGGCACATCAGATAGGACGCCTTGGCCGGCGCGATGACCGGAATGTCCAATACCGAGCGCAGCGCGTTGACGCCTGAATCGCTCATGGTGTCGATGCAGACGGCGTCATAGCCGTCATCCTCGGCGCTGAGGCCGGCTTCGAACATGGCGACATCGGCGAGGGCGAAATCGTGATAGCTGTCATAGAGCGCCGGGCCGGCCTTGACCGGGCGGTAATCGAATTCGATATCGGCGCCGAGCTCGACCGAATTCTGCTGCGTTCGCCGCTTGGCGAGGCCGCTTTCATCGAGCACCACCGGGACCAGAACCAAAACCTTCTTGTTCGCCATCGCGGGACCTCCCTCAGATGATGTGCCTGGTGCGGGTTTTACTCTCCCTGGGCACGGCCTCGGTTTTTTGCGTTGCTCGCAGTTTGGCCTCTGGCTTCGGCGCTTGCGGCTGTTTGCCGAGCGCCAGCGACATCCCCCAGCTCAGCACCCGGCGCCCAGCCACATCGACATTCATCAGATCCTCGCCGATCAGGATGGGGCCGTCGAAATCGGCGCTCACCTGCTGCAGCAACTCTTCCTCGTCGAAACGTGTCGGCACGAAATGGCTGAGCAGGAGTACACCGGCGTCCGCTTCGCGCGCGACCCTGCCGACGACGTCCGAGCTGGTGTGATAGCTCTGCACGTTGCGGCTGCCCGGGTCCTCGACCAACATCGAGGGCTGCGGGCCGCGATGGATATAGACTTCATGCACCAGCACATCGACGCCCCTGGCCGCCTCGATCAGCTCCGGGCAATAGGTGGTGTCGCCGCTGATCGCCAGACGCGCCTCGGGAGTCTCGAACAAAAAACCGAAAGCCGGACGCACCGGGTAATGATCGACCACGACCGCCGTCACCATCATCTCGCCGGCGTGGAAGATTTCGCCGGCTTTTATTTCCACCACTTCGGCGCCGAGCGCGGCAACGCTGGTGCGCTTCTCATGGGCGATGCGCTGCTTGAATTCCGGCTGCCACAGCTTCAGCAATCCTTTGACATAACGCTTGGTGCCCTTCGGCCCGTAAACATATTGCGGTCGGTCGCGACCCTGATGCCAACTCGAAATGATGAGTTGAAACAAATCGACGATATGGTCGGAATGAAGGTGGGTGAGAAAGACGGCGTCGACATCGGCGCCGGTGGCGCCGGCGGCCATGAGGCGCTGGGTGGTGCCCGAGCCGCAATCGATGAGATAGGTGGCGCCGTGATGGCGGACGATCTGCGAAGGGCCGAAGCGGCGCGTATCGACCTGCGGGCAGCCGGTGCCGAGGAGGGTAAAAATCATGGCGCCACGCTACCCAGAGCGTCGCGGCAAAACAAGCATCGCGGCGCCAGATTTTCATCCGCGCGCGCTGGCCGCCTGATAGGCTGCGCCACGGCCTGGCCGATTCGGAGAATTACGCTTGTTCGCCCTGACAAACTGCCGCATCCATAGCGCTGACAAATGCCTGGAAGGGCATGCCGTTCTGATCGCGGGCCGGCATATTGTGGATATCGTCGAGGCGACGGATATCCCTGGCGACATCCCCCGGCACGACCTCGAGGGCGGGCATCTGGCGCCCGGATTCATCGATGTCCAGGTCAATGGCGGCGGCGGCGTGATGTTCAACGCGGCGCCGACGGCGCAAACCATCGCCCGCATCGCCGGCGCCCACCGGCGGTTCGGCACGGTCGGTTTCCTGGCCACCCTGATCACCGACGACCGCGCCCGCATCGCCGAGGCCATCGACGCCGTGCGCCGGGCCCTGGCGGCGCGCACGCCCGGCCTG
>CAJXFT010000213.1 GCA_913053235.1 uncultured Alphaproteobacteria bacterium
GCTGGTGGTTTCGCAATGGACCATGACGACGTCGCTGATGCGGCTGTCGGCGTCCATGCGCGCGGCCGCCGCCGCCGTATCGAGCGGCTGGTCCTCGGCGCCTTCGAGGAACTCGCAGGCGCGCCCGGCGAGGGTCAGAATTTCCGCTATGCGCCGGCCGTAAGCGCCGTTCACCAGCACCAATGCGCGGCCCTCGCGCGCCACCATCGTCCCCAGCATGGCTTCGACGGCAAATGTGCCGCTGCCGGCAAGCGGCACCGAGACATGCTCCGCCTCGGCCTCGGCGAGCGCGCTCAGCCGGCGGCGCAGGCGCGCCGTCAATTCGATAAAGGCTGAATCCCGCGAGCCCCAATCATGCAGCATCGCCTGTTTGGTGGGCGCCGACGTGGTCAGCGGCCCCGGCGTCAGGAGAAGTGAGTCTTTCGCCACCGCCAAGCGCCCTCAGCTTCGCGCCGTCACGGATTTAAGCGCTTCGGGCGTATCGACGTCGAAAGTGACGGCGGCATCGCCGCACTCGATTTCATGCACCGCATCGCTATGTTGGCCGATCAGATGGCGTGCGCCCACGTCGCCCGCGAGGCGCTGCATTTCGGCGAAATAACGCGCCGCCCAGAGCACCGGATTGCCGCGCTTGCCCTTGTAGGTGGGGACGCATATGGCGCGCCCGCGCGCCGGGTCGAAGGCGGCGATGAGGCGCGAGATAAGGCCGGCATCGACGTGCGGCATGTCGCCGAGGCAAATCACCGCGGCGCCGGTATCGGCGGGGAACGCCGCCAGGCCGGCGCGCAGCGACGTGCTCATGCCCTCGCCATAATCGGGATTGTGCACGGTCTCCACGGCGCGGCCGGCCAACGCCGCTTCGATTTTTTTGCGTTCATGGCCGGTGACGACGATGACCGGATCGGCGCCGCTTTCGAGCGCCGCGTCGGCGGCGCGCGCCACCATCGCCACGCCGTCGACCTCGACCAAAAGCTTGTTGATACCGCCCATGCGCCGCGATTCGCCGGCCGCCAGGACGATCGCCGCCACCTTGGCCGGGCCGGACAGCGCCACCTCATCGGCGTCGCGCGCCGTCGGATCCTTGGGCGAGGCGAAGGCGCGCGGCAGTGGCCGGCTGGTAATTTCCATCAGCAATCCGCCGGCGCCCATGGTCATGATATCGCGCCGGCTGACGGCGATATCGGCGAAGCGGCGGCGCAGCACCCAGTCGAAGCCGTTGAGCTTAAGCGAACGCGCGCAGCCGGGCAGGCCGAGCACGTCGATCGCGCCGAGGTGGGCGATGAGGAGAAGGTTGCCGGGATCGACGGGCATGCCGAAATGATCGATCTCGCCGCCCGCCAGAACGATGCCGCTGGGCACGATATCGCGCCGGTCGACGATCGCCGAAGCGCCGGCGATCAGGATCATATCGCAACCGAGGGCGCCGAGCCGGCCCACCGCTTCGGCGATCTCGGCGCTCGCATGGGCGCAGCGAATTTCGCTCGCCAACGCACCGCCCAATAGCGAAAGCCGGCCCAGCAAGGTGCCGGTGGTCGAATCGAGCACGCTTTCCTTGGTGCCGGGCAGGCGCGTCTGAATGAAGCCGACGCGGCGCGCGCGAAACGGCGCAAAGCGCAAGGCGGCGCCGCCCTGGCGCGCGATGGCGAGGCAGGTTTCGACGATGCGGCGCGACAGCGCGAAGGGGATCACCTTTACGGTCGCCACCATCTGGCCCGGCTCGACCTGGCTGTAGGGCGCCAGCGTGCCGACCGTCATGCCCTCGTCGATCAGATTGATGCGGTCGATGCGCTCAGCGTCCGGGACGATCAGCCCACGCGCTCCGGCGAACAGGTTGCAGCGCCCGGTAAACGCCGTGCCGAGGGCGAGATCCGGCCCCGACAGCGCCTTGGCCAGCGCCAGCGCCGCCGCGTTTTCGCCGATATCCTCGGCTTCGAGCCGGGCGCCCGAGACCTTGGCGACGCCGCCGGCCTCGAGCAGCGCAATATCCTCGGCCGAGAGGATTCGGCCTTTCTTGAAGGCACCGCCGGCGAGGCGGACGCTGTGCGCGAGGATCAGGCCCTCCGCTTCGCCGACGGGGATTTCGCCGAAGATCATGCGGCGCCTGGAGCCGGCGCCTTGTCACGCCGCGCGCGCCGTGCCTCGGTAATCTCGGCGATGATCGAAATGGCGATCTCGGCCGGCGATTTGGCGCCGATATCGAGGCCGATGGGCCCGTGAATGCGCGCCATCTCGGCGCCGCTGAAGCCCTTCTCCTGGAGTCGCGCCAGGCGCTTGCCATGAGTGCGCTTGCTGCCCAACGAACCGATGTAAAAGACTTCCGATTTCAACACCGTTTCGAGCGCCGGATCGTCGATCTTGGGATCGTGCGAGAGGGTGACGATGGCGCTGCGCCGGTCGAGCGCGGCGGCGGTGAGAACATCGTCCGGCCATTCGCTCGACACTTCGAGGCCGGGAAAGCGCTCGGCTTCGGCGAAAGCGCGGCGCGGGTCGATGACGGTCACCGCATAGCCGGCGAGAAGGGCGATGCGCGCCAGGGCCTGGGTGATATGCACCGCGCCGACGATAAACAGGCGAAGCGGCGGATTGTGAACCTGGATGAAATAAGACAGGCCCTCGACTTCAGTGCTGGTGCCGCGGTCATCGGTCAAGGCCATGCGCGCTTGCCTCAGCACCTCTCCATGCAGGTCGGCGGCGCCGGTTTCAGCGTCCGCATGGACCAGCCATTGGGCGCCCGAAGCGGTTTCCGTGACCAGCGCGACCGGCCGTTTTTCCGCCCTGTCGGCGTTGAGCCGGTCGAGAGTTTGGCGCTTCATGGATCAGTCAACTTTCTCCACATAGACCCTGACCGTGCCGCCGCAGGCGAGGCCGACTTCCCAGGCCTGCTCGTCGGAAACGCCGAATTCGAGCAATTTCGGCTGGCCGCTCCGCATCGCGCCCATCGCCGTCTCGATCACCGCGCCCTCGATGCAGCCGCCCGATACCGAGCCCTCGAAGCGGCCCTCGCCATCGACCACCAACTGGCTGCCGACGGGGCGCGGCGAGGAACCCCAGGTGGCGATCACGGTCGCCAGCCCGACCTCGCGGCCGGCGTCGCGCCACGCCGCGGCGGTGCCTAAAATGTCTTCACGTTCCACTTGTGCGTCTGTCATGACATCAGCCCGATCAGTTTGGCCAATTCGATGGTCAAGATGTAGAGCTTTGCCGTTGGCTCCGCAAGGGCGCGTTGATCCGGTTTTGGATCAGGCGGCGGCTTCGAGCAGGCGGCTCAGTTCGGCGCCTTCGATTTTTTCGATATCGTCCTGATATTTGAGCAGCACGCCGAGCGTGCGGCGCGTGATATCTTCGTTCAGGGCGGATTCACCGAGCACGGTGAGCGCCGCCAGCCAGTCGATGCTTTCGGCGACGCCGGGCAATTTGAACAGGTCCGTCTTGCGCAATTCCTGGACGAAGGCGACGACCTGGCGGCTGAGATTTTTATCCGCCTCGGGCAGGCGGGTGGCGAGAATGGCCTGCTCGCGCTCGGCGTCGGGATAATCGATCCAGTGATAGAGGCAACGGCGTTTCAGCGCGTCGTGAATTTCACGCGTGCGGTTCGAGGTGATGAGAACGATGGGCGGCTCGGCCGCCGTGACGGTGCCGATTTCCGGAATGGTGATCTGGTAATCGGCGAGCACTTCGAGGAGGAAAGCCTCGAACGGCTCGTCGGCGCGGTCAAGCTCGTCGATGAGGAGGACCGGGGCGCCCTCGGGCGTCGGCTCGAGGGCGCTCAGAAGCGGCCGCGTGATCAAAAAGCGCTCGGAGAAAATATCCTCGGCGAGAGCATCCCGGTCGCGGTCGCCAAGCGCCTCGGAAAGCCTGATCTCGATCATCTGGCGGGCGTAATTCCATTCATAGACGGCCGACGAGACGTCCAGGCCCTCATAACATTGCAGGCGCAGCAGCTTGCGCCCGAACTGCTCGGCGACGACCTTGGCCAGCTCGGTCTTGCCGACGCCGGCTTCGCCTTCGAGGAATATCGGGCGCTTGAGGCTGAGCGAGACATAGAGCGTCGTCGCCAGATTGCGGTCGGCGATATAGTTGCCGGCGGCGAGGATTTCGACCGCTTCATCGACGGATTTGGGCAGCGCGTATGTCACGGGGTGGGGTGCTTTTCCGCTGGGGGCGAGACGATGAAATCGGCGATTTGTCCTGCCATGTCAAGGCGAAAGACCTCGGCCGGCCGGGCGCCGTGCGTGGCGCGCAAGACTTCGCCGCCGCTCTCGAGATCGAGGCTGATGCCGGTTTTCCTGGCGATGCCGGGCGCGAGGACGATATCGACCGGGGCGAGGCGCGCCAACAGCATGTCCAATCGTTGCTGCGCCGGCGCGGTCTGGGGCGGCGATTCATGCATCAGGGCCCAGCGCAGGCGCGATACCGCCAGCACTTCGCGCGCACCGGCGCGGCGGTGCTCGTAGCTGTCCTTTCCGGGGATATCGATATCCGCCGAGGCACCGGCAAAGGCGAGCACGGAGACGCTGTGACCGCGCGCCTTCAAATGGCCGAGAAGAGCGCGCGTCAATTCGGCGCGCTCGCCATCGACGCCGCCCCGGATGCCGACCAGGGTCATGAAATCAGAAAACGCCGGCGGCCCATAATATCAAAACCGCCACCACGCCGATAATGCCGACGACCCAGACCGGGGTCGGAACGCCGCGTCTGGGCGATACAGGCGGCGGCGCCGGCGCGGCGCTGTCGGGCGCTTCGTCCGCCGGGTCCGCCACCTCCGCGCTGCTCAATCGCTCGACCAGGGCGCCAAAAAACTGGCCGGCCAGTTTCTTGGTGACGGAATCGATCAGGCGCGAGCCGATTTGCGCCAATTTGCCGCCGACCTTGGCCTCGACGGTATATTGCAGAAGCGTGCCGCCATCCTGTTCGCTCAAGGTGACGGCGGCCGAGCCGGAGGCGAATCCGGCGGCGCCGCCCTGGCCCTCGCCTTTCAGGGTATAGCTGTTCGGCGGGTCGAGGTCGGAGAGCGTCACCTTGCCGCTGAAAGTGGCCTTGACCGGGCCGATCTTGGTGGTGATCCTGGCCGTCAATTCGCTGTCGGAGATTTTGTCCAGTTCCTCGCAACCGGGCAGGCAGACTTGCAGCGTCTGCGGGTCGTTCAGCGCTTCCCAGACGGTCTGCCGGCTCGCCGGTATGTGATGTTCGCCGCTTAACTTCATGGAGCCTCCGCTGGGCCGATGAATTATCCGCCGATCTTAACAGTTCCTTTACGGTGGATTTCCCACAATTGGCGGGACATGCGCCGTGTCCCGCGCTTCATAGCATTCAAGCAGCGAACATGACACCGATCGTTTCATCGACATTCGATATCGTCCACTGGTTTTTGCAGCGTGGCGAGCTGAGCCACGTCTATGTCTCGCCGCTCAAGCTGCAGCGCCTGCTCTATCTGGCGCAGGCGACTTACGCCGGGCAGCATGACGGCGCGCCGCTGATGCCTTCGATATTAGTGGTCAGCGAGGTCGGGCCGCTCGAGCCCAATATATACCGCGCCATCGAGCATGAGCCGCCCAAGGTTTCGGTCCGCGATCTGCCCGAAGGGATAATGGATTTCGTCGAATCGATTTGGCAAAAATACGGCTCGCGACAGATTGACGATCTGAACCGCCATGTCATGCGTGACCGGGCTTTCAAGGAGGCCGGGATAACCCACGGCTTGCAGGCCATCATCGGCCTCGATGCGATGCATCGCCACCACAAGCCGAGCCCGAAGGCCGTGGCGCCCGAAAAAATTCCCGAGAAATTGCCCGACGAGATTCCCGATTTCATCGCCGATATCATCACCGCGGCGCGCGACGAAGCGCGCCACGCAAAAGACGCCGAGCACGCCACCGCCGACGGCGGCGACAAACCCGCGGCGGCGTGGATCCCGGGACTGGCGGCAGGCGAATAAGCCCTTCTTCTCTTTTTGTTTTTTGTTTGGCCCTCAAGCGCCGGGCGGGGGCATCCGCCCCCTTGGCTTACCTCGTATTAACTCGGGCGCTCAGTCGCGCAGCCGGAATGCTGGTCGCATTCCGGGGGTGGTGCC
>CAJXFT010000214.1 GCA_913053235.1 uncultured Alphaproteobacteria bacterium
GGGAACAGCCCGCGCAGGCGGTAAAGCTCCTGGCTCAGGCTGCGCCGCGCCTGGGTATTGCCGCGATCGCCCCACAGCAGCGCGGCCAATTCATCGCGCGGTTTATGTTGGCCCGGGGCAAGCGCCAAATAGGCCAGCAGGCACCGGCCTTTTTTCGAGCGTAGCGTAACCGCTGCGCCTTGTTCGTCCCGGAGGTCGAAGCCGCCAAACAAATTTAGACTGTACTTAGGCACCAGACGCTCTTCCCCCATGGCGCGGGCACAGGCACACTGTGTTTCGTGTTGTCTTGAACATAATGCAACTGCAATGAGGTTGATAGCTCCGCGACCGAGGCTTTTCGCCCTCGATAAGATCAGTGGCGCACAATCGGTCGGCGTCTTGCGTGTGGCTCCGGCGCTGGCTATCCACTAGTCTTGGCGGCGATGGCTTTACCCTCCACCGTGCCCGGCGGCACGCGGCTACGCGCCATTTTCTACATGTGCCTGGCGACGGTGCTGCTGTTTCCGATGCTCAACGCCACGGTGAAATATCTCGGCGCCGATTATTCGGCGTGGCAGATCATCTGGGTGCGCTCGATCCTCCATCTCGCCATCATGGTGGCGCTGTGCGCGCCGGGCTACGGCCTGGTGCGCGTCTTCACCACGACGCGGCCGCTGCTGCAGTTGAGCCGCTCGGGCCTGCAAATCGGCGCCATGTATCTCTTTATAAGCGCGCTCACCACCATGTCGCTCGCCACCGTCACCTCGATCACCTTTACCGCCGCCTTCATGGTGGTGATGCTGTCGATTCCGATGCTCGGCGAGCGCGTCGGCTTCAGGCGCTGGCTCGCGGTGCTGGTCGGATTCGGCGGCGCCATCATCATCATCCGCCCCGGCGGCGAGATCGCCGGCTGGCCCGCCCTGATGGCGCTGGGTGCGGCGCTGTGCTACGCCCTGTTCCAGATCCTGACGCGGAAGTTGGCGCCGCATGACGATACCCGCACCACGGCGGTCTACACGGTGGTGGTCACGCTGGTGGTGTCCTCGGCGATCGCGCCGTTCGGCTTTGCCTGGCCCGACGATAGCAACACTTGGCTCTTATTCCTGGCGCTCGGGCTGTTCGGCGGCGTCTCGCACTTCTTTCTCATCAAGGCCTATGAGACCGGCGAGGCTTCGGTGCTGTCGCCCTTCGATTACGGACAGCTTGTCGGCGCGACGCTGCTGGGCTATCTCATCTGGGGCGATTTTCCCGACGGCTGGACGTGGCTCGGCATCGCCGTCATCATTTGCTCGGGAGTCTATATCGCCCATCGGGAGGCGCGGCGCAAGCCGCTCTAGCTAAATTTGGAGCACATGACATGAAGGACGAGCTCGGGGCCTTTTGTGAGGAAACCCATGTCGCGCTGAAGGGCGCCGAGGCGGGAGCGCTGAGCGGCCTTACCTTCGGCGCCAAGGACGTGTTCGACGTCGCCGGGCACAAGTCCGGATGCGGCAATCCCGATTGGCTGGCCAGCCATCCGCCCGCGGTGACGACGGCGCCCGCCCTGGCGCGGCTGTTGGACGCCGGCGCCGATCTCGCCGGCAAGACGCAGACCGATGAGCTGACCTACAGCCTGATGGGCGAGAACGCCCATTACGGCACGCCCATCAACGTCAACGCGCCGGGCCGCATTCCGGGCGGCTCGTCGAGCGGCTCGGCGGCGGCGGTGGCCGGCGATCTCGCGCATTTCGCCATCGGCACCGACTGCGGCGGCTCGGTGCGCCTGCCGGCGTCTTTTTGCGGCCTTTACGGGTTTCGCCCGAGCCATGGCCGCATCACGCTCGACGGCTGCATGCCGCTGGCCTCCAGTTTCGACACCTTCGGCTGGTTCGCGCGCGAAGCGGGGACGCTGGCGCGCGTCGGCGAGGTGCTGCTCGAGGAGACGCCGCGCGCCATGCGCCCCAAACGGCTGCTCTTCGCCGAGGACGCTTATCAAGCCGCCGGGCCGGAGGTGACGGCGGCGCTTATGGCGGTGCTCGATGTGGTGCGCGCCTTCTTCGGCAACGAGGACACGGCGGTAATCTCCGGCGACGGGCTCGATGTTTGCTTCGACACTTTCCGCACCCTGCAGGGCGCCGAGATATGGGCCAACCACAAGGAATGGATCGAGCGCGTGCGGCCGAGCTTCGGCCCCGGTATCCGCGAGCGCTTCGAATGGGCATCGACGATCGGCGAAGCCGACGTCATGGCGGCCAAGAAACGCCGCGAAATGTTTTCCGAGCGGGTCTACAATATGCTGTCCGACGGCTCGGTGCTGTGCCTGCCGACATCTCCGGGCATCGCTCCGAAACGCGGCGCGTCGGGGGATGAGCTCGACGATTTCAGGGCCCGCGCGATGGCGCTGCTGTGCACCGCCGGCCTCGCCGGATTGCCGCAAATCACGCTGCCGCTGGCCAGGCTCGAAAATTGCCCGCTCGGCCTGTCATTGATCGGGCGGCGCGGCTCCGACATGGAATTGCTGACGCTGGCCGAGGATCTGACCGTCGACAATATATTTATGTTTGGGAGTTAGAAAATATGCTCGAAACACCGCCGATCCTGACCATCCGGCGCAACTTCGACCGCCCGGCGCCCGAGAAGGTGGCCAAGCTGGCCGGCGCGCTGACCGGCAACATCGCCGATTGCCTCGGCGGGCGCGCCGCCCTGGATTCGGTGATCAAGCCTTTGACGGGCGCCCCTGAAGCCATGCGCAGCCTCGTCGGCCCCGCCATCACCTGCCAATGCGCGCCCTCGGATCATCTCGGCTTAAAGGGCGCGTTGGCCCACGCCATGGCCGGCGATGTCATCGTCGCCGCCACCGAGGGCTATACCGGCACCGCCGTTATGGGCGATTTAATGCTCGGCATGGCGCGCAACCGCGGCATCGCCGGGGTGGTGACCGACGGTACGGTGCGCGATCTGGGCGGTGTCTTCAAGGTCGGACTGCCGGTTTTCTGCGCCGGCGTGAATCCCGATTCGCCCTCCGACACCGGACCCGGCAGCGTCGGCCTGCCGATCACCATCGGCGGCAGCATGGTTCATTCCGGCGATATCGTTGTCGCCGACAGCGACGGCGTGGTCATCGTGCCGCTCGCCAAGCTGGATATGGTGATCGAGAAATTGGAAGAGGTGCGCGCCGCCGAAGCGGTCATGGAAGCCAAGGTCGATGGCGGTTTGGAAGTTCCCAATTCCTGGCGCGAACTGTTCGAATCCGACCAAGTGCGCTATCTCGACTGAAGGCGGCATGATGCGGCGATTTTTTGCATTCGCGCTTGCCGCGTTCGTTATGAGCGCGAGCGCCGCTGCCTTCGCGGGCGAGTTAAACCTCACCATCCTGCATACCAATGACGTGCATGGTCGCCTCGCACCGACGCCGCCGTTCGGCTCCGAATGCTCGCCCCAGCATATCGCTGAAAATAAATGTCGCGGCGGCGCCGCGCGCCTGGCGAGCGCCATCGCGGCGATCCGTGGCGAGGGCGGCAATACCGTGCTGCTCGATGCCGGCGATCAGTTTCAGGGCACGCTGTTCTATACCCATTACAAGGGCCAGGCCGCCGCTCAGGTGATGAACCGCCTCGGCTATGACGCCATGGCGGTCGGCAATCACGAATTCGACGATGGCCCGCAAACCCTCGGGCGCTTCGCCGAAAGCGTCCGCTTTCCGCTCCTGGCTGCCAATATGGATGTATCCGCCGAGCCGCCGCTGGCCGGGCAGGTGGCGCCATGGACGGTGCTGGAAGTCGGCGGCGAGCGCCTCGGAATCATCGGCCTGATCACCGAGGAGACGCCGAGCATTTCCAGCCCCGGCCGCGACATCCGGTTTTCCGGTTTGGCAGGGGCGCTGAAAGGCGCCGTGGCGGCATTGGAAAAAATCGGAATCGACAAGATCATCGCCCTCGGCCATGTCGGCTATTGGCGCGATATCGACTTGGCGGGCGCCGTCGACGGCGTCGATATCATCGTCGGCGGCCATTCGCACACTTTCCTGTCGAGCGACGACCCGGCCGCCGCCGGCCCCTATCCGACGCTGGCGAAATCGCCCGCCGGCGAAACCGTGCTGATCGTGCAGGCCTACCAATGGAGCCGCTATTTGGGCCGGTTGGATGTTTCCTTCGACGCCGCCGGGCGGCTCAGCGCCTGGCGCGGCGCGCCGATCGCGATGGACAACAGGATTGCCGAGGAGGCCGGCATGGCCGCCCTAGTGGCGAGGCTGAACGAGCCGCTGCACGAAATCAGAAACGAGGTGGTGGGCAGCTCGGCGCGGGCGCTCGGCAACGCAACCTGCCGCAATGGCGAATGCGCGCTCGGCAATTTGATCGCCGATATCATGTTGTGGCGCACGCGATCCGAAGGCAGCGAGATCGCCATCGCCAATGGCGGCGGCATTCGCGCCGGACTGCCGGCGGGGCCGGTCACGCGCGGCGACGTGTTGCAGGTCCTCCCCTTCGGCAACACGCTGGCGACGTTCGGCCTCAGCGGCGGCGATATCGTGACGGCGTTGGAGATCGGTTTGGCGCGGCCCGGCAGCGGCGCCTTTCCGCAAGTTGCCGGCATGCGCTATCGCTGGGACCCGGCCCGCCCGGCCGGTGCGCGGGTGGTCAGCGTCGAAGTGCGCGGTGCCGACGGCGCCTATGCGCCGCTCGAGGGCGCGCGCATATACCGCCTGGTCAGCAACAATTTCCTGCGCCGTGGCGGCGACGGTTACGACGTGCTGCGCGACAAGGCGCTCGATGCCTATGATTTCGGCCCGGTGCTCGCCGATGCGGCGGTGGCCTATCTCGCCGAGCGCTCTCCTGTCGCGCCGCGCCTGGAAGGCAGGATTACTCGGGCGCAATAAAACTGCGGCCCGGCGGCGCTCAGCCGAGCGCTTCGAGCGGCGTGAAATCCTCCTCCATCTTGAAGGCTCTGGGCCCGAATATTGCCAGCGCTTCCGGAGTCCGCATCACCGGCGCGGCGGCGATCCCCACCACCTTGACCCGATTGCCGTATTTCAGGCTTTCGGTGGTGATCGGCTCCGCCGTTTCGCGGTCGAGGCAGCAGATCAAATCCGGCACCGTGGCGGCCACGCGCCCGTCTTGCTTGGCGATGAGAAACTCGTTGCGGAACGTCACCTCGCATGTGCCGCTGCTGTTTTCGATGCCGTCGAGCAGGACCCGGCCGACGGTGAAGCCGTGCTTGGTCTCGCGCAGCACGTCGATCACCTTGCCGTCGAACAGCATCGCCGCATGCCGCGGATGGCGGGCTTTACGGAAATAGTCGAGCAGCGCGCCGACCGGATCGCGGTGCTGCTCGCGTGCTTCTCGCACAGCCTGGCCGATCTCGACGGAGAGCGTCAGCGTGTGACGCACCGCCGTGTCCCTGATCTGTTCGGCGGTCATCGGATAAGCCGCCGCCTGGCTGATGCCGCCCATGCGCACGCAGACGCCGCGCGCCAGCCATTCGGCGCGCGCCGCGTCACTGGTCTCGTAGGTCACCGAATTGCCGAAATCGTCGGTCGTGACGAGCGGGCAAATATCGACGCCGTAGACGTTGTAGGTGACCATCTGCAGTTCGGGAAAGGCGCGCCCCATGCCGTCGGCGTCGATCACCGGCAGGCCGGTCAGGGCGCCGACGATGAGCGGCAATGTGGCGTTCACCCCGCCCGCCTCGACCGGCATGATGGCGTTGAATTTCCTGCCCAGCACCTGCTCGACCTTGCGCACCGAGGTCACGGTCGCCGGGCCGTTGGGGATTTTTTCGACGAACACCGTCGGCGCGCCCATGGAGAAGACATTGATGGCGAAGATATCGTCGGCGAGCTCGTCGGGATCGAGAATACGAATGTCGGTGCCCTTGCGCAGTTCCTGTTCCAGCATCAGACGGCCGACATAGGGATCGCCGCCGCCGCCGGTTCCAAGAATCGCCGCGCCGCGGATAAAATCGTGCAGATTGTCGCGCGTGAGCTTCATGACTGGCCTCCGCCAGCGCTCATGGCTAGATCGCCGACCGCCTTGACGCGCAGGCGCACGGCGCCGGCCGGCATATAGGTCAGCGGCAATTCCTCGATTTCGAGGATTTGCACGCTGCCC
>CAJXFT010000215.1 GCA_913053235.1 uncultured Alphaproteobacteria bacterium
TCACCCAAGCAGGTCATCAAATTAGTAATCTATCTGGGAAATCCGGAAACAAATGTTTGCCGGGCCTTCGCCGACCCATTTGCCATCGAATTCGACGGAGGATGCGCCGGCTGAAGACGAGCCGCTCGCCGTCAGGGCAAGCATAATCATTGAGGCGCCAACCAAGCCCGCCCATCTCACCGACGCCCGGCGCGCGCTCCACATGGCATTCTCCTTCATGCCTGCCGGCCCACCGTCGCGCGTCCAAAAAGACGGCTACGGCAAACACTGGTGGACTCTGCGCTTCACTCGCTCCCGTGCTTATGCCCGCATATTCTAACCTCAGCGTGGGCGAAATAAAGCGATAAACGGCCTGGCGCCGGCAATCCACCATCGTTCGATTAGGCAGATGTTGCGCCAGATATCGCGCCGCGTCCCGAAGTTCCGCTGATGCGGCCGTCAAACTTTCTAACGCCCACTTGTCCGTCGCGCACATTGCCGTCACCATCGACCATCGCCTTAAGGCTTTCCCGTTTGCCCGCTTTTCCGATTTTGCCGATAAGCAAGCCGTTCTCGATCACGGCCTCATGGCGTCGAGCAGGAAGATCGCTACCCATACAGCCATCAATGACTTCCAGCTACCAGCGGCCGTCCAATTGAGAATCCGCCGCCGCACTCTCCTCGCCGATCGCGGCGAGGAAAATCTCCGCCAGGTCGCGCAGTTTGGCTTCGCCGACGCCGTGGATGTCGGCGAATTCCGCCGCCGTTTGCGGTTGGCGATGCGCCATCTCCTGCAATGAGCGGTCGGAGAAGATGACATAGGCCGGAACGCCGCGTTGCTGGGCGAGGTCGAGGCGCAGCTGCTTGAGGCGGTCGAGCAGCAGCAATTCGCTGTCGCTGAGATCCGGCGCGGCTTCGCGGACGATCTTCGGTTTTCGCTCGGCCTTGGTTTTCATGGTGTCCTGGCGGTAGTGGAACTCCGCCTCGCCATCGAGCAGCGCCCGGCTCTCGGGCGTCAGCTTGAGGCCGCCATAGCCGCCGATATCGAGGCGCAAATAGCCGGCGGCGACGATTTGGCGGATGATCGATTGCCATTCGCGCCGGCCGTGCGCCGCGCCTTCGCCGAAGACGTCGAGCCGCCCGTGCCCCATCTTGGCGACCTTCTCGGTCTCGCCGCCGCGCACCACGTCGATGATATGGGCGGCGCCGAAGCGCTGGCCGGTCGCCGCCACCGCGGCCAGGGCGAGTTTGGCTTCCCAAGTGCCGTCGGCCAGTTCCACCGGGTCCAGGCACATGTCGCAATTGCCGCAACTGTCCGGCCGTTCGCCGAAATGGGAGAGCAGCACGCGGCGCCGGCAGCTCGGCGATTCGCAATAGGCGATGAGCGCGTCGAGGCGCTTGTGCTCGCGCCGCTTGCGGTCATCGTCGCTGTCCTCGTCCTCGATGAACATGCGCCGCATGCGCATGTCGCCGAGGCCGAACAGCATGCGCGCCTCGGCGGCGTGGCCGTCGCGCCCGGCGCGGCCGATCTCCTGATAATAGGCCTCGATGCTGGGCGGGATATCGGTATGGAACACGAAGCGCACATCCGCCTTGTCGATGCCCATGCCGAAGGCGATGGTGGCGACGATGATGATGCCGCGTTCGCTCAGGAAGCGGTTCTGGTTGGCGGCGCGCGGCTCGGCTTCCATGCCGGCGTGATAGGGCAGCGCGTTGAAGCCGTTCTCCGTGAGGTATGCCGCCGCCTCCTCGGTTTTTTTGCGCGACAGGCAATAGACGATGCCGCTCTCGCCCTCGCGGCCATCGAGGAATCCGAGCAGTTGGCGCTTCCACTGATCCTTGATCATGACGCCGAGGCGGATATTGGGGCGATCGAAGCCGCTGACGAAGATGCGCCCGTCGCCGGAGAACAGCCTGTCGGCGATGTCGCGCCGCGTGATCTCGTCCGCCGTGGCGGTGAAGGCGGCGATGGGAACGCCCGGAAAGCGGGCCTTCAGCTCGCCCAGCGCTTCATATTCGGGGCGAAAGGCGGGGCCCCATTGGGAGATGCAATGGGCCTCGTCGACGGCGATGAGGGTGACGGAAAGGCGGCCGAGCGCCGCCAGCATGCGCTCGGTCATGAGGCGTTCCGGCGCCATGTAGAGCAGGCGCGTTTGGCCGCCGGCGGCACGTTGCCAGGCATTGACGTTATCGGCCCGCGTCGCCGCCGAGTTGATGCAGTCCGCCGCGACGCCGGCCAGCTTGAGCGCCATCACCTGATTGTGCATCAGCGCCACCAGCGGCGAGACGACGATGGTAAGCCCGCCCAGCGCCAGGCTGGGGACCTGGAAACAAAGCGATTTTCCAGCCCCCGTCGGCATCACGGCGAGCACGTCCTCGCCGCCGAGCACGGCGTCCACCACCGCCTCCTGGCCGGGGCGGAAGGCGTCAAAGCCGAACACCTCCTTGAGGATGTCGTGCTTGTCGGAATTCGAATCAATCAGTGCCATGGCCGCCACCATCCCTTAAACACCCCGCCATCACAATCATTGCCGTTGAAGCACCGGATGGATCTGTTAACCCGGCCGTAATCCTTGTTTATTTATGCAAGGGCGAGAGATTGAATTTGCCCCTGGGCGCGGCACCGGAGGATAATTTTTCCGCCGCGCCCGCCGCACGGGCTATGCTGCGAATGAAACGATAGAGAGCGTGATGATAGCTGTTGGCGGATCCTTGCTGGCGCTTGCGCTGCTGCTGGCGCAGCCGGCGCTTGCCGGTTTCGACGAGGGCATGGCGGCATACAAGGCGGGCGATTACGCGGCGGCGTTGCCGGAACTCCGCGCCGCGGCGGAAGGCGGCCAGGCGCGGGCGCAATATGCGCTCGGCACCATGTATAACGAGGGCAGGGGCGTCGCGCCCGATAGCGCGGTGGCGGCTGAATGGTGGCACAAAGCCGCGGCCGGCAACCATGCCCAGGCGCAATTCGCCCTCGCCGTGCTCTATTCCAGCGGCTCCGGCGTCGCCAAGGACAATGTCGCCGCCCATATGTGGTTCAGCCTGGCGGCGGCGAGGGGCAAGAAAAACGCCAAACGCCTGTTGAAGGTCATCGCCCGGCAAATGACGCCCGAGCAAATCGCCGAAGCCGAGCGCCGCGCCGAAGCTTGGCGGCAGGCGAACTAGGCGGTATTCTTCAACTTGCCCACAGTCGAATTTGTGGCCGAAGCCGCGGGGCAGCCGCGGAAAGGATTGTATCATGAAATTGCCAGTGCTCGATCTGCCGGAGGAGCCGCGCCAACGCGGCGAAGCGCATGGCGAGGCGCTGCGCGAGGAAGCCAATACGCTCTACCAGGCGCATCTCGACCAGCTTGTGACGCAGCCCGCCTTCGCCGCGCGCGGCATCACCGACGATGCCAGCTACCAGGCCTATGCGGCGCGCTTCCGCCCGCACGCCGAGAATTATGCGCCCCATCTATGGGCCGAGCTCGAAGGCATCGCCGCCGGCGCCGGCATGAGCGTGAACCAGGTGCTGGCGCAGAACCTCTATCTGGAGAGCTACGATATCTGCCACCCCACGGCGCCGGCCGTCCCCGGCGGCTGCACCGCCTGGGCGCATCGGCGCGCAAGTGACGGCGCGGTCGCCGAGCAGAGCGCGGTGGTCGGGCAAACCTATGACATGTCGAAAATTTACGAGCCCGCCGCCTTCGCCCTCAAGACGCGCAGCAACGGGGTGCAAGTGCTGGCCCTCTCATTCGCCGGCGCGCTCGGCGCCAACGGCATGTCCAGCGCCGGTTTTGCCGTCGTCATCAACAAGCTATACGGCACCGACAGCCGGCTCGGCGTGCCCTATACGTTCATCATCCGCGCCATGCTCGAGCAACCGCGCCCGGGAGACGCGCTCGCCTGCCTGCTCGGTTGCGAGCGCGCCGGCTCGATGAATTACATCATCGGCGACGGCGGCGGGTTGCTGTTCAATATCGAAAGCAGCGCCACCGGCTGGGAAAATTTACAGGGCCCGGAAAATTATGCCGTGCACGCCAATCATTTCATCGGCATGCATGGCAGGAAATTCGAGGCGCGAGATTTTTCAGGCTTCGGCTGCCATTCGCTGATGCGCTATGCGCGCGCCCAGCAATTGCTGGCGGCGCTGCCTGAGCGCGCTAGCCATGAGGATTACCGCGCCATCCTCTGCGACCGCCACAATGAGCCATGGGGCATCGCCACCAAGGAGCCGGCCGGCGGCAGCATCAAGGGCTTGCGCACGGTGGCCTCGGTCATATTCGAGCCGGCCAGCGGCCAGGCCTGGATGAGCAGCGGCCATGCCGACGGCGACGCGATGGCGCAGTTTACGCTGGAGCGCAGCCAGCAGGCGGCCTGAGGTTGGCGCCGGAATTCTCGCCATCGCCATCGCCGATGGCGCCTTTGTTCCAAAGCGAATCCCGAGCAGGTGGAATCACCTGCGACGACGCATTTGCTTGCACCCAAAGAGATAGAGCGTGGCGGGTGAGCGCAAGCGAACCTGACATGCTCTAGGACGGCATGAACGGGATGTCGGTGTCGTCGGGGCGGGCGCCGGCCGCTGTCAGCATGGCGTGAACCTGGCCGCGGTGGTGGGTTTGGTGGTTGAACAGGTGGGCGACCAGCAGCCATATCGGTTTGCTGAATTCGCGCTTGAGGGCAGCCGAGGTAAAGGTTAATTCGCCGTCGAGCCATGCCGGATCCAGATCCTCGGCCCAGGCGGCGATGACACCGTCGCAGGCGTCGCGCGCCGCCGTGAGATCGTCCCAACCCGCATGTAGCTCGGGCGATTCGGCGATCGCCGGAAGGGCCGGCGGCGAGGCGGCGCCAAAGCGGCTCAGCCATATTTGATCGCCCCACAGAATATGGCTGAGCGTGCCGTGAATGGAGCCGAAAAACGCGCCCCGCCCGCGCTTGCGCTCGGCATCGGAAATCGCGCCGGCGGCCCCGTACAGGCTGCCGTTCTGCCAACGGTTATAGGCCGCCATGGCGCGCACATAGTCGGTCGAAATCATCCCGCTGTCCTTTCTTCCGGCACCCGCTAGCGCGTTCCACGCGCTTGGTTTCCCCCTTCTCCCCAACCCCTCTTCCCCTCTGGGAAGAAGGGCTCATTCGGGTTTCGCGCAGCGCCTACTCTCAGAATCTGAGCGCCTTAACCTGTATAATGTTGGGAAGCGCGCGTAATTTGTCGAGCACCTGTTCGCTGGCGTCGCTGTCGATCGATGCCAGGCCGATGGCGTCGCCGCCGACTTTCGTGCGGCCGAGATTGAAGGTGGCTATATTGACGCCGGCATCGCCGAGCACCTGGCCCATGCCGCCGACCAGGCCGGGTTTGTCGTTATTGTTGAAATAGAGCATATGCGGGCCCAACTCGGCTTCGATCTTGATGCCTTTGACTTCGACGATACGCGGCTTGTCGCCGGCGAACAGCGTCCCGGCGAGCGAGCGCCGCTGGCGCTCGGTGACGACGGTGAGGCGAATCAGGGTCTGGTAATCCTCGGCCTGATCGCGCTTGACTTCGCGCACGTCGATATGGCGCTCTTTGGCGATCAGCGGGGCGTTCACCAGATTGACCGAAGCCAGTTGCGGCTGCAGAAGCCCCTGCAGAATAATCGCCGTGAGCGGCTGGCAGTTGAGCGCCGCCGCGGCGCCCTCATATTCGATCGTCGCCTCGACCAGGCCGGTTTCCGTCAACTGGCCGGCGAACGAACCGAGCTGCTCGGCGAGACGCATATAGGGCGCCAGCTTGGGCATGTCCTCGGCGGCGATGGAAGGCGTGTTGACGGCATTGGTGACGCCGCCCTTGAGAAGAAAATCGCTTATCTGCTCGGCCACCTGGCGGGCGACATTTTCCTGTGCCTCTCCCGTGGCGGCGCCGAGATGGGGCGTCGCGATCACCTGTTCGAGCTCGAACAGCGGATTGTCGCGCGCCGGCTCGGTTTCGAACACATCGAGCGCGGCGCCCGCCACATGGCCGCTCTCGATGGCCGATTTGAGGTCGGCCTCGACCACCAGACCGCCGCGCGCGCAATTGACGATGTAGACGCCTTGCTTGGTTTTGGCGAGCGC
>CAJXFT010000216.1 GCA_913053235.1 uncultured Alphaproteobacteria bacterium
GGCAGTTCGATCCCGAAGGATTCGCCGAGGTCTTCGAGGGTGAATTCGGTGACTTTGCCGACTTGTCGCCGGAGGAAGCAGCGGAGCTGGCGGCGGAATTTGCCGATTTCACTGGAGAGGAATTTGGCGATTTCGGTGACTTTGGATTTGACCCGTTCGGCGGCCCCGCATTCGATTTCGGCGGTGATTTCTTTGGTGATCCCTACGGCGGTGAATTCTTCGACGATCCGTTCTTCGACGGCGGCTTCGTCGAGGGAGAATTCTTCGGCGACGAATTTTTCTTCGGCGATGAATTATTCTTCGGCGATGAATTATTCTTCGGTGACGAACTGTTATTCGAAGACCCGTTCTTCAACGATGATTTTTTCGAAGACGATTTCGTTTTCTTCAACGACCCGTTCTTCGGCACCCAGGTGGCCAGCAACGTTACCGAGTTCAATGCCGATACGGCGGGCGGGGCGGAAACGCTGGCCAACGCGCTTGTTGACGGCCTGAGCGGCCTCAGCGTGTCAAGCACAGGGGGCCCGGGGCCTCTCGTATCAACGGCTACCTTTGTCGGAAACACCAATGTCGGCTTCGGTTCCGCCGGCACCTTTACCGGCCTGAATTTCGGCACCGCCGACGGCGATACTTTCTCCCTCGGCAAGGGCATCGTGTTGACCAGCGGCGACGGCACGCCGAACGACACCAATACCGCCATCGGCTTCACGGGAACGGCCAGCGGTTCGGGCGATAGCGACCTCGACAACTTGCTGTCCGCCACCAGCCATAGCCAGGTGTCGAGCGACGCCTCAACCCTCGAATTCTCTTTCACCGTGGCGGCCGGCGTTAACGCCATCATTTTCGAATTCATGTACGGTACCGACGAATTCGACGAGCAAAGCGTCAACGATGTCGCCGCGGTGTTCATCGACGGGACCGCGCAATCCGACAATTATGCTCACTTCCCGGACGGCACGATCCTGCATTTCGATAACGGCCTGAACGAATCCAATTTCTTCAACAACAATGGCGGCACCCTGGCCATCGAATATGACGGTGTTACGGCGCCCGATTTCATCGTCGGATTGCTCGATACCGGCCAGAGCACGCACACCATCAAGGTCGCCGTGTCCGATACCAGTGATTCGATTGTCGATTCGGCGCTCTTCCTCCACCCCTTCGGGCTGGCCAAGGAATTCAGCGCGACCAGTAGCGCCGACGATATCCTGGCCGGCACGAACAGTGCCGATTCGGTCGATGCCGGCGACGGCAACGATGCCGTGTTTGGCGCCGGCGGCAATGACACGCTGTCGGGCGGCAACGGCAGCGACGAAATCGAGGGCGGCGCCGGCGACGACACGCTCAACGGCAACGCCGGCAACGATTCTATCGGCGGCGGCTCGGGCAACGACCTGGTCAACGGCGGCGACGGCGCCAACAGTCTGGACGGCGGCCCGGACACCGACACCGTTACCTACGCGGACGCCACCAGCGCCGTCGCGGTCACGCTCTCCAGCAACGTCGCAACCGGCGGCGGGCGTTCGGACTTCGTCAGGAATTTCGAAAATGTCACGGGCTCGAATTTTAACGACGCCATCACCGGCGACAGCGCCAACAACGTCGTTTCGGGCGGCTCCGGCGACGACACGCTGGCAGGTGCGGGCGGCAACGACACCCTCCAGGGCGGCGCCGGCAACGATGTCATGAGCGGCGGCGCGGGCAATGACGTCATGGTCGGCGGCGCCGGCAACGATAATTTGTCAGGCGGCAGCGGCGCCGACATATTCGATTTCGAGAACCCCTCCGACGGCTTCGCTAAGGCGACCGACGGTGCCCTGGGAAGTTTCTCGGGATTCAATGGGATATTGGATTTCGCCAGCGGTGTCGACAAGATCGAACTCGACGGCGGTACACCGCTGTTCAATTTGAGCGGCAGCTTGACCGACGGGACGAATTTCTTCTCTATCGGAAGCCAGTTCGACGGCACCAATTCAGGCGTCGGCGGGTCGGGCACGCCCTATGTCGTGGTCGACGCCACAAAAACCGTCTATTATGACGCCGATAGCGCCACTGCGGGCTATACCGTTGTGACCACCGTGGCCGGCGATGCGCCCGCCTTTGCCGATTTTCAGTTGGGGTAGGCCTCACAAAAGCGGAAAATTCCACTGCCCGAAAAGGCCGACGCATGGCGCATATTGTAAAACCGTTTGCCTAGCGCCGCCGAAATTGGCCAAATACGCTTATGCCGGCGCCTGAACCGCTAACGCTCGACGAAGACAAGCCCGCCAGCCGCAAATGGCTGAAAGAGGTGTTGAAGCCGGCGCGCGCCGGTTTGCGCGAGGCGCTGCTGGTTTCGCTGTTTATCAATCTGCTGGCGCTGGCGGTGCCGATATTTGTCCTGCAGGTCTATACCCGCGTCGTCTTCAGCCACGGCGTCAGCACGCTCTATGCCCTGTTGATCGGCGTCGTGGCGGCACTGGTGTTCGATTTCATCATTCGCCAGGCGCGCAGCCGCATGCTGCAGCGCGTCGCGCTCAGAATCGACGTCGCCCTCGGGCGCTCGCTCTATGATAAAATCTCCGCCCTGCCGCTGCGCACCCTGGAGGGCCGCCCCTCCGGCTTTTGGCAAACCCTGTTCCGCGATGCCGAGATGGTGCGCAACACCTTCTCGGGCTCGGCGGCCGTGCTGTTGACGGATCTTCCCTTCGCCGTCCTGTTCGTCGCCATCATCTATGTTATCGCGCCGCCGGTGGTATGGGTGCTGCTTATAGCGCTTCCCGTATTCGTCATCGTCTCGATCATTTCCGGCCGCATGATGCAGGGCGCCACCAAGGGCGAGCGCCAGGCCGGCATCGGCCGCGACGCATTCCTCGCGGAAATGCTCCAGGGGCGCTCGACGATCAAGGCGCTGGCGCTGGAAAGGACGATAAAGCCGGCCTGGGAAGACAAGCATGCCGACACCATCGAGCGCGCCCTGGTGCGCGGCGGACGGACGGACATGTTCAGCAATCTCGGCACCACCATGACCATGCTGACCACCATCGCGCTGGTAACCACCGGGGCGCTCGCCATCATCGATCTGAGACTCACCATCGGCGCGCTGATCGCATCGACCATGCTCGGCAACCGGGTTATCGGCCCGTTCAACCAGCTGGTCGGAAACTGGCGCAACTACGCCAATTGCCGGCAAGCGCTGAAGCGCCTCGATACCGTCTTCGCCCTCGCCGAGGACCGCACCGAGAGAAGCATTCGCCTCAGCCGTCCGGAGGGCCGCCTGACCCTGGAGGGCGTCAGTTTCGGCTATGAGGAAGGCCGCCCGCCGGTGATCGACAATCTCTCGATGGAGGTCAAGCCGCCCGGCATGCTCGGTGTGGTCGGGCGCAACGGCTGCGGCAAGACCACCCTTCTCAAGATGATGCAGGGTCTCTATGCGCCGACCGGCGGGCGCGTGCTGCTCGACGGCGGCGACATCAGCCAGTTCTCGCGCCGCGATCTCGCCACCTGGGTCGGCTATGTGCCGCAGGAATGCTTTCTGTTCGCCGGCACGATCCGCGAAAATATCGCCATCACCGATCCCGAAGCGAGCGACGAAGATATCGTCAAAGCGGCGACGCTGGCCGGCGTGCATGATTATGTCCTCGACCTGCCGGACGGCTACGCCACCGAAATTGGCGAGGCCGGCTCGCGCCTTTCCGGCGGCCAACGCCAGCGCATCGCCATCGCCCGGGCGCTGCTGCCGGATCCGCCGATCCTGTTGCTCGATGAGGTGTCGGGCAATCTCGACATGCAGGCGGAAACCGCCTTGCGCAACACGCTCGGCGAATTGGCGCGCGATCATACCATCGTCGTCGTCACCCACACGCCGGTCCTGTTGCGCGCCTGCAACAATATCATGGCCCTCGACCGCGGCCGCATCGCCATGGGCGGGCCGACCCAGGAGATTCTACCGCGCCTGTTCGGCGGCGCGCCAAGGCCGGCGGAGGCCAACGCCGAGGCCGCTGTGGAGGCGGAGCAAAAAGACGTCGCCCTGGCCGCCAGCGCGGAGAAATCCTCATGAACCGGCTCGACGGGCTCGAAAGCAAGGCGCGCGCCAGGGGCTGGCGGCGCAGCGCCTTGCTCATCGCCATCGCCATCGCCGTTCTTCTCGTCTGGGCCAATTATGCCGAGCTGGAAGAGGTCGCCGTCGCCAGCGGCGAAGTCGTGCCGCAGGGCCAGGTCAAGGTCATCCAGCATCTCGAAGGCGGCATCATCAGCCAAATTTTCATTGCCGAGGGCGATGTGGTGGAGGCCGGCGACCTGCTGCTGCAACTCGACCGCGGCATTACCGGATCGAACCGCGACGAAATCCTGATCGAACTGGACGGCCTGATTCTGGCGCGGGTTCGCCTGGTCGCGGAATCGCAAGGCACCGAGCTGTTCTTTCCCGAGGCGGAAGCGGCGCGGCGGCCGGGATTGGTGCGCGCGGAGAAGCAAACCTATGAGGGCCACAAGCTGGAGCTTGAGAGCACCATCAACGTTTTGCGCGAGCAGAAACGCCAGCGCGAACTCGACGTCCGTCAAATCCGCGCCCAGCTCAATTCGACGAAGAACAATCTCGCTCTCACATTGGAGCGTTTCGTCATGTCGGAGGAGCTTCTCGCCGAGGGCCTGACGCCAAAGATCGATCATGTCCAGATCAAACAGGAGGTCGAAAAACTGCAGGGCGAGATGGAGGAGCTCAAATCCGCCATCCCGCGCGCGCAGGCCAGCATCGCCGAAGCCACGGCGCGCGTGAAGGAGGAGAAATTGCGCGCCACTCGGGTCGCGCTCGAAGAATTGAGCGCCATCGAGCGGCGCATCGCAGCCGCCCGCGAAAAGCTCAGCCGCGCCACCGACCAGGTCGTGCGGACGAAAATCTCCAGCCCCATCGCCGGCGTCGTGCAGAGCATGCGCCACAACACCATCGGCGGCGTGGCGCGGCCGGGAGAGCCGTTGTTGGAGATCGTGCCGACCCAGGATCGCCTCGTCGTCGAAGCGAAGCTTAACCCCACCGATATCGGTTATGTCCGCGTCGGCCAGGAATCGATAGTCAAGGTCACCACTTATGAATTCTCGCGCTATGGCGGCCTCGAGGGCCGGGTTGTTTCGATCTCACCCGATTCGCACGTCGATCCCGCTACCGGCCAGAGTTATTTCCGTGTCATCGCCGAAACCGACAGGAATTACCTCGGCGATACGCCCGGCGACTTGCCGATCGCGCCCGGCATGGAGGCGACGCTCGATATCCGCACCGGCTCCAAGAGCGTCATGCAATATCTGCTTAAGCCTGTCATCAAGGTCAAGTCGGAAGCATTCCGCGAGCGCTGAAGCATTACGCGTGAGCGCATGCCGGGCTTGCCCTGTTGCCCGGGCCGATTTCAGACCTTCAGAAAAAGGCCACGGCGCAATAAAGGCCACGCGACTTAAGGCGTTCGCAGAGCGCCTTCGCGGTCCGCTCATCATCCAGCGGGCCCGCCTGGACGCGGAAGAAAATGCCCATTCCGGCGCCGAAATCTATTTCCCGGACTTGCAGGTCGAGGTCGCCGAGAAGTTCCACATGATTCTTGCGCAATATCCGCCATCCGCGTTCAGCGCCTTCCTGGCTGCGGAAGGACGCGATATGCCGGCGCCGCGCCGGCCGTCGACGGCGATGCCGACGGCGCGGCCCCCGCCGCCGAGACGAAAGGTGACGCGAGCGGTGAAAGCGGCGATGGGCAGGCCGTTGCCCGGGCCGAGGAAATCGGTGACGGCGGCCCCAGCGTGAGGCGGATAATTTCGGCATAGGTGCGGCGCGCCAATTCGGGCCGGCCGGTGTCCTGATAGACCACCCCCAAATTCAGCAGGGCGTATTCGTTGCCGGGGTTATGCCCTAGGCTGAATCGACATTCACCGCATCCACAGCATTGCGCATGCGATGTGAATGAAAGCGAGGAAGTAGATGGCTTTTCGGTCGTATCTTGTGGCAACTCGTCTGAAGTGTTTGAGCTTGTTGAAGCAGCGTTCGATACGGTTTCGCGCCTT
>CAJXFT010000217.1 GCA_913053235.1 uncultured Alphaproteobacteria bacterium
TGCCGGTCAGGCGCTGCGGCTCGGTTTCGCCCTGATGGCGCCACAACCCGCCATATTCGCCGCTGAAGCTGTGATAATATTCGCCCGTCTCGGCGCCCCATGCCTTGATCGCCGCCTCGCAGCGGCGCACTTCGATGACGCCCGGCACTTCGCTGTGCAGCGCCACGCGCCAATAGAAGCCGTTGCCGCCGAGATACATCAGCCGGCCGCCCTTCTGGGTGAAGTCGAAGACTGAATCGCGCATCTCCTTGGAATAATATTCCGGATGGCCGCCGGTCAGAATCACGTTATAGGGCTCGATCGCGTCGACGCCGTCATAATGGATGTCTTCATCCGTCACCACGTCATAGTCGAAGCCGAAGCGCTCCATCCAATCGATGAAGTAGAGGTCGAGATTGAATTCGCGCAGATTGGTGTCGTTCTCGCCGAAGCACGACCATTGTGTCTGATATTTGGGCCGCATGTTGAGAATCGGCCGCAGACGCGAGGAATAGCAGACGCCCGAGCCGTCGGTGTGGCTGTCATAGAGCGAGGCGCCGTATTCGCGGTGTTCGTTGAGGAACAGATGGGTCTCGTTCATGACCGAGACCTGTCCGGTCAGTATTTCGGCGATCGGGCCATCGAAGGCCAAATGCTCGTTTGCATATGCCATATAATGGACGGTCGGCAAAATGAACGCGATCTTGGCCTCGGCGCCGCGCTCGGGGCGGACGGCGAAGGGGATATATTCCTCGGCGTCGGCGGCGCGCAGACGGGCGGCGTAAATGCCGCTTTTCAGTCCCTTCGGCACCGTCAGTTCGAAATCGACATCCCAGCCGGCGTCGTAAATATCGTCATCGTGAAAATGTATGGCGCCATATTCGCCCCTAGCGTGGCGCCAGCACAGCTCCGCACCCGTCCAGTTGGCGCCGGTCATGGCGCGCGCCGGCAGGTTGACGATTTCGCCGTGCATCTGGCGGCTGCTGATGTCGCTGATCCTGAGGCCGGTGATATCGCGCGAAAAATCCCACGCCGCGAGGATCGAGGGCGCCACGGCGAGCGGGATGCTGTTGCCTGTCAGGCTCTCGATCTCGGTATGTTTGAGCGCCCGGTTGGCGAGCTTCGGCCCGTCGATCTTGCCGTTGTAGAAATTTCCGCAAAAAATGCGGCCCTTGGCGCGGCGCTCAAACAGGGCGGCAATGGTCAGCGGCGCGCTGTTGCCCGCCACCTTGGCCAGTTTCACTTTCCTGCGCGCCGTGCCGCCATGCGACACGCCGACATATTGGCGCAGCGGCTGCTGATAGAGGCGCACCTCCTTCTTGTCGGCGTCCCAACTCGCCGCCACCATATACCAATGGCGCGACAGCATCGGCTTGCCGAGCGACACCGTCTCGGCCCGCCCCTTGCCGTTGCCCAGCATCAGGCCGAGCGAGCCGTCCTCGGCGACGATCAGCGCGAAGCCGCTTTTGCCGCGCGGGTTCCATTTGCCGAGGATGGCCTGCATGCCCTTGTCCGGCGTCGTCGGCCAGATCATCGCCTGCACGGTGAAGCTGGCCAGCTTGTCGAGCGCCGGATTGTTCTCGACGGTGGCGAAGGAGCCGGGGTGAATCTGCTGGCGCCTCCCCTTGTAGCGCTTGTTGACCGGGGTGCGGATCAGTTTTTCCTTGAAGTCCGGCCCGTCCGGCGAGCTGTCGCCGCAAATCAATTTGACGATATCGGCGCGGTATTCGCCGAGCTCGCTATTGACCATGAATTTGATCGTCTCGCCGGGGCGCGCGCTGACGCGGTCCGAATAGCCGGTGATTTTGAGCATCGAGCCGTCTCCCTTATTCTTAAGCCTTTGACGGCGATCTTACGCCTTGCGGGCGCGGCTCAAAACAGTTTTCCGCGATTCGCGCAACTTGCCTGGACAAACCGCCGCGCCCGCATAGGATACCGGCGGATACCGGCAAACGCCGAAAGGGGCATTGTGCCATGGCAGCAGACCCGAAATATCTCAAGCCCGACACGCTCGGCCTGCATGCCGGGCAGCGCCCCGATCCCGTCACGGGTGCGCGCGCCGTGCCGATTTATCAGACCACCTCCTACGTCTTCGAAGATACAGAGCATGCCGCGTCGCTGTTTAATCTCGAGCGCGCCGGGCATATCTATTCGCGTATCTCCAACCCCACGGTGGCGGTGCTGGAGGAGCGCGTCTCGGCGCTTGAAGGCGGCGTTGGCGCGGTGTGCACGGCGAGCGGCCAGGCGGCGCTGCATCTCGCGGTGGCGACGCTGATGGACGCCGGCTCGCACATCGTTTCCTCGGCCTCGCTCTATGGCGGCAGCCACAATCTGTTCGCCCATACCCTGCCGCGCTTCGGCATCGAGACCAGCTTCGTCGATGCCCGCGATCCGAACGCCTTCGCCGCCGCCATCCGCCCCAATACGCGGCTCTTCTTCGGCGAGACGCTGGGCAATCCCGGCCTCGAGGTGATGGACATCCCGCGCATCGCCGAGATCGCCCATGAGAACGGCCTGCCGCTGCTGATCGACAATACCTTCGCCTCGCCCTGCCTGTTCCGCCCGTTCGAACATGGCACCGATCTGATCTTGCATTCGGCGACCAAGTTTCTCGGCGGCCATGGCGTCGCCATCGGCGGCGTCATCGTCGATGGCGGCAGTTTCGACTGGGAGGCGTCGGGCAAGTTTCCCACCCTGAGCGAGCCTTACGACGGCTATCACGGCCTCGATTTCGCCGAGGAGTTCGGCCCCGGCGCCTTTATCATGCGCGCCCGCGCCGAGGGGTTGCGCGATTTCGGCGCCTGCATGAGCCCGTCCAACGCCTTCTACATTCTGCAAGGGGTGGAGACGCTCTCGGTCCGCGTCAAGCGCCATGTCGAGAACGCCCGGCAAATCATCGCCTTTCTCGAAGGCCATGACGCCGTGAGCTGGGTGAATTATCCGGAACTGCCTTCCCATCCCGATCACAATCTGGCGGCGGTGCTGCTGCCCGACGGCTGCGGCTCGATCTTCACCTTCGGCATCAAGGGCGGGCGCGAGGCCGGGCGGAAATTTATCGAATCGGTGGAACTCTTTTCCCATCTCGCCAATGTCGGCGACGCCAAGAGCCTGGTGATTCACCCGGCCAGCACCACCCACCAGCAGATGGACGCCGCGGCGCTCGAAACCGCCGGTGTCGGCGAGGACATGGTGCGCCTCTCGGTCGGCCTCGAGGACGTGGCGGATCTGACCGACGATCTGGCGCGCGCCCTCAAAGCGTCGCAGAGGGGCTGAGGCATGGAACTCAATGTCGACGGCAACACGGTCTTTTGCGCCACCGGCGGGCAGGATTTCGACCCCGCGCTGCCGACCACCATGTTCATTCACGGCGCCTCCTTCGACCGCACGGTGTGGAAATTGCAGGCGCGCTATTTCGCCTGGCACGGCAGCAACGTCCTGGCCGTCGATTTGCCCGGCCATGGCCGCTCCGCCGGGGCGCCGCTCGAATCGATCGAGGCGATGGCCGACTGGCTGACCCGCGTGCTCGATGCGGCGGGCGTCGACAAGGCGGCGCTGGTCGGCCACAGCATGGGCGGGCAGGTGGCGCTCGACTGTGCCGGCCGGCACGGGGCGCGGGTGCGGGCGCTGGCGCTGTTGGGCGGCGCGCTCAGCATTCCGGTCAATTCGGCATTGCTGGACCCGGCGCAGGCGGACGATCACCTGGCGTTCGACCTCCTCAACGTTTGGGGCTATGGCCGGCGCGCCCAATTGGGTGTGCACCGCATGCCGGGCCTGTGGATGATGAAGGGCGGCCTGCGCATCATGGAACGCGCCGCCAAGGGCCTGTTGTTTACCGACCTCAGCGCCACCAACGCCTATGACGGCGGCGCCGCGGCGGCGGCCGTAGCCTGCCCGACGCTGGTGGTGATCGGCGAGATGGATCTGATGACGCCGGCGAAAGCGGGCCGCGCGCTGGCCGATACGATCGCCGGTGCCGCCAGCGTCACTCTTCCCGGCCTCGGCCATATCATGCTCGAAGAGGACCCCGACGCGACGCTCGATGCGCTGCGCGATTTCCTCATGCCGCTGCAGGCCTGACGGTGCGGGGCGTGAAATTCCTCGCGCTTCTGATTGTATGCCTGTTTGCCGCCATGCCCGCCATGGCCGCCAATACCGATGCCAGGCTTGAGATGAACGAGGGCTCGATGGCGCTGCGCCAGGGAAATTACAACGCAGCCGTCGAGCATTTGAGCGCGGCGATCGAATCCGGCCAATTTGGCGGAGAGGCCGTCGCCGCCATGCTGATCAGCCGCGGCCAGGCGCTCTATCACCTCGAACAATACCAGCCGGCGGCCGATGATTTGACGGCGGCCATCGAGAGCGGCGTCATCAACGACACCCTGACCGGCATCGCCCTTGCGACACGCGCCAGCGTCTACCGCAAGATGGGTGAGTGGAGCCACGCGGTGGCCGATTTCGACGCCGCCATCGGGCTCGGCACGGTCAATGCAAAGATGTACTTCCACCGCGGCCTGACGCTGGAGGCGGACGGCCAGCGCGCCCGCGCCATCGCGGATTACAGGCGCGCCCATGACATGGCGCCGGACAACGACGCGATCCGCGAGAAATTGCTCGAACTCGGCGAGGCGGTGGATTAGGCCGTGCAGCCATAATCAGCCAATCCGAACCGGCTGCCGCGCGCCACTCCGGGATCCGGATGGATCGGCGCTAATTTTTTGTCGACATCAAGCGGCACGAAGCATCGTCGAACGCGAAGCCGCGTTGCTTCGAAACAATTCTTATGATCGAGGTTTCGCCGGCCCAGACATTCAGCGTAACGCCCGTGGCGCTTGCCACCGGGCTGCCGCCGTCAAGAAATGAGCATTCGACCAGGGCCCATTCCACTGTTTGAATCGATTGGTTGGTGACGGTCATGATCACGGTGGGCCAATTCTGGTAATTGGTATGGACCTTCTTGACCTCCAATTTAATATTGGCGGCCCAGGCCGGGAACGCCGCAAAGGCAGCGAATATGAGTATGCCGGTTATTGCGAAGGCCGTGAGTCGTGAGCGCATGGCGAAAGATAGCAGGGTGGCCAAAATCTAGAAAGAGACCGCGAGGTGCGTGAATCAGGTCTGCCCGGCGCGGCAAAGCGGGCCTTCCCAGGCCAAACCACAATGGCGGCCCATAGGAACGCAGCATATCGCCGCTAAGTCATTGAAAAGAAATGGCTGGGGGACGAGGATTCGAACCTCGACTTACGGAGTCAGAGTCCGCTGTCCTACCATTAGACGATCCCCCAGCAGGCGTATGCCATGGCCACGGCCGATGCGCCAAAATTAGGCTCTCGGAGCGCATTGTCAACCGGTGACCGCGCGCATTGCCAAGTTTACCGCGCGCGGTGTAATACATTTATTAACCCTGACCGGAATATTTCCGGCACGGGTGGCGGGGCAATGTGCCGCCGGCCAATCCATACGGAGGGCGATTTGACGCTCGACACGGCGCCGCATAGTTCAACCGCCAAGCCCGTCGCCGGGCATGGCGCCGAACGCCGCCGCCGGCGCGCCGGCCCGGCGACATACGCCGCGCTCGATCTCGGCAGCAACAATTGCCGCCTGCTGGTGGCCAGGCCGGAGGCGTCGGGCTTTCGCGTCATCGACGCCTTTTCACGCATCGTGCGGCTCGGCGAGGGCGTCGCCGAATCCGGCCGGCTGTCGGATGAGGCGGTGGCGCGCACGCTGTCGGCGCTCAGGGTCTGTGCCGGCAAATTGCGCCGCCGCGGTGTCACGCGCTTTCGCGGCGTTGCCACCGAAGCCTGCCGATTGGCCGAGAATTGCGACGCTTTCCTGGCCCGCGCCGAGGCCGAAGCCGGGCTCGAGCTGGAAATCATCAGCGACCGCGAGGAGGCCGCCCTGGCGCTCGACAGCTGCACCCCTCTGCTCGAGGCGACGGCATCGCATGCGCTTCTTTTCGATATCGGCGGCTGCAGCACCGAATTGATCTGGGTGCGCCTCGCCGACGGCGCACCGCCGCTGCTCGACCGGT
>CAJXFT010000218.1 GCA_913053235.1 uncultured Alphaproteobacteria bacterium
GCGCTCTTTTTGTTGGCCCCTCAAGCGCCGGGCGGGGGCATCCGCCCCCTTGGCTTACCTCGTATTAACTCGGGCGCGTAGTCACGCTTGCCGGAATGCAAGAGACGCATTCCGGGGGGTGTGCCGTTTGGGTGAATCTTTGTGTGTTCCGTCGGCACGGTTCGGCACCTCACCCCTACCCCACCAGGCTTCGCTCCGCGATTCTCAACCTTGCCACCAACACCAGCCCAATCGCCGGGCCGATCAGCATCACCCACCAGAAATTTTCCCAGCTGCCGAAGCTTGAGGTCAGCGCGCCCATTATCGGTGGGCCGAGTAGGCTGCCGATGGTGGCGCCCTGGATGACGAAGCCGTTGGACATGGCGTTTTGCGCCGGGCTTGGTGCGTGCGCCGCGGCGCCGGCGAGGCAGGCGGCGGGCAACAGGCCGGTCAGGGCGCTGAAGGCGATGGCGAGGGGGACTTTCGCATCGGCGCCGACGGCGGTGGAAAATATCAGCGGCACGGTCGCTGCCATGACCACCAGGGAAGCGCCGATCAACAGCCAGCGCTGCGAGCCGCGGCGCATCAACAACATGCCGCCACCGATATTTCCGAGCACATTGACGAACACCACAAGCGCGGCAAACAGTGAAGAGCTGGTCAGCGAGCGGCCCTGGGTTTCGATCAGGAACGTCGGCAGCCAGGTCATGATGGCGAACCATTGCAGCGAATAGAGCGTGAAAATGAAGCCGAGCAGCCACGGGCCGGGACGCGCCATCAGGGCTTTTGCGCCGGCCCAATCGAAGGCGGGCGGTGCCTCGGCGCGCGGCGGCGCGCCGTCATTGGTTTGGCTCCCCTGCCCCTGCCCGTGCCTTTGCGGGCGCCAGCCCAACGCCAGCACGGCGATGAAAGCGGCGAGAATGGCGGCGTTGACCAGCCACACGCCCTGCCAGCCGATGCCGTCCAGCATAAACGGCGAGACAACCATGATAATCGCCATGCCCATCGGCATGAAGGTCGACCAGATGCCGATGGCCAACGGCAAGTCCCTGTGCCGCGCGGCGCCGGCGATGATCTTGGGCGCCGAGACGGTGACGGCGATATAGCCGACGCCCTCCAACACCCGGGTCGCCAACAACACGCTGACGTCGGCGACGAGGCCGCCGATCAGGCTGCCGAGAAGGAGCAGCACGAGGCCGGTGAACAGCAGGCGGCGTTCGCCGAAGCGGTCCGCCATGGCGCCGAGGGCGACGCCGAATACCGCGCCGAAGATCATAAATATCGAAGCGACAAGGCCCGCCGTGACGCGCGACAGCTCGAGATCCTCGGCGATGATCGGCAAGGCGGGCGGCACCTTGCCGATCTGCATGGCGGTGACAATTCCCGCCCCGACGGCGAACAGGATAGCGGACCAATTGGAATTAGCTTCGGACGCGGAGCCAGACACCTTCACCACCTGGAATAAGCCCTTCTTCCCAGAGGGGAAGAAGGGTTGGGAAGAAGGGGGAAACCAAGCGCGTGAAACGCGCTCGCAACGCCGAGTGTGGCATCCGCGCGGTTTTTGTTTGGTCCCTCAATCGCCGGACGGTCGCATCCGCTCCACATGACTCCCTGGGGACTACCTCGTATTAACTCGGGCGCGTAGTCACGCTTGCCGGAATGCTGAAGACGCATTCCGGAGGTGCGCCGTTTGCGAGAGTCTTTGTGGGTTTCGTCACCTTGCGGTGACTCGGGCGCTTTTATTGTTTGCACCCCAAACGCCGCCCGCCTCGCCTGGCGCATCGGCCTCACAGCACCTCCGGATTGACCACATAGGCGGCATTGAGCTTGCCGTCGATGGCGTCGAGCGAGTTTTGCGCGCAGACGATTGCCGAGCGGTAAAAACATTCGCGGCTGAGGCCGCCGATATGAGGCGTGAAGATGCTGTTGGTGTGGGCGAGCAGCGGGTTGGCGGGCTGGGGTGGCTCTTCCTCGAACACATCGAGGCCGGCGGCGTGAATATGGCCCGACGCGATGGCGGCGTGCAGCGCCGCGCCGTCGGCCACCGGGCCGCGCGAGGTGTTGATCAGAATTGCGCCCTTCTTCATGCGCGCCAGCGCTGGCGCATCGATCATGTGGCGGGTCTCGTCGTTCAGCGGCGTGTGCAGGGTGACGATATCGGCATCCGCCAGGGCGGCGCTGAAATCCGCCACCGGCGTAAAGCCGGCATCGCTGATCAGGCTCTGCGGAATGTAGGGGTCGCACACATTCACCGCCATGCCGAAGGCCCGGCAGCGCGGCGCGACGAGGCTGCCGATGCGGCCAAAACCGACGACCAATACGGTTTTTTGGTAAAGCTCGATGCTGCGCGCTTCCTCGCGCACCTGCCACCAATCGCCGCCACGCACCGCCGCGTCATGGGTGAGGCCCTGCTTGGCGGTGGCGAGCATGAGGTAAAGCGTGATCTCGGCGACGGTGAGCGAGTTGGCGTCGCCGATGGTGGCGACGGGAATGCCGCATTCGCCGGCCGCCGCCATATCGACATTGTCATAACCGACGCCGTGGCGCGCGATGACCTTGAGATTTGGCGCCGCGCGCAGGTCGCCGGCGTCGAGCGGCAGGTAACGCAGGATTATGGCATCCGCATCGGCCAATTCGCGGCGCAGACGCTCGCGCTCGTCGCGCTCGATGACCTGGATTTCCATGCCGGGGCGCGCTTCCAGAAGCGCCCGCGCCGCAGGGTCGACGGCGTTATGGATGATGACCTTGGGCATGGCGGTTCTTTTTCGATTGTCGTGACGGGTCTTGCTCGGTCATTCTGTAGCGAAATGCCGCTGGCCAAGCAATGTGTAAGAAAGCAGGAGGCGAAAAACCATGAACTGGCAATCCAATTCAGCCGAAGCGCGCGACCTCGCCCACCACCTTCATTCCTTCACCCATCTTGAGAGCCTGGCCGAGGACGGCCCGCTGGTGCTGGAGGGCGGCGACGGCATTTACGTCACCGACAATCACGGCCGGCGCTATATCGAGGGCATCTCGGGCCTGTGGAATATCGTCGTCGGCTTCGGCGAGACGCGCATCGCCGAGGCGGCCTATGAGCAGATGAAAAAGCTGCCCGCCTATCACACCTTTTTCGGGCGCACCGCGGCGCCGGTGATCGATCTCGCCGAGCGCCTGATCGAATTGGCGCCGGTGCCGATGAAGCGGGTCTATTTCGTCAATTCAGGCTCCGAGGCCAATGACACCGCGATCAAGATGCTGTGGATGCTGAACAAGGGCGCCGGGCGGCCCGGGAAGCGCAAGATCATATCGCGCAAGAGTGCCTATCACGGCACCACCGTGGCCTCGTGCAGCCTCAACGGCAAACCCTATATCGAATGCTTCGGCCTGCCGCTGCCGGAAATCATCTATACCGATTGCCCGCATTATTGGCGCGACGGCAAGCCGGACGAGAGCGAAGGCGAATACGCCCAGCGCCTGGCCGACAATTTGGAAACGCTGATCAAAGCCGAGGGCGCCGAGACGATCGCCGGATTCATCGCCGAGCCGGTGATGGGCGCCGGCGGCGCGCTGGTGCCGCCTAAAGGCTATTTCGAAAAAATCGAGGCGGTGCTGAGGCGCCAAGACATCGCCATTATTTCCGATGAAGTGGTGTGCGGCTTCGGCCGGACGGGCAGCATGTGGGGCTCCCAAACCTACAATTTCCGCCCCGATATCATCTGCACCTCGAAATGCCTGACGGCGGGCTACTTCCCGATGGGCGCGGTGCTGATGTCGCCCGAGATCGATGCGCAATTGATGCGGGCGGCCGAGGCGCTCGGCGAGTTCCCGCACGGCTTCACCACGGCCGGCCACCCGGTCGGCGCGGCGGTGGCGCTGAAGACCCTGGAGCTGATCACCGAGCCGGGCGGCATGCTCGACAATCTGCGCCGGGTGGCGCCGCACTTCCAGGCGGGCTTGCGCAAATTCGCCGATCATCCGCTGGTCGGCGAGGCGCGCGGCGTCGGCCTGATCGGCGCCTTGGAGATCGTCGCCGACAAAGCCACAAAGACACCCTTCGCCGAGGAACATCTGATCGGCGAACAGGTGGTGCGCGCGGCGCAGAAGAATGGGTTGATCCTCCGGCCGATCGGTGAATCGGTGATCTTCGCGCCGCCCTTTATCATCAGCGAGGCCGAGATCGACGATATGTTCGCGCGCACCGCAAAGGTGCTGGACGAAATCGAAGCGCTTGTTCAAAACAACGGTTTGCGCGCCGCCGCCGTGGCCGCGGAATAGCATTTAGCATTGGGGAGAGAGAAGAAATGCCGGTAGGAGCGAATTTACCCAGCGTTGCCCGAGTTCTGGAAATGGCCGATTCCTTCGGCCTCGACATGAGCGAAGAGGATGCGACGCTCTATCGCGGCTTCATGCAAGGGGTGATCAATTCCTCGCGCCGCGTCGACGCCATGACCGAGGACAAGCCCGAGGTCAAATATCCGCGCGCCACCGGTGCGCGCCCGATGCCGGAAGACAATCCCTACAACGCCTGGTATTGGCGCTCCGAAATCAAGGGCTCGGGCAAGGGCGTGCTGAAGGGCCTCAAGGTCGGCATCAAGGACGCGGTCTGCGTCGCCGGGCTGCCGATGATGAACGGCAGCCGCGTATTCGAGGGCTGGGTGCCGGATGTCGACGCCACCATCGTCACCCGCATTCTCGACGCCGGCGGCACCATTCTCGGCAAGACCAATTGCGAGGATATGTCGTTTTCCGGCGGCAGCCACACCTGCGCCCTCGGGCCGGTGCGCAATCCGCACAAGCCGACCCATTCGGCGGGCGGCTCATCGGGCGGCAGCGGCGCCGCCATCGCGGCGGGCGATTGCGAGCTGACCACCGGCGGCGATCAGGGCGGCTCGATCCGCATTCCGGCCTGCTGGAACGGCGTCGTCGGGCACAAGCCGAGCTACGGACTGGTGCCCTATACCGGCGCCATGATGATCGAGATGACCATGGATCATGTCGGCCCGATGGCGGACAATGTCGAGAATTGCGCCCGTCTGCTGAGCGCCATGGCCGGGCCCGACCCGCTCGATCCGCGCCAGCGCGGCGTCATCCCGAAAAACTATGTGAAGGATTACACCGCCGCCATCGGCAAGGGCTGCAAGGGAATCAAGATCGGCGTGCTCGAGGAAGGGTTTGGCTTTCCCGACCCGTGGGGCGATACCGGGCTGCCGGGCAGCGAGAAAGTGGTCGACACCAAGGTGCGCAACGCCATAACGCGGCTGAAAAAGAAAGGCGCCAGCGTCACCAAGGTCTCGAATCCGCGCCACGAGGATGCCTTTCACCTGTGGAATATCATCATCCTCGCCGGCGCCACCGAGTTCATGATGAAGGGCAACGGCATCGGCACCAACTGGGCCGGCTTCTACAACAGCCAGCTTCTCGACAACGTCGCCAAATCGGCGCAGGCACGCATCAACGATCTTTCGGTGGTGGCCAAGCTGGTGCTGCTCGCAGGCGAGTATATGCAGAGCGATTATTACGGCCGCTACCACGCCAAGGCGCAGAATATCCGGGGGCAAATCCGGCGCTCCTATGACGAGCTGCTGGAAACATACGACGTGCTGGTAACGCCCGCGGTGGTCATGCGGGCGACCAAAATCCCCGACCAGGATGCACCCGTCGAAGAGCGCGTCGGCATGGCGCTCAACATGCTGCACAATTCCGCCTGCATCAATCTGACCGGCCACCCGGCGATCAGTGTGCCCTGCGGCATGAGCGACAGTCTGCCGATCGGCATGCAAATCATCGGCCGCCATTTCGACGACCTGACCGTGTTGCAGGTCGCCGACGCGGTGGAGAAATGCGGTAACTGGAAGAATATGTAGGGTACGGTCGCCCGGCGAATGGCGGATCCCACAAAGACTCGTCCAAGCGGCACACCCCCCGGAATGCACTTTCTTGCATTCCGGCAAGCGCGACCGCGCGCCCGAGTTAATACGAGGTAGCCAAGGGAGCGGATGCGACCGCCCGGCGCTT
>CAJXFT010000219.1 GCA_913053235.1 uncultured Alphaproteobacteria bacterium
CTTAAAGATGTGTGGCGCTAATCGGCGGTCGTCTCCAGCACCGCCAGATCGCCGTTTTCATCGAGCCCGATACCGTGTTGGCGCGCCATATCGACGGTTTCGCTCGACCATTCGACCCTGCCCGGGTCGGTGCCGCCGACGATCGCCAGCATATATGCCGTCTCGCCGCCGGCGTTGCGGAAGCCGCGGCTGAGGCCGATCGGCACCGATACCGTATCATAGGGATCGAGAATAACTTCATGCCGGGCGCCGTCCCGGTTTTGCCAATAAATCGCCCATTTTCCGGTCAGCGCGAAGAACACCTCGATGGTGGCGTGAATATGCGGCGAGGCGCCCTTGCCGGGCTCGGCCTTGATGAGGCCGAGATTGAAATCGCGGTTGTCCTTGATCGGCGGCAGCAGCTCCTTGTCCTCGACCACGCCGCGGCCGATGATATTGTAGAGATCGCGCTCGTAACCCGGAATGAGCGCGTCGATAAAGGCCTTGGCGCTCGATTTCAGCTCGACAAAGCGGCCGATGCGCTGGCTTTCCATATATTCAGGCGTGGCGTCGATCCTATCGACCATTTTATCCTCCCTCGATACCCCCTCCGGGCGCGCGCCGCCGACGGCGAATGACCCGGAAATCCGCTGCAATATTTCATGCTTTGCCCGGCGCGCCAAGTTCCTCGCGGCAAATTGTCCGTGATCGGCTTGGCAGCCGCGATTACCCTTTGCGCGGCGACAGCAATGGGTTATAAATGAACAAAATCGTCATTATTCAGCGACCAGAGTCGGAATTTTCGATGAGCAAGACAGCGGCCGATCTGGCCGAGGACACCCAGGCGCAGATCCTCGAAGCGGCGACCGAGCGCTTCCGCCATTACGGCTACCGCAAAACCACGATGGCCGACGTCGCCGGCGATTGCGCCATGTCGGCGGGCAATCTGTACCGCTATTTCGAAAGCAAATCGGATATCGGCGCCGCCGTCAGCGTCGCCTGGTTCGCCGCATTGCACCAGACCGCGCGCGCGGCGATCGCCCAGCCCGGCCTCAGCCCGCGCCAAAAACTCGAAGCCTATGTCCTGGCGGTCAACCGCTTTACCGTCGAAAGTCTCCGCAATACGCCGCATATACAGGAGATGGTGGATTTCCTCTGCGAGGAGCGGCGCGACCTGGTGGAGCAACATCTCGACAGCTGCCATGAAATCGTCGCCGCCATTCTCGAAGACGGCGTCAAACGCGGTAGCTTCGAGATCGCCGATATTGGCACATCCGCCCGCGCGGTGCTGAACGCCATCCTGCGCTTCGAATATCCGCCGCTGCTGGCGTTGAGCGGCGAGACGAACTTCGACGAAGAGGTGCGCGCCGTGGTCTCGTTGATCGTCGAGGGCCTCGCCGGCGGCCGAAGCCGGGGCGTCACTTGAAGCCGGACGGGCGCGTTCCTAAATGTCATATACCTAAACAATAATGAAATCGTTCAATAATTAGTAAGGCAAGCGAAGGGGAGGCAGCTTTGACCGATACCGCCATATCGGCGACGCGCGTGGAACGCTTCGGCACCGGAGTGCTGCGCTGGCGCTGGCCGATTCTGGCGCTCACCATCCTCTTCGTCACCGCCATGGCGGCGGGCGGCCAATATCTCAAGATCAGCAATGACAGCCGCATCTTTTTCAGCGAAGACAATCCCCAGCTCATCGCCTTCGAGGCCTTGGAGGCGACCTATACGGAAGCCAATACCGTCCTCATCGCCGTCGCGCCCAAGGATGAATCGGGCGGCGCCGGAATTTTCACGCCCGACGCGCTGACGGCGGTCGCCGAATTGACCGAGCAGGGCTGGCTGCTGCCCTATTCGACGCGCGTCGATTCGCTGACCAATTTCTCGCACAGCTGGGCCGACGGCGACGAGCTGATCGTCGAGGATCTGGTCGCCGACACGGCGGATTTGAGCGCCGCCGATCTGGCCCGCATCGAAGACATCGCGCTCAACGAAATTCAGCTCGTCAACCGGCTGGTCGGCGCCGACGGGCGCACCACCGCGGTGCTGGTGAATTTCGTCATGCCCGACGATGACGTCGAGGCGGTCGAGGAAGTTTCCGACCAGGTAAAGAAGGTTGTCGAAAAGGCACGCGAGAATCACCCCGATTTGAACTATTACGTCACCGGCAGCGTCATCACCAGCCGCGCCTTCGGCGACGCCACCATGGACGATCTGTCGACGCTGGGGCCGATCATCATCGTCGTGATTTTCATCGTCATGGCGTTTCTGCTGCGCTCGATCACCGGCACCATCGCCACCCTCCTGGTGGTGCTGTTCGCCGCCATCACGGCGATGGGTTTCGCCGGCTGGTCGGGCATGGTGCTCTCCAGCGGCAACGTCGGCGCGCCGACCATCATCATGACGGTGGCCATCGCCCATTCGGTGCATGTCATCTCCACGGTCATGCTCGGCATGCGCTCAGGATTAGACAAGCGCGAGGCGATACTGGAGTCGCTCCGCGTCAATTTCCATCCCGTTTTCCTGACCACCATCACCACGGCGATCGGCTTTTTGAGCATGAACTTCTCCGACGCGCCGCCGTTCCACAATCTCGGCAATCTGGTGGCGCTCGGCGTCGTCAGCGCGTTTGTCTTCGCGCTCACCTTCGTGCCGGCATTCATCTATATCCTGCCGCTCCGCGTGCGCCCCCGGGTCGAGGGACAAAAGGCGTTTTTCGACGCTTTCGGCGAGTTCGTGGTGCGCCGCCGCGCGCTGCTGCTATGGGGCATGGCGGCAATCATGATCGGCCTTGCCGCCGGCGTGCCGCAGGTCGAACTGAACGACAACTGGACCAAATATTTCGATGAGCGCTACGAATTCCGCCGCGACACCGATTACATCATCAACAATCTGACCGGCGTCGAGGCGTTCGAGTTCTCGCTGCCGGCCGGCGGCGAAGGGGCGATCAACGATCCCGAATATATCGCCAATGTCGACCGCTTTGCCGAATGGTACCGCGGCCAGCCCAAGATCATCCATGTCTCGGCCTTTCCCGACATCATGAAACGGCTCAACAAGAACATGCATGGCGACGATCCGGCCTATTACCGCATCCCCGACGAGCATGACCTGGCGGCGCAATATCTCCTGCTCTATGAGTTGTCGCTTCCCTTCGGGCGCGATCTCAACGACCAGATCGACATCGCCAAATCGGCGACGCGCATGACCGTCATCGGCCGCGACATGTCGGCCAAGGAGCAGCGCGCCTCCGCCGACGCCGCCAATCAATGGCTGAAGGACAACATGCCGGAGGGAATGGCCACCGAGGCCACCGGCCTGACGATGATGTTCGCCTATATTTCGAAACGCAATATCGAGGGCATGCTGCGCGGCACGGTGATCGCCATGGCGCTGATTTCGCTGATTTTGATCGTCGCCCTCAAAAGCCTGCCGATCGGCCTCCTCAGCCTGGTGCCCAATTTCGTCCCGGCGGCGATGGCCTTTGGTCTGTGGGGCTATCTGATCGGCAATGTCGGCGTCGCCGCGTCGGTGGTGACGGCGGTCACATTCGGCATCGTGGTCGACGACACCATCCATTTCCTGAGCAAATATCTGCGCGCCCGGCGCGAGCGCAAGCTCGATGCGCAAAATGCGGTGCGCTTCGCCTTCCGTTCGGTCGGGCATGCCTTGTGGACGACCACGGCGGTGCTCGCGGCGGGCTTTGTCGTGCTCTCGACGTCGGGCTTCGAAGTCAATTGGAGCCTCGGCGTTCTCACCGCGATGACCATCGTCATCGCGCTCGCCGCCGATTTCTTCTTCCTGCCGCCCCTCCTCATGAAACTCGACCGGAGCAAGTCATGAATTTTTTGCCGCGGCGACCGGCCGCATTCTTCCCGGCTCTCGCCATCGCGGCCGCGTTCGCTTTCGGCTGGTTGCCGGCGCTGGCCGAGAGCCCCGAGGAAAAGGGCCTCCGTATCGCCCTTGAAGCGGAGGCGCGCGATCGCGGCTTCGGCAATTACACCGCCGATCAAACGATGGTCCTGAGGAACAAGCGCGGCCAGGAGAGCGAGCGCCATCTCAGGATCAGCGTGCTCGAAAACGAAGCCGACGGCGACAAGAGCCTGATCGTTTTCAACCGCCCGCGCGACGTCAAGGGCACCGCCATGCTGACCCATTCGCACAAGGTCGAGGATGACGATCAATGGCTCTATCTGCCGGCGCTGAAGCGCGTCAAGCGCATCTCGTCGTCCAACAAGGCGGGCTCCTTCATGGGCAGCGAGTTCGCCTATGAGGACATGACCAGCCAGGAGATCGAGAAATACACCTATCGCTGGCTGCGCGACGAGCCGTGCGGCGAGATGACCTGCTGGGTGTCGGAGCGCGCACCGGTCGGCAAGAATTCCGGCTATACGCGCCAGGTCTCATGGGTCGACCAGGACGAGTATCGAATCTGGAAGGTCGAATATTACGACCGCAAGAAGATGCATCTGAAAACCCTGACCGTGCCCAGCCACCAGCAATATCTCGACAAGCATTGGCGCGCCGACGAAATGATGATGGTCAATCATCTGACCGGCAAGAGCACGCGGCTGATCTGGCAGAACTACGCGTTCGGCGCCGATCTCGACGACAGCGATTTCACCAAGGTCAGCCTGAAACGGGCACGCTGATGGCGCCGGGCGGCACGGCCGCGGCGGCCCTCTTTGTTGCCGGCCTACTGCTGGTCGCCATACCGGCAAATGCCGAAACGGTATTCCAGGAAGTCACCGGGCGGCTGACGCTGGAAGGGCGCTATTTTCCGCAATCGAGCATTCAGAGCGGCCAGCGCGAGCACAGCCTGTCGGTCGTCGCGGAACCGGAAGCCTATCTCGAGAACGAGGCCGGCCAGGGCCTCGCCTTCAAACCCTTCCTCAGATATGACAGCGCCGATGTCAGGCGCAGCCATTGGGACATACGCGAGGCCTATGGGCTTTTTTTCGGCGAGTTCGAGGACAGCGAATGGGAACTGCGCGCCGGCGTCGACAAGGTGTTCTGGGGCGTCGCCGAATCGCGCCATCTCGTCGATGTCATCAACCAGACCGATCTGATCGAGAGCCCCGACCAGGAGGAAAAGCTCGGCCAACCGATGCTGCACGCCACCTGGCTCAACGATTACGGCGCCTTCGAGGCATTCGCGCTGCCCTATTTCCGCAAGCGCACATTCCAGGGTCTGGCCGGGCGCTTGCGCACCGCGCTCCAGGTCGACGGCGCGCAGACGCGTTACGAAAGCGCCGCCAAGCAGCATCACCTCGACCTCGCGGCGCGCTACAGCCACAGCATCGGCGCCCTCGATTTCGGCCTCGCCTGGTTCGACGGCACCAATCGCGGCCCGACCTTCAGCCTCGGCCTCGACCGCTCCGGCTCGCCCGTGCTGCTGCCGCTCTACGAGCAGATTCGCCAATACAGCCTCGACGCCCAGCTCACCACCGGCGCCTGGCTGTTCAAATTCGAAAGCATCTGGCGCGAAGGCGAGCGCGACGCGGCATCGCTGGAAGAGGATTTTCTCGCCCTCATCGGCGGCTTCGAACATAGCTGGTACGGCGTCTTCGGCGGCGATACCGACCTCGGCCTGCTGGTGGAGTTTCTCTATGACGGGCGCGACGAGCGTTCCACCGTGGTCACCGAGGAGGACGTCTTCACCGCGCTCCGCCTCGCCTTCAACGACGAGGCCAGCACCGATATCCTGCTCGGCGTCATACAGGATCTCGACAAGCCGACGCGCAGCCTCTTCCTCGAAGCCAACCGCCGCCTCAGCGACAATATCTCGCTCGGCGTCGAAGGCACCGCCTTCTTTAACGTGGACGATCAGGACAGCCAGTTCGCCTTGCGCAGGGATAGCTTTCTGCAGATTGATCTGACTTATCATTTTTGAATCACAACGGGTCATAAGCATGACCCGTTGTGATGCCCTCAGACGCCGGGCGGTCGCATCCGCTC
>CAJXFT010000220.1 GCA_913053235.1 uncultured Alphaproteobacteria bacterium
GGTGATGTTGCCGAGGAATTGGCGGAAGGCGAAATTACCTTGGGCAAATACTGAGACATTTGCTCTAGTTATTCGCGCCGGCGCCGGCGCTCATTCCTCGAGGCCGGCCTTGCGCAGACCCTCGACAAGCCTTTCGCGGTCTTCGGCAAGCTTGCAGCGGAACGGGAAGCCGTCGGCCGTGGCAAAGGCCGGACACAGGCGAAGCGCCTTTTCGAGCGCTTCGCGCGCTTCGTCTCCGCGCTCCAGTTGGCCGAGACCGGCCGCCAGTATGAATTGCGCGATGGCAAAGTCCGGCTTCTGCTGAAGCGACCTGCTCGCCCATTGCACCGCCTCTTCATAACGCTTGGCCGTGAAGCAGGCGCTGGCAAGAAAACCGAACGATACATGCTTTCTGGGATCCCAGGTTCCGCGCGACGACCGGGAACAGGCGCTGATATGACAGCTCGGTGAGGTCTTTTTAACGACGGTTGATCAGGCTCTGATGCGTGGGTTGGGAGTCTATCATGCGCCGCCGCGCCGCTTGCCCGCTTTTCTCAATCGCTGCCGAAGGTGATGCCTTGCGCCAACGGCAGGTCGGCCGAGTAGTTGATGGTGTTGGTGGCGCGGCGCATATAGGTCTTCCAGGCTTCGGTGCCGGATTCGCGGCCGCCGCCGGTTTCCTTCTCGCCGCCGAAGGCGCCGCCGATCTCGGCGCCGCTGGGGCCGATATTGACGTTGGCGATGCCGCAATCGCTGCCCTCCGAGGAGAGAAAGCGCTCGGCTTCGCGCATGTCGTTGGTGAAGATGCAGGAGGACAGCCCCTGCGGCACCGCATTGTGCATGGCGATCGCCTCGCCCAAATCGTCATCGGCGGCCGTGTCATATTGCATGACGTAGAGAATCGGCGCGAAGGTCTCCTCGGCGACGATCGCCGTCTGCGCCGGCATCTCGGCGATCGCCGGGGTGACGTAATAGGCGTTGGGATATTGCTCCGCCAGCACCCGTTTGCCGCCGCTTACGGTGCCGCCTTCGTCGCGCGCGCGCGCCAGTGCCGCCTGCATATTGTCAAAGGCGGTTTCGTCCATAAGGGGGCCGAGCAGCACGCCGTCGTCGAGCGGCGAGCCGATCGGCACGCCGGCATAGACCGCCTTCAGCCGCGCCACCAGCTCGGCGGCGATGTCGCCATGCGCGATGAGGCGGCGCAGCGACGTGCAGCGCTGCCCGGCGGTGCCGACGGCGCTGAAGGTGACGGCGCGCTCGGCGAGCGCCAGATCGGCGCTCGGTGCGACGATCATGGCGTTGTTGCCGCCGAGCTCCAACAGCGTGCGGGCGAAGCGCGCGGCGACGCGCGGCGCCACCTCGCGGCCCATGCGGCAGCTTCCCGTGGCGCTCACCAGCGCGACCCGGGGGTCGTCGACCAGCGCCTCGCCGACTTCCCTGGCGCCAATCAGAATCTGCAGCAGGTTATCCGGAACCTCGCCGTCGAAGCGCGCGACGGCGCGTTCGAACAGGCGCTGGCAGGCGAGCGCCGTGAGCGGTGTCTTCTCCGACGGTTTCCACACCACCGGATTGCCGCACACGATGGCGAGGGCGAAGTTCCACGACCATACGGCGACGGGAAAATTAAAGGCGCTGATGACGCCGCAGACGCCGAGCGGGTGCCAGGTTTCCATCATGCGGTGGCCGGGCCGCTCGGAGGCTATGGTCAGGCCGTATAATTGGCGCGACAGGCCGAGGGCGAAGTCGCAGATATCGATCATCTCCTGGACTTCGCCCATGCCCTCCTGGAGGATCTTGCCGCTCTCCAGCGTCACCAGCCGCCCGAGCGCCTCCTTGTGGGCGCGCAGCTCCTCGCCCAACAGGCGGATCAATTCGCCGCGGCGTGGCGCCGGCGTCATGCGCCAGGCGCTGAAGGCGGCCTCGGCGGCGGCGATTTTTTGCCCCGCCGAAGCGCCGTCATCATCATGCACGCGGGCGATTTCACTGCCGTCGATCGGCGTGTAGACCGCCCGCTCGCCGCCCTGGCGGCACGCCGCCTCGAGTGCGAGGTCGGCGAAAATGCTGTCCAGATTCATGGCCTCTCTCCGCTGATATGGGAGATCAGATTATATCGAATGCGGGCTCGGCGGAACCGCGATATGTTGGCCGCCAATTGAGCGAAAGCGAAAAGGGCGGCATGTCGAAGCGGCGCGAGATGAGAATAGCGGTGTGGCAGTTCGTGCGCATTATGGTGGCGCTCGAGGGCCGGCGCCCGCGCGCCGCCGTCTATGAAGACTGGAAGGCCGCCTGGCGCGAGCTCGACGCTGAATTGACCCGCCTCGGGCGCGCCGATCGCGCCGCCTATTCGGACCTGATGATGAACCAGGAGGTGGTGCTGGAGATCGGCGGCGACAAGCGCCGGCGCGAGGTCGTCGCGGCCTTGGCGCGCATCATGCAGGACATCAAGCGCCAGATGCGTGCCGCCGCCAGCGGCGCCGAGGAACGCCGCGGCCTGAAGTTCGAATTGGCCGAACTGGGCGAACTTCACAAAGCCCTCAACCGCGACTCGCCCTCGCTCCGCCAATCGGGTTAGAATGATGATCAAGAACACAACCGCAGGCAGGAGGAAAAATCATGGATAAGCCGGATTCGGAAGAATCGGAATTGACCCTCAAGCAGTTGGCTGCGACCGACCTCGAATTGGTGCGCGTCATCGAAGACTTGATCCGTGTCCTGGCCGACCGCGATATCCTCGACGAAGGCGCGCTCCCCATCCGCATCCGCCGCCTGCTGGAGCGCCGCCGCCAATTGCGCAATTCGCTGACCGATTAGAGAAAATTCCGAGAATGCGTGCTTACTCTCCAATTTTACCCTCACTTGGGTGCGAGGGAGGCTCATGGCAGAGAAGGTCGAGCGCAGGCTTGCCGCGATCCTGAGCGCGGACGTTGTCGGCTACAGCCGGTTGATGGCGGCCGACGAGGCCGGGACCCTGGCGCGTCTGAAGGCGCACCGGAGCGATCTCGTTGATCCCAGGATCAACGAACGCAATGGCCGCCTCGTCAAGTTGATGGGCGACGGGGCGTTGGTCGAATTTGCCAGCGTGGTCGATGCTGTCGAGTGCGCGGTCTCGATTCAGCAGGACATGGCCGCGCGCAATGAAGGTGAGCGCGAGGACCGACGGATCGTATTTCGCGTCGGCATAAATCTCGGCGAGATCATCGTCGATGGCGATGACATCTATGGCGACGGCGTGAACGTCGCGGCGCGCATGGAGCAACTCGCGGAGCACGGCGGCGTGTGCATTTCGGAAGAAGCCTATCGCCAGGCACGCGGTCGGGCGGAAGTCGATTTTGAGGATCTTGGCGAAAAGCAGCTCAAGAACATCGCGCAGCCGGTCCGGGTTTATTCCGTAACGCCAAAACAAACGGAATCAGGCCAAATAAATTCGGAAGGCGATGTTTTGCCGCTTCCGTCGAAGCCTTCCATCGCCGTGTTGCCGTTCAATAACATAAGCGGCGATTCCGACCAGGACCACTTCGCCGACGCCGTCACCGAGGACATCACAACGGAGCTGTCGCGCTATCGCGACCTCTTTGTGATCGCCAGTCACTCGGCGTTTGCGTTCAAGGGAAAGGCGGGCGATGTCAAGCAGATCGCGCGCGAATTGGGAGTTCACTACATCTTGGAAGGCAGCGTTCGCCAAGCAGGGAATAGGGTACGCATCGGCCCCCAACTCATCGATGCGGTCACCGGCGGTCATATATGGGCGGATCGCTATGATGGCAGGGTCGAAGACATCTTTGACCTCCAGGATGACCGGGATGATGATCGCGACCGACTGGTCGAAGGAGGGTCGCCTGCCGAAAAACCTGATCAAGGGAAGCGCGCCTTTGAGCGGGCTGTTCGACATCGAGCCGCATCGCCACTCGCAACTGCAGCCGGACATCCGACTGACGGCCAGGGAAGCCAAAGCCATGAGCCCGATGTACCTGCCGCCCATCGCAAAAGGGCCCTCGATCGTCGCCGTGGGCGGCGCGGAGCCGGACCTCTTTCACTGGCAGTCACTCGAATACGCGGCCCGTCTCAGGTTCCACCGGATCAAGGCGGATTACGTAGCGACGCCGGGCGACAATCACTTTGCCATCACGGACCGCCTCGGCAACGCCCGGGATCCGTTGACCAAGGCATTGATCGCGCAGATGGGCCTCTGATCGGATCATTCGCAAATCGGCGGCCGGGCGTGCGCGTTCGGCATCGCCCGCGACCGGCGGGTTCCGCTTCGCCGACCCTTGGTTCCGGTGATCGGCGTCGGCGCGCCCGAGTGGTCAATGCCGATATGTTCGACAAATGCAGGCTCCTTTACCGGCGCGGCGAAAGCACCCGATAGAACAAAGGCGACAGGTGCCTGGCGCAATCAGAAGGCGTTCGAGAATACCGAGGCGATTGCCGCATGCTATTGATAGCCGCGAACGTGCTGCCATTACATGAGGTCGTGGCATTTGTACGTCGTGAGAATTGGGGATCTTTATCGTCGGAAGGCGGGTAATCTCCGCGTTCGCTGGAACTGCGCGCCGCGATGAGCCTCGCCCGCCTGTGGCGTAACCAGGACAAGACGGCCGAAGCTCGCGACTTGCTTGCGCCTATCTATGATTGGTTCACCGAGGGCTTCGACAACCCTTCACAGGAGCGGACATCATCTCGACGGCCTCGCCCTCACCCATACATCAGCGAGACGATCGCCACGGCGGCGATGATGCCGGCGAGATCGGCCGACAGAGCCGGGATCAGCGCGTAGCGGATGCGGCGGATCTGCACCGCGCCGAAATAGACCGCGAGCACGTAGAAAGTGGTTTCCGTCGAGCCCTGCAGGGTCGAGACGAGATAGCCGGTATAGCTGTCCGGGCCGATATTCGGATCGTTGATGATCGAGGCCAGAATGCCGTAGGCGCCCGATCCCGACAGCGGCCTCAGGATAGCCATCGGCAGCGCCTCCGCCGGCATGCCGATATGCTCCGTCACGCGGCCGATCGGGGTGATGATCCATTCCAGCGCGCCCGAGGCGCGGAACATGCCGACCGCGACCAGGATCGCCACCAGATAGGGGATGATACGGAGCGCCACCTGAAAGCCGTCGCGCGCGCCCTCGACGAATACTTCATAGATGCGCACCCGGCGCGCGACGCCGAAGCCGAGCAGCAGCAGCATCAGGCCGGGAATGATCCAGGGCGCGATCTCGCGGCCGTAAAACACCGTCAGCGGGATGAAGCCGGCGATGCCGCCGAGCGTCAGATAGGAGACATAGGCCGGGTAGGGCCGCGCGGCGGCCTGTTCCAATTGGCCGTCCTCTTCAAACTCTTCGCTATCCGCCGGGGCGCCGTCGTCGATCTCGTCTGTGGTATCGCTTTGCTCCATTGCCTGAGCGGGCAGCGCGGTGGCGGGTGGGAACCAGCGCATGCAGAGCTTGGCGACGACGATCGCGGTGGCGGTCGAGCAGATGGTGGCGACCAGGGTGGTCGGCACGATGCCGGCCGGATTGTCCGAGCCCGAAGCGGCGCGGAGCGCGATCACGCCGGTCGCCAGCAGGGTCACGCTCGAGGTGTTGATGGCGAGGAAAAGAATCATCGCGTTGCTCGCCGTGCCCTTGACCGGATTGAGCCTGTCCAGTTGCTGCATGGCGCGGATGCCGAACGGCGTCGCCGCGTTGCCGAGGCCGAGCGCATTGGCCGACATGTTGAGGATCATCGCCCCCATCGCCGGATGCTCGGGCGGCACCTCGGGAAACAGCCGCACCATCATCGGCCGCACCAGGCGGGCGATGATCACCAACAACCCGCCGCGCTCGGCGACCTTCATCAGGCCGAGGAACAGCGCCATCACGCCGACCAGGCCGATGGCCAGCGTCACCGCGTCCGCGGCCGAGGCGATCATCGCCTGTCCCAGCACCTCC
>CAJXFT010000221.1 GCA_913053235.1 uncultured Alphaproteobacteria bacterium
CCTGGATCTGGCTCTTCTCGTCCAGCGACAGCACCACGGCATGGGCCGGCGGGTCAGCGCCTTCTCCGAGCGCTGATAGCGCTCGACCCGAATTCCCGCATATTTAGCCAAGTATCTATGCTGCTTCGACGCAGCGGAACGATTGTGGCGATCGCGGCAGTCGAAAAACCACTCGGCAACATGGTCAATGCTATTTGCAGAAGATTCTGGACATAACTTCTTTTTGTTGGCCCCTCAGGCGCCGGGCGGTCGCATCCGCTCCCTTGGCTTACCGCGTATTAACTCGGGCGCTCTTTTTGTTTGTTCCCTCAATCGCCGGGCGGTCGCATCCGCTCCCTTGGCTTGGCGCGCAGCCGGAATGCTGGTCGCATTCCGGTTGGTGGTGCCGCTTGGTAGAATCTTAATGCGATTCGGCGCTAGGAGGGAAAGGCCTGGTGCAGTTCCGCCACCTGCTCGGCGCTCAGCAGGCGGAGATCGCAGCCGCGCAACAGGAGATGAAGCTTGGCCGTCTCCTCGAGCTCTTCCGCCGCGTAGACGGCGCCGTCCAGTTCCTTGCCGGCGACCACGGGGCCGTGATTGGCGAGCAGAACGGCATGGTGCGCCTTGGCGAGTTTCGCCACCGCCTCGGCGAGCGCCATATCGCCGGGGCGGAAATAGGGCACCAGCGGCAGCTTGCCGACGCGCATCACCGCATAGGCGGTAATCGGCGGCAGTACGTCGGCGGGGTCGATATCGGCGAGGCAGGAGAGCGCCACCGAATAGGTCGAATGCAAATGCACGATGGCCTTGGCGCTCGGGCGCTCGCGATACATGGCGAGATGAAGGAAAGCCTCCTTGGACGGCTTGTCGCCGGCCAGCAGCTCGCCATCCGGCGATATTTTTGAAATCCGCGCGGGGTCGAGGCGGCCCATGCAGGAATTGGTCGGCGTGACCAGCAGGCCATCATCGAGGCGGTGACTGAGATTGCCTGACGAGCCGCAGCCATAGCCGCGATCGAACAGCGACTTTCCGTGCAGCGCGATGCGCTCGCGCAGAGCTGATTCACTCAATCCAGTACCGTGAACGCCTTGGTGAAGAAATCGGGGGCGCCGAAATTGCCCGATTTCAACGCCAGGTGAAGCGGCCGGGCGCCGAGGCTCATGGTCCATGGCACGCCGGGATCGATTTCTCCGCCGATCATGAGTGCGCGCACGCCGAGCGCATTGACGGCGGCGCCGGCGGTTTCGCCGCCGGCCAGCACCAGCTTGCCGACGCCCGCCCGGATCAGACGCTTGGCGATCTTGGCAAGGGCGCGCTCGACCAGCAGGCCGGCCTTGTCGCGGCCATGCTTGCGCTGCGCCTTGGTAACTTCGGCGGGGGGCGCGCTGGCATAGATCAGCACCGGCTGGCTCGACAATTGCGGCCTGGCCCAGTCCATCGCCTCGGCGACGATATCGCGCTTGCCGCCGAGCTTGGTGGCGTCGACATGGAAGGCGGGCGCGGTCTCTTTCATGCGTTCGATCTGCTGCAATGTCGCTTCCGAGCAGCTTCCGGCGAGGACGGCGGCGTGGCCCTTGGCGCGCGGCAGACGGGCGGCGCTCTTCCTGCGCCTGAGCGCGCCCGAGGCGCGGAAATTGGCCGGCAGGCCCATGGCGATACCGGAGCCGCCGGTAATCAATTTGAGATCCGCCGCGGCGCGTCCGATATCGATTAGGTTCTGATCGCTGAGCGCATCGACGACTGCGTGACGCACGCCCTCGCCGCTGAGGCGCGCCAGCGCTTCGCGAATGGCTTCCGCGCCCTTGGCCACGGTTTCCCACGGCACCAGGCCGACCTCGTAAGGCGTCTGTTCGCCCAATACCTCGACGAGATTGGCGTTGGTCATCGGCGTCAGCGGGTGGTTGCGCATGCCCGAGGCCGAAAGCAGCACATCGCCGACGAAGAGATGGCCGCGAAAGACGGTGCGCCCATTGGTCGGAAAGGCCGGGCAGGCGATGGTGATGTCGCCCTTGGCGCGCTCCAGCATGCCGTCGGCGACGGGGCCGATATTGCCGCGCGGCGTCGAATCGAAGGTCGAGCAATATTTGAAGAAAAACTGCTTGGCGCCGGCGGATTTGAGCCAGTCCTGCGCCTCGAGCGAATTGCGCACGGCGCGGACGTTTTGCATGTTGCGCGATTTGAGCGCCACCACCACCGCATCGGTGTCCGGCACCACGTCGCCGGGGCGCGGCACGCCGATCATCTGCACCGTGCGCATGCCGCCGGCGACCAGCGTGTTGCAGAGGTCGGTGGCGCCGGTCATATCGTCGGCCACGGCGCCCAACAAGATATCTTTCTTGATCATTTCAGGGCATCGAAAGCGCGCGTGAAGAAATCTTCGTCGCCAAAATTGCCGGCCTTGAGCGCCAGGTGGATCGGCGGCTCATCGAGGGTCAAGGTCCAGGGCACGCCGGGATCGATCTGATGGCCGATGCGCAGCGCGTGGATCTTGAGCGCCGCGATGGTTTTCGCCGAGGTCAAGCCGCCGGCGACGATCATCTGCCCGACGCCGGCCTTGACCAGGCCGCGCGACGTCTTCGCCAGGCAGCCTTCGATCAAATCGCCGGCTTTCTGAACGCCGTGCTTGCGCTGCACTTTCTTGACCTTGTCGGCGTCGGCGCTCGAATAGATCAGCACCGGGCCGTCGGCCAGCTTCGGCTTGGCCCATTCGAGCGCTTCCTTGGCGATATCGCGCTTGCCACCGAGCTTCATGCCGTCGATGAAAAAGGCGGGATGGTGTTTTTTCATATGCTCGATCTGGACCAGGGTGGCTTCCGAGCAACTGCCCGCCACCACCGCGGCAAAGCCCTTTGGCGGCGGCAGGATGTCGGCTCCCGAATCGGGGCCCAACAGTCCGGCGCGGCGGAAATTTTTCGGCAAAGCCAAGGCCGCGCCCGAGCTGCCGGTGACCAGTTTCATGTCACGGCAGGCGATGCCGGTATCGACCAGATTGCGGTCCGTCACCGCATCGACGATGGCAAAGCGTTTGCCGGCTTTGCGCAGGCGCTTGAGGCGGTTGGCGATGGCGTCCGGGCCGGCGGTCACCACGGCATGCGGGACGAGGTCGACTTTGTGCCTGGTTTGCCGGCCGAGCACCTTGATCAGGTTTGATTGCTTCATCGGCGTTGCCGGATGGGTGCGCATGAATGATTCGGAGAGCAACAGATTGTCGACGAAGAGATGGCCCTGGAACAGCGTGCGCCCGGCGGTCGGGAAGGCCGGGCAGATGACGGTGAAATCCTCGTCCATGGCGTCCAGGAGGGCGTCGGCGACGGGCCCGATATTGCCACGGTTGGTGGAATCGAAGGTCGGGCGGTATTTGAAGAAAATCTGCTTTGCGCCGCGCGCCTGGAGCCAGCGCAAAGCCGCCAGCGACTGGCGTACCGCCGCCTTGGCGGGGCCGGTGCGGGTGCTCAAGGCGATCACCACGGCGTCGGCGTCGAGCGCCGGCTCATCGTTCCGGGGCACGCCGATTTCCAGAACGGTGCGCATGCCCTGGCCGACCAGAACATCGCAAAGATCGGTGGCGCCGGCGATATCGTCGGCGATGGCGCCCAGGAGAATTTTGCTTTTCCCCTTTGCCTTCGTCGCTTTCACGCGCCTGGTTTTTGCCATGCCGCCTCCTTTAGAAAAATGCCTGCAGGCCGGTTTGCGCCCGGCCCAGGATTAGAGCGTGCACGTCGTGCGTGCCCTCGTAAGTGTTGACCGCTTCCAAATTCATGACGTGGCGAATGACGTGGTACTCATCGGAGACGCCGTTGCCGCCATGCATGTCGCGCGCCGTGCGGGCGATCTCGATGGCCTTGCCGCAGGAATTGCGCTTGATCAGGGAGATCGCCTCGGGCGCGAGACGCCCCTCGTCGAACAGCCGGCCCGCCCTGAGGCAGGATTGCAGCCCGATGGAGATCTCGGTCTGCATGTCGGCGAGTTTTTTCTGGATCAGCTGGTTGGCCGCCAGCGGGCGGCCGAACTGCATGCGCTCGAGCGTGTAGCCGCGCGCCGCGTGCCAGCAGAATTCGGCGGCGCCGAGCGCCCCCCAGGCGATTCCGTAGCGCGCCCGGTTGAGGCAGCCGAACGGCCCGCCAAGGCCCGAGGCGCCGGGCAGCTCGTTTTCCGCCGGCACGAATACCTCGTCCATCTGGATCATCCCGGTGATCGAGGCTCTGAGCGAGAATTTGCCCTCGATCTTGGGCGCCGCCAGCCCTTTCATACCCTTTTCCAGGATGTAGCCGCGGATCACCCCTTCATCGTTCTTGGCCCAGACGACGAAGACATCGGCGATCGGCGAATTGGTGATCCAGTTTTTTGCCCCCGACAACAGAAAGCCGCCGTCGCAGCTCTTGGCGCGGGTGACCATCGAACCCGGATCGGAGCCGTGATCGGGCTCGGTCAGCCCGAAGCAGCCGACCAGCTCGCCGGTCGCCAGGCGGGGCAGGTATTTCTGCTTTTGCGCGTCGCTGCCATAGGCGTTGATGGGGTGCATGACGAGGCTCGATTGGACGCTCATCGCCGAGCGGTAGCTCGAATCGACGCGCTCGATCTCGCGCGCCATCAGGCCGTAGCAGACATAGGACACGCCGGCGCAGCCATAGCCGTCGATGGTCGCGCCGAGCATGCCGAGGGCGCCCATCTCGTTCATGATTTCGCGGTCGAAATGCTCATGCCGGTTGGCTTCGAGAATGCGCGGCATGAGCTTGCCTTGCGCGTAGGCATGCGCCGTATCGCGCACCAGGCTTTCCTCTTCCGAGAACTGCTCGTCGAGAAGGAAGGGATCGTCCCAGCGGAATTTCGCGCGTGAAGGTTTACCGGATTCAGTGTCATCCCTGGCATTGGCGGCGCTGGCGGCTGGCTCGCTCATCGATCATTCTCCGCGTCGGCAAATTCGGCGCCCCCTTTCTAGCATTGCTGGGGTTGCGCTCCAAGCCCGGCGCCGGCTATCGGCGGGCTATCAATATCGGCGCCGAGGCGCGACAATGGCAGCTTCGCCGGCCGAACGGATCATGATGTGAACAATTCTTCGCCAACCCGGGCATCCGCGCCACGCCCGCGGCAGGCCGGCGCCCTGGCGCTGACTATTCTTCTCGTGCTCGGCCTCTGCTTCGGCGTCAGCTTCACATTGAATAAGCTCGCCATCACCAACGGCGTGCCGGTCATCCCGTTTGTGTTTTGGCAATCCGCCGGCGCGACGCTGATCATCCTGGCGATCGCCGCCGCTGTGCGCCAATTGCCGGCCATGACGGGCGCCCATTTGCGCATCTATGTGGTGATGGCGCTGCTCAACGTGGCGATCCCCTATCTGGTGTTGAGCTATGTCGCGCCCAAGCTGCCGGCCAGCCTGTTGCCGATCGTCCTCGCCCTAACGCCGGGCGTGATTTATCTGATGGCGCTCGCCCTCGGGCTCGAGCGCTTCGGCGTGATGCGCTTCGCCGGCATCTGCATCGGCCTTGTCGGCGTGCTGGTGATCCTGCTGCCCAAGGCCAGCCTGCCCGAGCCCGGCATGGCGGGATGGCTGGCGCTCAGCCTGGTGGCGACGTTCAGCTATGCGCTGCGCGCGGTTCTCGTGCCGCTGATGCGCCCGCCGAAGACGACCTCGCTCGCTCTCGCCTGCGGCCTGCTCGTCGCCGCCACCGTCGTCATGCTGGCGATCATGGCGGTGAGCGGCCAGTGGTGGGCTTTCGGCG
>CAJXFT010000222.1 GCA_913053235.1 uncultured Alphaproteobacteria bacterium
ATTCGCGAAACCGAAACCCTGCTCGACAAGCCGTTTCGAAAGTCAAAATTGGCCGAGGCTCTTAGGGAGGCGCTTGAATGAGGCGTTGGACGCCGGCATGAGTATTACCCCGCGGCAATTCTCCCGTCGTCGATGCCCGCGCTTGGAGGCCAGTTAATGGCGTTGGAAATTTGGCTGGCCTTCGCGGTGGCCAGCTTGATCCTGCTGGCCATTCCGGGGCCGACCGTCATGCTGGCGGTGAGCTATGCCCTGGGGCGCGGGCGCGTCAGCGCCTGGGCCACGGTTCCCGGCGTGGCGCTCGGCGATTTTACCGCCATGACCGCCTCGCTGTTGGGCGCCGGCGCCATCCTCGCCGCCTCGGCCAGCTTTTTTACGGCGCTCAAGCTGGCCGGTGCCGCCTATCTGATTTGGCTCGGCATTCAAATGTGGCGCGCCAAGCCGTCGCTGGAGCGATTGCAGGGTGGAAAATATTCGCAAAGCGGTGCCGGGCGGATGTTCTGGAACTGCTATGTGGTGACCGCGCTCAACCCCAAGAGCATTCTGTTTTTCATCACCTTCGTGCCGCAATTTATCGATTCAACGCACCCGCTGCTGATGCAGTTCGTCATTCTCGAGGCCACTTTCGTCGGCCTGGCGGCGCTCAACATCCTCCTCTGGGCATTGCTGGCCGGAGAGCTGCACGCCCGTTTCCAGCGCCCCGCTTTGATGCGCCTGATAAACCGCCTCGGCGGCTCGTTCCTGATCGCCGCCGGCCTGCTCGCGGCGACGCTGAGAAGGGCGTGAGACACAGCGTCTTCAAAGCGCCGCGAACAGCTGTTCGATTGATTCCATATAGGCCTTCAACATCGGCGCCCGGGTGAAACGGGCGCGCGCCCGGGCGCGGGCGCGCTCACCGGCGCGGCGGCGGGCGTTGTCGTCATCGGCCCAGCGCAAAATGGCTTCGGCCAGGGCGCTAGCGCGGGTATTTTCGTCTTCCGTTTCAGGCAGCAGATGGCCGCAATCGCCAAGCGCCTCGGGCGTACCGCCGGCCGGCGTCGCGATCACCGGCACGCCCTTGGCCATCGCCTCGAGCACGCATCCCGGCATGCCTTCGCCGAGCGACGGCAGAATGAACATATCCGCCGCATCGAGCCATTCGGCGACATCGGCGACATGGCCAAGCAGATGGATGCGGTCGGCGAAGCCGAACCTGGCGATTTGGCGGTCGAGAAATTCGCGCATCGGCCCGTCGCCCGCCCAGGCGAACTTGATGCGCTGGAAAAGCGCATGCCGTTCGAGATGGCGGAGCGCCTGGATCTGATGGACGTAACCCTTGACCGGTCTCAGCCCCGCCGCCGTAAAGCACAGGATATCTTCTTCCGACAGGCCGAGTTTCCGCCGCCTGGCGGCGCGCGCCGCTTCGTTGCGGGGGGTAAAGAATGCATCCGCCGCGCTGTTCGGAATTACCCGCCCGAAATCCGCCGGCAAGTCGAGGCGGGACTGCAGGAAATCGAGATTTTCCCGGCTTTTGGTGATCACCGCGCGGGCCCCCATGTAGTTGCGCCGTAAGGCGGCGCGTTCGCCGTCATTGCCGCCGAAGAATTGCTCGGCAACCAGCCCCTCGCGGATCATGTAGGGAATGCCGAGCTTGTGCGCCGCCTGGATGGCGCCGTGACTTCCCGCCGGCGTGCCGTTGGCGCAAAAGATGAGGTCGGGGCGCGTCTCGCGAAATATTTTTTCGGGTGTCGCCTGATCGTTGATGAAGGCGGCGATATCTTCCCCCGGCGCACGCGGAAACCAGAAATATCTCACCCCCAGTTTCGCCAGCCGGCGCTGAATCCCGGTGTCCTCCCGCTGTTGGGCGCAGAACGTCTCGTAGCCGCGCGCGAGCAATTCTTCGAGCAGGGCCGCCATGTTGATCCCCACGCCGCAGTGGCTGTGGCTGTCGCTAAATATGAGGATTCGCTTTTGCATATTCGTGTCACCGCTCCCTGGTATAAGTCGGCCGGGCGAGAAATCAACACCACATTGTCTCGATGTCGGCCGGTTGTTAAAATCGACTATTCGGCGAAATTGCGGCGAGGGAATTGAAAATGAGCAAAACCGAACGCGGCCTGTTTGAGATTTATCGCAACGATCCCGAGCGCGCCGACGCGCTGGCGTTTGGCCGGCGAACCGGAAAGTCGGGGCATCAAGCCAGCCGGCGCGGTTTCCTCAAGGGCGCAGGGCTGGCCGCCATGGGCGCGGCGCTGGGCGCGACCATTCCATTCGCGCGCCACATGCCGGGCGGGCTGGTGCCGGCGGCGTTCGCCTCCGAGCATGAGCCGTTCGTGATCGAAGGCAAGGACGGCCTCAGACTGCTCAACGACCGGCCGCTCAACGCCGAAACGCCGGCGCATCTCCTGGATGACGCCATCACACCCAATTCCCGCCACTTCGTCCGCAACAACGGCCTGGTGCCGGACGCCGCCAGGGCCGGCGATGCATCGGGCTGGAAGCTGGTGATCGACGGCGAAGTGGACAATCCGCTGAGCCTTTCCCTCGCCGATTTAATGAACAAATTTGTCTCCCATACATTGGCGTTGCAGGTCGAGTGCGGCGGCAATGGCCGCGCCTCCTTCGATCCGCCGGCCAAGGGCAACCAGTGGAGCACCGGCGCCGTCGGCTGCGCGCGCTGGACCGGTGTGCGCATGGCCGATGTGCTGCGCGCCGCCGGCATTCGCGAGAGCGCCGTCTATAGCGGCTGTTACGGCAACGACCGGCATCTCTCCGGCGACGCCTCAAAGGACGTCATCTCGCGCGGCGCGCCGATCTGGAAGATGATGGAGCCGCATACATTGCTGGCCTGGCAGATGAACGGCGAGGCGCTGCCGCACTGGCACGGCTTTCCGGTGCGTATCGTCGCGCCCGGTTGGCCGGGTTCCGTCTCGGGCAAATGGGTGCGCCGGATCTGGCTCCGCGATCAGGTCCATGACGGCAGGAAAATGACCGGCAAGGCCTATCGCACCCCGGCCTATCCGGTGGCGCCGGGCGAAAAAATCCCCGATGAGGATTGGCGCATCATCCAGGCCATGCCGGTCAAATCGCTGATCACCTATCCCCGATCCGGCGCCGCGCTCGGCGTCGACAACAGGGTGATGGAAGTGCGCGGCCATGCCTGGGCCGGCGACAGCCTGGTGGCGCGGGTCGACGTCACGCATGATTTTGGCGCCACCTGGCAACGCGCCGAACTCGACACGCCGGTCAATCGCTATGCGTGGCAGAACTGGCGCGCCCGCATCCGCTTCCCTTCCAAGGGCTATTACGAAGTATGGGCGCGCGCCACGGATGACCGGGGACGCATGCAGCCCTTTGCGATGGCCTGGAACGCCAAGGGATATCTCAACAATTCGATGCATCGCGTCGCGCTCCGCGTGCCGTCATAGCATTGCTTTGGGCTCACCCGGCGGCACGGGCGCTGTTGCTGTCCGCTGTCGTTATCCTGCCGCTTTCCGCCGTGCTGGCGGGGGAGGATGAGGAGGATTACGGCGGGCTTCCGCCGGGTGCCGGGCGCGAGACCACTTTCGATGCCTGCAACGCCTGCCATTCCGCCATGCTGGTGGCGCAGCAACGGCTGGCGCGGGATATCTGGGACGAAACCCTCGACTGGATGGTCGAGGAACAGGGCATGGACGCGTTGGAGCCGGAGGAACGCAAGCAAATCCTCGACTATCTCTCGACCCATTTGTCGCGCGATACGCCGCGTTAGACTTCCGCCGCGCCGCTTCAACGCAGCCAGGCCTCGGCCCTGCGCAGGCTTAACGAAGCGTATCGCGCCAGGCAGGGACCGGTGTGAAGCCAGATCGGGCGCCCCTGAACGTCGCTTCGCCCGAGGCGGATATAATCGCGCAGCAATCGGCCCCGGCAAGCGTGACAGCGGGCGCCCCGAGGCCGCGCCGGCGCAAATTCGCGGCGCAATCGTCGCATACCGGCTTCGACGGCAAGGACGATATTGTTCGCCCCATTTGATGTGATGGCGGTGATATCGGTCATGACGGGTCCTCCTGCGTTTGTAAGTCACAGGTAATCCACGGCGCCGGCAATCCAAAGCGCGCCGCGTTTCCAACCGCTTGCCCGGCGCCGAATTTGGCACTGGCGCGCCCATGGACGGGCGGACATAATCCGCTGGCGCCATGTCAGAATTGCTTTCCGCCACCCCATCGAACACCGAGTCGCGCCGCCCGGTCGGCCGGCGCCACGCATCGCCTGGCTGCCTGTGATGGGCGGCGGCTCGGTCATATGGGGCGCCGGCGCCGCCATATCATGGGGCTTTGCCGATTTCATCGCCCGCTTCACCGGGCGTTCGGTCGGCGTCGCCGCTTCCTTTCTCGCCGTTTCGGTGATTGGCCTGGGGGCGCTGCTTCTCTTCATGTGGCTGCGCGGCGATACCATGCTGTGGCACAACCCCGATGCCCTCGGCCTTGCCGGCCTGGGGTTTCTGATCGGCGCCGGCGCCACCACCGCGCTCGCCACGATCCTGCTCTATGAGGCTTTGAGCACGGGGCCGGTGTCGCTGGCCTCGCCCGTGGTCTCGAGCTATCCCGCTTTCGCGGTACCGATCTCGATCGCGCTCGGCGCCAGCCCGAAATGGTGGCACTGGCTCGCCATGCTGGTCACCATGGCCGGCATCTGGCTGGTCGCCCGGGTGATTTCCTCGACCGGCAGTTGGCGCGAGCAATATGGCGGCGCCGTGATCCGGCGCTCGATTTTTCTTTCGCTGGGCGGCGCCCTTTGTTTTGCCGTGACCCTGATCAGCGCCGGCCAGGCCATCGAGATCTACGGACCGTGGCAGACCATGGTGGCGGTGCGCATCACCGGCGCCATCCTGTTCATCCTGTGGTTCATGCTGCGCCGCGAGGCGCCGCGATTTTACCCGCGCCTGTGGCCCATTCTGATCGCCCTCAGCGTGCTCGACACCATGGGCTATCTCGGCGTCTATCTCGGTCTCGGCTATGTCAACGGCGAGTTCGCGATCGTCGCCAGTTCGGCTTATGCGGTTGTCGCCGTGGTGCTCGCCCGCATCTTCCTGCGCGAGCCGGTCAGCCTGGTGCAATGGGGCGGTGTGGCGCTGGTGGTCGGCGGCATCGCCCTCTTGGGGGCGGTGGAGTGACAATTTCGTTTTGGCCAATCCGCAAACTGATGTGAAATGTTTCTAATATTTACCGGTCATTAACCGGACCGCCCTATTTTTTTACCATACCGGCGGAGTAGGAAAACCCCGTTGGGGCGATAACGCCAATAATCGCGCGACCATGAGCATTCAGTTCGGGTATAGGAGTGGGCAAAATGAAATTACCTAAAATCGGTCTCAAATTCAAAATGAACATCGGCGGGCGCCTGGCGCTCGGCTTTGCGGCGGTCTCTGTCGTACTCGCCGCCGCCGTCGGCATCACCCCTGTTCAAGGTGGATAATGTAAACACCAGAATTGTTCGCATCGCCGAGCTGCGCGTCCCGACGGCGGATGCAAGTGCGTCCATGGTCGACGATATTCACGCCTCGCTGGCCAGCCTGCGCGGCTGGATATTGACCGGCAACGACGCCTTCAAGGCCGAGCGCGAAGCCGTGTGGCGCGATATCGCGCGCCGCCGGACCGACATGGATCGGCTGTCGCAAAGCTGGACGGTGCCGGAAAACGTCGCCAAATGGACGGCCTTCAAGG
>CAJXFT010000223.1 GCA_913053235.1 uncultured Alphaproteobacteria bacterium
GCATGGCTGGCATCATACCGGCGATATCGGCTACAAGGACGCGGACGGCTTCGTCTACATCGTCGACAGAAAAATGGATATGATCATATCGGGCGGGCTCAACGTCTATCCGATCGAGATCGAACGGCTGATCTGGAGCCACCCGGCGGTGCAGGATTGCGCCGTGATCGGGGTGCCCGACGAGAAATGGGGTGAGGCCGTCAAGGCGGTGATCGAACTGAAATCGGGGCAGTCGGTCACGGCGGCGGAAATCATCGCGCTGTGCAAAGCCACGCTTTCCGCCTACAAGGCGCCGAAGACGGTCGAGATTTGGGATGCGCTACCGCGCTCAGGCGTCGGCAAGGTGCTCAAACGCAAAGTCCGGGAGCGCTTTTGGGCCGGCCATGACCGCAAGATATAAAATGAGCGCAAGATATGAATCGGGGCAGCGCATGCTGCTGTTTGAATTGCCGAGCCAATTCTTGTAGGAACTTGAATCCCTTCCAGGAACGGAAATTGCCGAAGCCTTTGCCATGCGCCTGATCGACTATTTCGAACGCGGCCTCAAATATTATCCGGAGCGCGCCTGCCTGATAGACGCCGACGGCGAATATTCCTACCGCGAGGTGGCGATGCGCAGCCACCGCACCGCCAACGCGCTGATCGCCGGCGGCCTCGAGGTCGAGGATACGGTGGCTATTCTCAGCCCCAACGGGGCGCCGGCCTTCGAGGCCTGGATCGGCGCGGCGCGCGCCGGCGGCGTCTGGGTCGGCCTCGCCGCCCTGGCCTCGATCGACGAGAATATCTATGTCATCAACGACCGCGATGCGGCATGGCTGTTCTACCATTCCAGCTTCGAGGGTGAGATCGCCCGCATCAAGGCGAATTGCCCGCGGCTGAAACATGTCATCTGCCTCGACAAACCCGGCATGAGCCACCCCAATTTCGGCGATTTCATCGCCGCTTTCGAGGCCGAGGCGCCCGAGCTGCCGGATTACCGCGACAAGGTGATCAGCCATTTCACTTCCGGCGGCACCACCGGCCAGCCCAAGGGCGCGATGTGGTCGAACCTGATCTGGGAGGCGTGGTGCGCCAATGTCTACGCCCACATGCCGATCCAAAAACTGCCGGTGCATTTGATCGCCTCGGCGATGTCGCACGGCGCCGGCGTCTTCGCCTGGCCGGTATTGGCCTATGGCGGCACCGTGGTGTGCATCCCACGCGCCGATCCGCTCGCGGTTCTCGAGGCGATGCACAAATACCGCGTCACGCACAGCTTTCTGCCGCCGACCGTGATCTACATGATGCTGGCCCACCCCAAGGCCGGGGATTTCGATTTCTCGGCGATGGATTATTTTGTCTATGGCGGCGCGCCGATGTCGGCGGACAAGGTGAAGCAGGCGATCGACCTGTTCGGGCCGTGCATGACGCAGATCTACGGCCAGGCCGAATGCCCGTGCACCATCGGCATCCTTTCGCCGGCCGATCATCTCGAGGCGCTGAGCGCGCCGGACAAGGAAAAGCGACTCCTGAGCTGCGGCCGGCCGCCGGTATTCGTGAAAGTCGAGATGATGGACGATGACGGCAATCTGTTGGCCGAGGGCGAATGGGGCGAGATCGTGGTGCGCGGCACCTTCGTCTCGCTCGGTTATTACGGCGACCCGGAGGCCAGCGAAGCCAACCGCCAGCATGGCTGGCATCATACCGGCGATATCGGCTACAAGGACGCGGACGGCTTCGTCTACATCGTCGACAGAAAAATGGATATGATCATATCGGGCGGGCTCAACGTCTATCCGATCGAGATCGAACGGCTGATCTGGAGCCACCCGGCGGTGCAGGATTGCGCCGTGATCGGGGTGCCCGACGAGAAATGGGGAGAGGCGGTCAAGGCGATCGTCGAGCTGAAGAGCGGCGAGAGCGTCGCGGAAGCGGAAATCATCGCGCTGTGCAAAGAAGGGCTCTCCGCCTACAAGACACCGAAGACAGTCGAATTTTGGGACGAATTGCCGCGCTCGGGCGTCGGCAAGGTGCTCAAGCGGAAAGTCCGCGAGCAATTCTGGATCGGCCATGACCGCAAGATATGAATTGGGGAATTGAGCATGCGTAAGGCGATGATCGGCGGCACCGGCATTACACCGTTCGGCAAATTCATGGACAGCGGCGTGCGCCCGCTCGCCGAGCGCGCCGTCAGCGACGCGTTGAAAGACGCCGCCGTCGATATCGGCGATGTCGAGATGGTGTTTTTCGGCAATGCCGCCGGCGGCCTCTTAAACGGGCAGGAATGCGTGCGCGGCCAGGTGGCGCTCAGGAATACCGGCCTTCTCGGCAAGCCCATCGTCAATGTGGAGAATGCCTGCGCCTCGTCCTCCACCGCCTTTCATCTCGCCCATATGGCGGTGGCCTCGGGAAGCGTCGAGGTGGCGCTCGCCATCGGCGCCGAAAAGATGAGCAATGAAGACCGCTCCAAGCCGATCAAGGCGCTCGAAGCGGCGGCGGATCTGGCCGAGCTCGAGGCGCTGAAGGCGCGCATTTCGCCCGACGGCGCCGGCACCGGATCGGTGTTCATGGACCTCTACTCCAGTGTCGCGCGTGACTATATGGCGGCGAGCGGCGCCACGGCGGAGGATTTTGCCCGCGTCTCGGTCAAGCAGCGCCATGCCGGGGCGCTCAATCCGATCGCCCAGTTCCGCGCCGATGTCGATGTCGCGGACGTGCTGGCGAGCCGCATGATCGCCGACCCGATCACCCTGATGATGTGTTCCTCGATCGGCGACGGCGCCGCCGCCCTGGTGGTGATGAGCGAGCAAGCGGCGGCGAAGCGGGATATTCAGCCGGTGCGGATATTGGCCACGGAAATCCGTTCCGGCCAGGGCGACGACCCCGAGGCGGCGCCGGTCGCCACTGCCGCGGCGCGCGCGGCGTATCAAGCGGCCGGCCTGGGGCCGGAGGATCTCAGCGTCGTCGAGCTGCATGACGCGGCGGCGCCGGCCGAATTCATCCTCTCCGAACAGCTTGGCCTGTGCCCGCCCGGCGAGGCCCTGGCGCTGCTCCATTCCGGGCGTACCGCGCTCGGCGGCGCCATGCCGATCAATCCGAGTGGCGGCCTGATCAGCAAGGGCCACCCGATCGGCGCCACCGGCGCGGCGCAACTGGTCGAACTGGCCGATCAATTGCGCGGCCGCGCCGGCCCGCGCCAAACAGAAGGGGCGCGTATCGGCCTGGCGGAAAATGGCGGCGGCTGGATCGGCAACGACGCCGCCGCCGCCGTCGTCACCATCCTCGCCGCGGTGGCGCGGCATTGAGCGGGAGAGCGCGATGCTCCACTTAAGCGATTTCGCCGGGCGCTTGCTGCGCACCGACGAAGCAGAAACGCTCGGCAAGCCGACCCATCTGCTTGCCGAGGAAGCCATCGATGCCGGCCGTTACGAGGAAGCCAAACAATTAACGCGCACCGCGCATGACGAATTCAAATCGCTGCACGATCTTTATTGCGACTGGATGTGGGACATGCTCGGCAAAATTGCCGAGCGCTTCGGCGAGGCCGAGGTCTATGTCATGCTGCGCGCGACCCAGGATAAATGGATGCTGCGGCGCACCTGGAAGGCGTTTCGCAAGATGCCGGTCAAGACGCAGGTCGACCTGACCGCCGAGATGATGCGCGCCCATCGCTCGGGCCCGGCGCAGGACGGCGAGCTGACGGTCAGCGAAGACGATGAAAAATTCGCCATCACGATGGACCCCTGCGGCAGCGGCGGGCGCATGCGGCGCGGCGATTCGCTGGACGGGACGCCTTCGCGCCTCGATCCGCCTTACGAGTTCGGCACCACCAAGGAAGCGCATCCCTGGTCCTGGGGGCGCAAAGACGTGCCCTATTACTGCGCCCATTGCGCGGTCAATGAAATCCTCCCCATCGAATGGGGCGGCCATCCGCTGTGGGTCACCGATTTCGACCCCGACGCCGCCAAACCCTGCCGCTGGCTATTCTACAAGCGGCCCGAACTGATACCCGAGAATTATTGGACCCGCGTCGGCATGGAAAAGCCGGCCAGCTTCGATTGATAGCGGCGAGCGGCGATTTGTACGGCGCGACTAGGTGCCGCTGAAATGTCCGGCCTGGACGTAATTATACCAGCTCTGCTCGAGCCGGCGCAGCATCGTATGGGCGGTATCCAAATCACTTTGGGCGGCTTCGCTTGAGAATATTTCTTCCGCCTGTCCGCGCTCGCGCTCGCGCAGAGCAGCGCACAGGCTTTCGCCCTTTTCGCTTCGCCGCACACGCACCGAGCGCCGGTCATGCGCCGAGCGCTCCTGTTCGATATAGCCGCACTCGTCGAGCTTTTTGAGATTGTAGGAAATGCTCGAACCGAGATGATAGGCACGCCGCGTCAGGTCGCGCACGCTGGTTTCCTCGTCGATATCGCTCAACAGCAGCATTTGAACCGGATTGATGTCGCGGACATCGAGATTTACCAGTTCGACCTTGACCACGTCGAGAAAGCGCCGGTGCAATCGTTCCACCAGGCGGGTCAGTCCGATATAGCTGTCCACTGCGCTGGAAGCGCCGAGGCTTTCGATTCTCTGGCTGTTCGCCGCCACTTTCCCATCCTTTCACAATTCGATGGGGCAGATTCAAACAGATAAGGTTTAAGCTTTGATAAACTGATTAAGGCGCGGCCTTTACGTTCGGGTAAGGGGAAGGGCTTAATATTTCCACTATGATGGCGAGATTTGTGAATTTTCGAATCAGGCGCTGCGTTTATGCCGCCACCCTCGGCGCCGCGCTGGCGCTGCCGCTGGCCGGCTGCGCCTCGTTCGGTGTCGATGGCGGCGCCGAAACGGAGGATTCCTCGGCCTCGCTGCCCGCGCTGCTCCGCGTCGCGGGCGTCACCCTCGAAGGCGGCGACGCCCTGAACGCCGCCAGCCTCTACCGCCGCGCTCATGAGCTCTATCCGGATGCCGCCGAGCCGCTGGTCGGCCTCGGGCGGGCGCTCGATGGGTTGGGCCAGACCGGCGAGGCTATAGTTGCCTATCGCCTGGCGCTGGTGCGCGATCCGGCGGAGAAGAATGCGCTGCGCAATCTCGGCGCCGCTTTGCTGTCCACCGGCGCCGCCGAAGAGGCGCGCGCGCCATACGGCGCCCTGTTGGCGCTCGACGCGGAGGATCACCGCGCGCTCAACGGCCAGGGCGTTGCGCTCGACATGCTGGGGCGGCACGCCGAGGCATGGCCGAACTACCGCCGGGGGCTTGAAATCGCGCCCGGCAATATCGCGCTCAGCAACAATTACGGCCTGTCGCTCGCCATGGGCGGCAACACCGAAGAGGGAATCCAGGTGCTCAGCGTGCTCGCCCGGGCTCCCAACGCCAGCGCGCGCACGCGGCAGAATCTCGCCCTTGCCCTCGGCCTGGCCGGCGATTTGGCGGCGGCCAAGCAGATCGCCGCCCTCGACCTGCCGCCCGACCAGGTCGCGGGAAACGCCGCTTTCTATGAATATATCCGCGGCCTGCAGCCGGAGCTCGGCACCGACTAGTCCGTATGCGCTAGCGCATCATGAACGAGTCGGCGATGCTGAGGATCGCCGGGCCCAGCACCACGACGAAGAGCGCCGGCAGGATGAAGATGATCAGCGGAATGGTCATGATCGCCGGCAGGCGCGCCGCCTTTTCCTCGGCCTT
>CAJXFT010000224.1 GCA_913053235.1 uncultured Alphaproteobacteria bacterium
CGCTGCCCGATGGAGTTGAGCACCTATTTCCGCATCAACGCCGCCAATACCGGACAGTTCGAGAGAACGCTGATCATCGCCGACGAGGGCTCCTATGTGAGCTATCTCGAAGGCTGCACGGCGCCGATGCGCGACGAAAACCAATTGCACGCCGCCGTCGTCGAACTGGTCGCCTTCGATGACGCCGAAATAAAATATTCGACGGTGCAGAACTGGTATCCGGGCGACGAAAACGGCAAGGGCGGAATCTTCAATTTCGTCACCAAGCGCGGCGCCTGCCGCGGGCGCAATTCCAAGATCTCCTGGACCCAGGTGGAAACCGGCTCCGCCATCACCTGGAAATATCCGAGCTGCCTGCTGATCGGCGACGGATCGTCCGGCGAGTTCTATTCGATCGCCATCACCAACAATTGCCAGCAGGCCGATACCGGCACCAAGATGATCCATATCGGCAAGGACACCAAAAGCCGCATCGTCTCCAAAGGCATATCGGCCGGCCGCGCCGAGCAAACCTATCGCGGCCTGGTGCGGGTTCAGGGCAAGGCCGATAACGCGCGCAATCACACACAGTGCGATTCGCTCCTGATCGGTGAGCGCTGCGGCGCCCATACGGTGCCCTATATCGAATCGCGCAATGCCTCGGCGCGCCTCGAGCATGAGGCGACGACGTCGAAAATCAGCGAAGACCAACTGTTCTATTGCCGCCAGCGCGGCATCGCCGAGGAAGAGGCGGTGGCGCTGATCGTCAACGGATTCTGCCGCGAGGTGTTGCAGGAGCTGCCGATGGAATTCGCCGTCGAGGCGCAAAAGCTTGTCGCCATCAGCCTGGAAGGGAGCGTCGGCTGATCGCCGGCGCGGTTTAGGAAAGAAGCTATGCTGGAAATAAAAGGCCTCTCCGTTTCGGTTGCGGGCAAGGAAATTCTCAGGGATTTCAATCTCTCGGTCGGCGCCGGCGAGGTGCACGCCATCATGGGGCCGAACGGCTCCGGCAAGAGCACCCTCTCCTATGTGCTGGCCGGGCGCGAGGGCTACGATATCAGCGCCGGCAGCGTGCTTTACCGTGGCCAGGATTTGCTCGCGCTCGAGCCCGAGATGCGCGCCCGCGAGGGCCTGTTCCTGGCCTTCCAATATCCGGTCGAGATCCCCGGCGTCGGCAGCGCGACATTTCTCAAAACCGCCGTGAACGCGATACGCAAGCATCGCGGCGAGCAGGAATACGACGCCATGGAGTTTCTCAAGGTCGTGCGCGAGAAGCGCGATGCGCTCGGCATCAGCGAGGAGATGATGCGCCGCGCCCTCAATGTCGGCTTCTCCGGCGGCGAGAAAAAGCGCAACGAGGTTTTGCAGATGTCCCTGCTGGAGCCCTATCTCGCGGTTCTCGACGAAACCGATTCCGGCCTCGACATCGACGCGCTGAAGGTCGCGGCGCACGGCATCAACGCGCTGCGCTCGCCTGAGCGCGCGATGATCGTCATCACCCATTATCAGCGCCTGCTCGAATATATCGTGCCCGATTACGTGCATGTCCTGGCCGACGGGCGCGTCGTGCGCTCGGGCGGCAAGGAGCTGGCGCTTGAGCTCGAGGAAAAGGGCTATGGCGGCCTCTCCGGCGATGCCGAGGCGGCGGCGTAACATGGCCCCGGTGCTGAATCCGAGCCGCTCGATCGCGCTGCCCTACGCGGCGGGATTCGAGGCTTGCCGCGCCGATTTGCCGGGCCGCGATCTGCCCTGGCTGGTCGACGGGCGCGCGGCGGCGATGGCGCGCTTTTCGGAGCTTGGCCTGCCCAGCCAAAAGGTCGAGGAATGGAAATATTCGAACCTTTCGGCGTTGGCGAAAACCGACTTTACCGAGCCCGACCGCGAGACCATCGAGGTTGCGCGCGAAGAAGTGGCGCGGCGCTTCGCCAAGCGGGGTGAGACGCGGCGCCTGGTCTTCGTCAACGGCATGTTGGACGGCCCGCTCTCCGATCTCGCAGCACTTCCCGCCGGCGTTCGCGTGCTCGGCCTGGCCGAGGCGATGGCCGGCGAAGGCGATTTACTGAAAGCTCAGTTGGACGCGGCGCCCGCTTGCAACGGCCATGCCCTGGCGGCGCTCAACGCCGCTTTCATGGCCGATGGCTGCCTTGTAATCCTCGAGCCGGACGCCGAACTGGCGCTCGATCTGTTGTTTGTCGCGGCGCCGAGCGCCGGCGCTGCCGCCTATCATCCGCGCATCTCGATTGCCGCCGGCAAGCTGAGCCGCCTCACCATCAATGAGCGCCATGCGGCACTTGGCGAACATGAATATTGGTCGAACCCCGTGACCGCCATCAGCCTCGGCGAAGGCGCTCGGGTGCGCCATTACAAACTGCAGGAAGAAAGCCGGCGCGCCTGGCAGACCGCGCTGACCAAGGCGCGGCTCGCGGCGGGCGCAACATACGAGAATTTCACCGTCGCCACCGGCGCCAGGTTCGCGCGCAATGAAGTCGAGCTGGTGCTGGCCGGCGCCGGCGCCTCCTGCGAGCTTGGCGGCGGCTTTATGTTGGCCGGCGAACAGCAGGTCGACAACCGGCTCAGGGTCGATCACAGGGCGCCCGAATGCACCAGCCGCCAAACCTATAAGGGCGTGTTGGACGATCGCGCGCATGGTGTGTTCCAGGGCAAGACGGTGGTCGATCAGGGCGCCCAGAAAAGCGACGGCAATCAGCTCAGCCGAGCTTTGCTGCTGTCGCCGAACGCGGTCATGGACGCCAAGCCGGAATTGGAAATCTACGCCGACGATGTGAAATGCAGCCACGGCGCCACGGTCGGCGAGTTGGACGGTGAGCAGTTGTTTTACCTGCGCGCGCGCGGCATCGATGAAGCGACGGCGCGCGGCCTTCTGATCGCCGCCTTCATGGCGGATCATCTGCAATCGATAAGCGACGGCAGAGCGCGCGATTGGCTGCACGGCGCCGTATCCGAGTGGCTGGCGCGCCACCGGCTGGTCGGAGAGGGCTGATGCGATCCGTCGCCACCATTAGCGAAAATTCCGCCTTCGATGTGGCGCGGCTGCGCGCCGATTTCCCGATACTGGCCGAGCGCGTTTACGACAAGCCGCTGGTATTTCTCGACAGCGCCGCGAGCGCGCAAAAACCGCAATGCGTGATCGATGCGGTCAGCCATTGCTACAGCCGCGAATACGCCAATATCCACCGCGGCGTTTATTATCTCAGCGAACGCGCGACGCAAGCCTATGAGGATGCCCGCGTCAAGGTGCAGCGTTTCATCAACGCCGCGTCGGAGCGTGAAATCATCTTTACCAAGAGCACCACCGAGGCCATCAACCTGGTGGCGGCGAGCTACGGCGGCGCGACGCTCAAGGAGGGCGATGAAATAATCCTGTCGCATTTGGAGCATCACGCCAACATCGTGCCGTGGCAGCTTTTACGCCAGCGCATCGGCATCGAAATCAAGGTGGTGCCGATCGACGAGCGCGGCAATTTCCTGCTCGAGGAATTCGAAAAACTGCTGAGCCCGCGCACCCGCCTGGTCGCCGTCAGCCATACCTCGAACGCGCTCGGCACGATAACGCCGGCGGCCGAGATTGTCCGCCTGGCCCATGCCCAGGGCACCCCGGTGCTGCTCGACGGCGCGCAATCCGTCGTCCATGGCCCGATCGACGTGCAGGCGCTCGATGTCGATTTCTTCGCCTTCTCCGGACACAAGCTTTACGGGCCGAGCGGCATCGGCGTGCTGTACGGCAAGGCCGACCTTCTGGCCGCCATGCCGCCCTATCAGGGCGGCGGCGACATGATCAAGAGAGTGACCTTCGAGAAAACCGAATTCGCCGATATCCCCGGCCGTTTCGAAGCCGGAACGCCGCACATCGCCGGCGCCTATGGCTTTGCCGCGGCGATCGATTACGTCTCCGCCATCGGCATGGAGGCCATCAACGCGCATGAGAGGGAATTGCTCGACTACGCAACCGCACGCCTTCAGGAGATCAACTCGCTGCGCTTCATCGGCACGGCCGACGACAAAGCGGGTATCGTTTCGTTCGAGTTGGACGGCGTGCACGCCCATGACATCGGCACCATTCTCGACCGCGAGGGCATCGCGGTCAGGGTCGGCCATCATTGCGCCCAGCCCTTGATGGACCGTTTCGGCATCACCGGCACGGTGCGCGCCTCGTTCGGCCTCTATAACGACAAGGCCGATATCGACGCCCTGGTGCGGGCGCTGGGCGCGGTCAGGGAGATATTCGGCTGATGTCGGCGCTGCGCGAACTCTATCAGGAGGTCATCCTCGATCACGGCAAGGCGCCGCGCAATTTCGGCAAGCCCGAACATGTAACTTGCGAATCGAACGGCCACAATCCGCTGTGCGGCGACACGGTGACGATTTATCTGCACCTTGATGACGGCATCGTCGAAGAGGCCACTTTCGAGGGCCGCGGCTGCGCCATTTCGATCGCCTCGGCTTCGATGATGACCGAGATTCTCAAAGGCAAGCAGCTCGGTGAAGTGAGCGCCATGTTCGAGCGTTTCCACAATCTCGTAACGGAAGACGAGGCGGCCTGCGAAGGCGGTTTCGACAGCGAGGAATTCGAGAAACTTATGGTGCTTTCCGGGGTGCGCGAATTTCCCATGCGGGTCAAATGCGCGACCCTCGCCTGGCACACCATGAAAGCCGCGTTGCAGGGCGGCGCTGAAGAGGTCACGACGGAATGACGGGATTTTTCAAACGCGACAAAACGGAAGCACCCGAAAGCGAAGCGGGTGGCGGCGCGGCGGAAGCGGAGCCCACCAACTATCGGGCATGGTCACCCGCGGACGAAGAGGAAGCGTACATGCCGGCGCATGGCAGCCCGGGCAATTATGCGCCGCCGCCGCTGGTCATGGAAAAGCCGCAAGCCGACGCGGCGGAGCTCGAATCCATCGCCAATGCGGGAAGCTTCGAGGAGCAGGTCATCGCGGCGCTCAAGAAAGTCTATGACCCGGAAATTCCGGTCGATATTTACGAGTTGGGACTGATCTACAGCGTCGAGGTATCGGCGCGCAAAGACGTCTCCATCCTGATGACCCTGACTTCGCCGGGCTGCCCGGTCGCCGAGCAGATGCCGGGCATGGTGCAGCACGCGGTGCATAGTTTTGTCGAGGGTGTCAACGATGTCGAGGTCGAGATCGTCTGGGACCCGCCATGGACGCCGGACCGGATGACCGAGGCGGCGCAGCTCGAACTTGGTTTCATATGAAACGATGAGCCGGGTATGGGAAAAGAACTGGTGAGCAAGGAAATCCTGACTTTGACGGAAGCCGCGAGGTCGCGGGTGCGCCATATCATGCGCTTGCGCGACGAGGAGCCGCCGGCGATCGGGGTGCGCATCGGTGTGCGCAATGCCGGCTGTTCCGGCATGACCTACAGCATGGATTACGCCACCGAAATAAGCGCCCATGACGAGGTGATCGAGGCCGGCGGTGTGAAAGTGATGATCGACCCGGCGGCGGTGATGTTCCTGATCGGCACGGAACTCGACTACAGGGAAGAGAAACTGTCGGCCGGATTCGTCTTCAACAATCCCAATGTCACATCGACTTGCGGCTGCGGCGAAAGCTTTACCGTCGCTTAAGCTTGGTATTATACCAACCTGCATTGATT
>CAJXFT010000225.1 GCA_913053235.1 uncultured Alphaproteobacteria bacterium
ACGCCGGCGAAATCGACCAGGGCGAGGATGCGCAAACCGCCAACGAAGCAAGCGAAGCCGGCGACGAGAGTGATGACGGTGAGGCGCCGAACGAGCGGCGCCGGGCCAGAAACACCGAAGCGGTCGAGACCCTGGGCGGCGATGACATAGACGATGAATCGGAGCGCCGCCTCCATGTCAGCCGCTCGCTGCTGTCGCGGCGCTACAAGATCCAGGAAGTTATCAAGAAGCGCCAGATCATGCTGATCCAGGTGGTCAAGGAAGAACGCGGCAATAAGGGCGCGGCGCTGACCACCTATCTCTCCCTGGCCGGCCGTTATTGCGTTCTCATGCCCAATGCGGTGCGCGGCGGCGGCATATCGCGCAAGATCGTCAATGCCGACGACCGCAAGCGCCTCAAGGCGATTACCAATGAGTTGAAGGTGCCCTCGCGCATGGCCGTCATCGTGCGCACCGCCGGGCTCGCCCGCACGCGCGCCGAGATCAAGCGCGATTTCGAATATCTCTTACGCCAATGGGAAGGTATTCGCGAGGCAACCTTGGAATCCAGCGCTCCCGTCCTGATCAACGAGGAAGCCAATTTGATCCGCCGTTCGATCCGCGATCTCTACTCGCGCGACATCGAGCAAATCCAGATCGAGGGCGAGGACGGCTACCGCATCGCCAAGGATTTCATGCGCACGCTGATTCCCAGCCATAGTTCCAAGGTGCAGCCCTACCGCGACCGCATTCCCCTCTTCACCCACTATCAGATCGAGAGTCAGCTCGATGCGATGTACAGCCCGCAAGTGCAGCTGCGCTCGGGCGGTTATCTCGTCATCAACCCGACCGAGGCGCTGGTGTCGATCGACGTCAATTCGGGGCGCGCGACTAAACAGCGCAATGTCGAGGAAACGGCGTTGAAGACAAACCAGGAGGCGGCGGACGAGATTGCCCGCCAGTTGCGCCTGCGCGACCTCGCCGGCCTGGTGGTTATCGATTTCATCGACATGGACGAAAACCGCAACCAGAGAAATATCGAACGCCGCTTCAAAGAAGCCATGCGCAACGACCGCGCGCGCATTCAGATCGGCCGGATCAGCCCCTTCGGCCTCTTGGAACTGTCGCGCCAGCGCTTGCGGCCGAGCCTCCTGGAAGCGGCGACGGAACTATGCTCGACATGCGCCGGCATGGGCGTGGTGCGGGCCACCGCCTCTTCCGCAGTGCACGTCTTGCGCGCCATCGAGGAAGAAGGCCTGCGCGAACGCAGCGCCCAGATCTCCGTCCATGTGCCGGGCCATATCGCGCTTTACGTACTCAACAACAAGCGCCAGACGCTGAGCGAAATCGAAACGCGCTACGCCATGGAGGTTGTCTTTAAGGATGATCCGAGCCTGGTGCCGCCGATGTACACCATCGAAACCCTGCGCACCCGCGATGGCGAGGCGGCCGAAGGCGAGGCGGCGGCGGCCAGTGGCGAGGACGCGGCCAAGGTCGGCGCGCGCGAGACGGCGCCAGAGGAGAGCGAAGGCGAGGATCAGCCGCGCCGCCGCAGGCGCCGCCGCAAGCCGCGCACCGCCAAGGCCGGAGAAGGCCGCGAAAGCGAAGCCGCCGCCGACAAGGAGGAAGCGTCCGAAACCAAGGAAAGCGGCGACGCGGCGGAAAATGGAGAAGACGGCGCGCGCGGCAAACGTCGGCGGCGCGGCCGGCGCGGCGGACGCCGGCGCGGCTCGCGCAGCCGTGACGCGGCCGAGGAAACCGGCGCCGAAGCGCAGGATGCCTCCGAAACGGGAGATTCCGGAGCCCAGGCAAGCGCCGACGAGACTGGCGACAAGGCGGCGGATGCTCGCGTAGAAGCGGATGCCGCTGAAGAGGCGCAAGAAACCGCGCCCGAAGCGGCGGAAGAACAAGCGGCGGAAAGCGAGAAGAAGCCGAAACGGCGCGCCCGTCCGCGACGCAAACGGAAGACCGAGAAGCAATCCGAGAGCGCCGCCGAGCCGGCCCCAGGCGCCGCCGAGCCAGCCACGGGCGCCGGCAATGGCGAACAGACGGCGAGCGGCGACGAAGACAGCGCCGCGTCTTCATCGGTGGGCGACGAAGACAGTGATGACAGTGGTGACAGCGCTGCCGATGAATTGGCCGCCAGCCCGGCGGCGCCGGAGGCGGATGATGAATCGGATGGCGGCGAACCCGCTGACAAGATGACCGGGCCGGCGCCGCGGCGCACCGGCTGGTGGCAGCGCGTTCTCTCCTGAGCCCGGGCCTGAGGCCGGACATTCAAGCCGACCGGCGGCGGCTTCTCATGCGTTCTCTGGCGCCAACCACTGAATGAGGGCATCGGCGGCGCGGGCAACGGTTGCGTTGTCGGTGGCGAAGGAAATACGCACATAGCGGCTGCCGCGCGCGGTATCGAAATCGATGCCGGGTGTCGCCGCGACGCCGGTGGCTTTAAGCATTTCGCGGCAAAAGTCTTGCGAATCATTGGTCAGGCGGGAAACATCGGCATAGACATAAAAGGCGCCGTCCGAAGGCGCCAGATCGCCGAACCCGGCTTGCGGCAAGGCGCGCTGCAATATCTTGAGATTTTCAGCATAGCGCGCGACATTGGCGTCGAGCTCGGCGCGGCAATCGAAAGCGGTGACGGCGGCATACTGAGCCAGCGCCGGCGGCGAGACGAACATATTCTGCGCCAGGAGTTCTGCCGGACGCACCAGATCGGGCGGCAAAATCAGCCAGCCGAGCCGCCAGCCGGTCATCGCGAAATATTTGGAGAATCCGTTGGCGACGATGGCCTTGCCGCCATAGGCGAGGATTGTTTCGGCGCGCTCGCCATAGGTGATGCCGTGATAGATTTCATCCGAGATGATGCGGATGCCCTCGGCGTCGCAGTATTTTACTATGGCTTCGAATTCCGGACGCGGAATCATTGTGCCCGTGGGGTTGGACGGGCTGGCGATGATGAGCCCGTGGATGGGTTTTTCCAGCGCCCGCAGCAATTCGACGGTCGGTTGGAAACGGGTCTCGGGACCGGCCGGCAAGCCGACCACCTCCAATCCGAGCGCGGCAAGGGTGTTGCGGTAGGCGGGATAGCTCGGCTCGGCCATGGCGATGCGCTCGCCGGCATCGAAGGCGGCGAGAAAAGCCAGTAAAAGCCCGCCGGACGCCCCGATGGTGACGGCGACCTGCTCGGGCGCCACGATCCGGCCGTAATAATCGGCGTAATGTTGGGCGATGCGGGCGCGCAATTTGGGATCACCCTCGGCCTCGGTATAGCCGAGACGGGCGCCATCGAGCGCCGCATGGGCGGCGGCAATGACCTTGGCCGGGGCGCCGCTCACCGGTTCGCCGGTTTCCATATGCATGATCTCGGCGCCGCCATCCGCCATCTCGTTGGCGGTCTTTAGAATTTCCATGGCGTAGAACGGCGCCACATTGGCGCGTTTGGAAATTTTCATGCCAGCGCTCCCGGCTACAGGATGCCGCCGCTGGCGAGGCCATAACCGCGCCGGTCCGATTCGAACAGGCAGGTCTCGGGGCTGCGCGGCACGCCTCCCGGGCAGTGAACGGCGTTGACCCGGCCGATTTCCGGGACCTCCGCCACCAGATGGCCGCGCCGGTCGAGGCTTTCGTATTCTTGCGCTTCGAAATCGGGCTCGGTGAGAACGATATCGGGCATGCCGCCATGATGCAGGCGGGATGCCTGGACGGCTTCGCGCAAGGGCATGTCTTCGAGCAGGGCGGCGCGCATGACGCTGGCCAGGGCCGCCGGCGCCGCGGCACCGCCGGCCGAGCCGGCGGCGAAGAAGAGCTGGCTGGTATTGTGATTGACCAGGACGATCGGCGACAGCGAGGTCGCGGCGTTGCCCAAAGTCGCCGGCGAGGCGGCGAGCAGGATGCCGGTGCCGGGTACCACGCGCCCGGTTCCGAACAGATTGTTCATCGTCACGGCGCAGGATACCGTGAGGCCGAGGCGGTCCATGGTTATGAAGCTGGTCGAGGCCGGGTTTTCCAAGCGGCGCTTGGGCGGCGGGCTCAGCATATCGGGCGAAGTCGGCTGGTCGGAGCGGTAGGTTGCCATGCTGCCTTGCAGGCGGCCGAGATCGAGCGCCGCCGCGTTGTTGCCGTCGATCCAGTTTTGCCGGTCGGCGAAGGCGCGTTTGGACACTTCCGCCACAAGATGCGCACGTTCGCCCAGCGGCGTGTCGAGATAACGGTCGCCCTCGGCCAGGAGGTGGAAAATGGCCGCCGCCGTGAGGCCGCCGGCGGCGGGCGGCGGCGCGGTGTGAAAGGTATGGTGACCGAACGAAAAACTGGTGCTCTCGCGCCATTGTGGCCGGAAGGCGCGCAACTCCTCGATGGTCAGGGCGCCCTCGGCTTGAGAGGCGCCGCCGGCCAGGCTCTTGGCCACCGAACCGCTATAGAAATCGCCGGCGCCCTTGATGCGCAATTGCGACAGGACGGAGCCGAGCTCCAGCTGATGCACGCGCTGGCCCTCGGAGATCGGCGAGCCGTCGGGATGGAGGAATATCTTGCGCATTTCCGGGTCGGTGAACAAAGAAATCCCGGCCAACCGCAAATCGCGCGCCAGAGCCCGCGACACCTGATGTCCGAGGCGCGCATAGGTCTCCGCCGGCGCCAGCAGTTGCGACCATGGCAGACGGCCGTAGCGCGCCTGTAGCGCGTACATGCCGCGCACCGACCCGGGTATGGCGTTGGGACGGGCTGGCGGGGGGCTGCCGGGAGCCGCCGATTGGGCGTAAAACTCGATGACTTCAGTGGTGTCGCCTTCGTCCTCGTCGGGGCTGTATACCAGGCACAGGCCGCCGCCGCCGAGGCTGGCGGTCGAGGGATAGGTCACGGCCAGGGTAAAATAGAGCGCCACGGCGGCGTCCGCGGCGCTGCCGCCGGCGGCCAGGACTTCGCGCGCAACCAGGGCGGCGCGCGGCTCGTCGGCGACGACGCCGCCGAAATAGCTGGTCGGTTCAAACATGGAAAGTTTTGGTAGTGTCTGGGTGACTTCGCAGCCACCGAGCAGGACGACCAGCGGGACGGCCAGCGCCAGCGCCGCCGCCGCCATGCATTGACGCAGGCCGGACAGCCATCTAGTTAACCATATGAAGTTCAAGGATAGGAATTTGACCATTATTTGCGCGCGCGCGATCGGCTTTGTCCTCGCAATTATCGTTTCACTGTCCGTGATCGCCCCGCCGACGGCGGCGCGAGATCTTTCGCTTATTCGTGATACCGAGATCGAAAATACCATCCGCGCCTATGCCGCGCCACTATTCACGGTGGCCGGCCTCGACGCCAACGCCGTAAATGTGCATATCGTCAATGATTCAAGGCTCAATGCGTTTGTCGCCGGCGGCATGAATCTGTTCGTCAATACCGGCCTGTTGATGTCGAGCGACAGCCCCGATGCCATTATCGGCGTGTTTGCGCATGAGATCGGCCATATTGCCGGCGGCCATCTGGCGCGCACCCGCGAAGCCGTGGAAAACGCCACGGCGGAGGCGATCCTGGCCTATATTCTCGGCGCCGCGGCAATCGTCGCCGGCGGCGGCGAGGCCGGCGGCGCCATCATCGGAACCGGCAGCGCCATCGCCC
>CAJXFT010000226.1 GCA_913053235.1 uncultured Alphaproteobacteria bacterium
ATGTTGCTGGTGGTCTTTTCACGGCGGATACGCTGCTCGCGGGTTTGCAGCGCCAGGCGCAGCGCCGCACGCCCGCGATCATCGACGGAGACGCCGACGATGCGGCCCGGCAGGACGCGGCGATATTTCTCATGGGTGGCGAAAAAAGCGGCGTGCGGCCCGCCGAAGCCCATCGGCACGCCGAAACGCTGGGCGCTGCCGACGACGATATCGGCACCGAACTCGCCCGGCGGGACGAGGCTGACAAGGCTCAGCAGGTCGGCCGCCACCGTCACCAGCATGCCCTTTTCATGCGCCGCGTCGATGAAGGCGCGGTAATCTTCGAGCGCGCCGCCGCTCGCCGGATATTGCAGCAAAGCGCCGAAGAAGGCGCCGTCATCGAGCGCCGTGCGGTGATCGCCAACGCTTATCGCGATGCCGGCGGCGCGCGCGCGGGTGCGCAGAACGGCGATGGTCTGGGGGTGGCAGTCTTCGGAAACGAAATAAGCGTCGCCCAGTTTCTTGGCCACGCCATGGCTCATATTGACGGCTTCGGCGGCGGCGGTCGCTTCGTCCAACAGCGACGCATTGGCGCAGTCCATGCCGGTCAGATCCATCACCATGGTCTGAAAAACCAGCAGCGCCTCGAGGCGGCCCTGGCTGATTTCCGGCTGATAGGGCGTGTAGGCGGTGTACCAGCCGGGATTTTCAAGGAGGTTGCGCAGGATCACCGTCGGCGTGTGGGTATCGTAATAACCCATGCCGATCATCGATTTGGCGATCTTGTTGCGCCCGGCGAGGCGCGCCAATTCACCCAGCACATCCTGCTCGCTGCGCGGGCCGGCGAGGCTATCGGGAAATTCGCCGCGGATGGCGCCGGGCACCGCCTGATCGGTCAACGCATCGAGGGAAGCGAGCCCGAGACCGTCCAGCATATCGGCGATATCCGCTTCGCTGGGGCCGATATGGCGGTGAATGAAGGCCTCCCTGGCTTCGAGAGCGGCCAAATCGAGCTTGCCACCTGTCATCAATCCTCGCCTTCCCCCGAAATCCCTGCCGCCGGCTCAGTCGAGGCCGTCGGTAAATTCCTTGTAGGCGCTTTCATCCATCATCGCTTCCGACTCCGCGACATCGTCGAGCTTGAGTTTGAAGAACCAACCTTCGCCGGTGGCATCGCTGTTGACGAGCGCCGGATCGTCTTCGAGGGCGCTGTTGACCTCGACCACCTGGCCGCCGACCGGGGAATAAACCTCGCTTGCCGCCTTGACCGATTCGACGACGGCGGCCTGCCCGCCGGCGGCGATTTGCTGGCCGATTTCAGGCAATTCGACATAGACGATATCGCCCAGCTGTTCCTGGGCATAGTCGGAAATGCCGATCGTGGCGGTGTCGCCTTCGAGGCGCAGCCATTCATGGTTCTGGCTGAATTTGAGATCGCTCATGGCCTTCTCCCGTTGCCTAATTCTTGTGATAGCGGTGGGCGATAAAGGGCAGTTTGACGATGCTGGCCGGGATGTTCCTGCCGCGCACCATGAGGCCCAGCGCGGTGCCGGCTTCGGCATGCGCGGCATCGACATAGCCCATCGCCACCGGGCCGCCGACGCTCGGCCCGAAGCCGCCGCTGGTGACGATGCCGAGCGGCTCGCCGGCGGCGCTCACGATCTCGGTGTTCTCGCGCGCCGGCGCGCGGCCCTCGGGCAGGATGCCGACGCGGCGGCGCTTGGGCCCGTTGGCGATTTCATCGAGAACCCTGTCCTCGCCCGGAAAGCCGCCGTCCTGGCGCCGGCGCTTGCCCATCGACCATAGCAGGCCGGCTTCCACCGGCGAGGTCGTGTCGTCGATATCATGGCCATGGAGGCAGAGGCCGGCTTCGAGGCGAAGCGAATCGCGGGCGCCGAGCCCGGCCGGCGCGACCTCGGGCTCGGCCAACAGCAGATCCCAAACATGGCCCGCCGCATCGTCATAAACGGAAATCTCAAAACCATCCTCGCCGCTATAGCCGGAGCGCGTGACGACGGCATCGGCGCCGCCGATATTCATCGCCCCGGCATGCATGAAAGCCAAATCCGCCGCCGCCGGCGCATGGCGGGCGAGCGCCGCCTGGGCTTCTGGACCCTGCACGGCGATCAGCGCCTTGTTGTCATGCAGCGCGACATCGACGGCACCGCGGAAACCTATTTCCAACAGGTCGAGGTCGGCTTCCTTGCGTGCCGCGTTCACCACCAGCATCAGGCGCCCGTGGGCATTGGTGACCATAAGGTCGTCCTCGATACCGCCCTCGGCGTTGGTGAATTGGGTATAGCGCAAGGCGCCGCGCGCCAGGCCGATGATATCGCCCGGCACCAGCCATTCGAGCGCGTGCGCGGCGCCGTCGCCCCAAATGGAGATTTGGCCCATATGGCTGATGTCGAAGAGCGCGGCGCTTTGGCGGCAGTGAAGATGCTCGGCCAGAATGCCGGTGGGATATTGCAGCGCCATCGAATAGCCGGCAAACGGCACCATTTTGGCGCCGAGCGCGACATGTCTGCCATGCAGCGGCGTGGTTTTGATCGCCTCGGACTGAGCCTCGTCGGTCCCGCTCATCGGCAACTCCAGTTACGAAAACACAAACGCCAGCGATCCCCTAAAAGGATCGCCCGGCGTCCCCTCTGTCTCCGTACCTGAAAGATTGACCGAACCGGACGCGTGCCGCGTCCCGTGGCTTTCCCCTTCGGTGAGGCCGGGAACCCGATCGGGGTTCCTGCCTGCTTTCCAGAGTCACATTCCCTTGCGGTCCCGGTTGCCTGAGAGTTTTCGGGACCTCTGCTCCTTCGGCGCCTGCCGGCCTCGCGACCGGCAGATCTCTCCCGCAAGGTTCAACTGTGTCGACCGGACGGCGCTGAGTTTAACGCTTCGGGCGCGCCGGTCAACCGAGTCATCCGCCGCGTTCGCGTTTTAAATCCTCGAGCTGTCCCGGCGTAAGTTGCAGGCCGATGAAGCTTTTATAGGCCGAACCGTCGGCGCCGGGCGGAAACGGTATGGTTTGCGCCAATTCCTCAACCACCTGGGAGCGCACGGCGTTGCCCTCGAATTCGAGCACCACGGTAAATAATTTCTTGGCCAGAATGCGCCGGCTGGGATCGGTCACGGCGGAGAAATAGGGCATCTCGACACGGCCACCCTCGGCGGCGGGGCCGCGCTGGGCGACAAACAGGATATTGAGGCGAAGCTCCACGTTGTCGCCGATATCGTCGAAATCATAATCGCACTCGAAGGCGATATCGCGAATTTCGACCTCATAGGTCACATCCGTGAGATCGCGCCCCGGGCCCGGGCGGTAGAACGTAACCCTTTTCGCCTGGTCCATGATCGAGACCTGGGGGCAGGGCGGCGGCGCATCGCCGAACAAGCCGCAGGCGGAGAGCAACAGGCAAACGGCGCCCAATGCCAGCAGCGGCGCCACCGCTCCTTGGTATGAGCGCGCGAACGGCAAACCCTAGAGCTTCCCGTGCGAGCCGTCGCAAAAAGGCTGGTTGGCGGTCTGCTTGCAGCCGCACAACCATTGCGTATCGGCTTCCTCGGCCGTGAATATCATCGGCTTGATGCCGGTGGCGAAATGGGAGCCGTCGCAGAAAGGCTGTTTGGCGCTCAGTCCACAGCGGCACCAGGCGTATTTCCTGCCCGCCTCCAGCTCGGCCTGGTAGGGCGCCTTTTGCGCGATGATGATTTCACTCAAGATGGCTGTTGCCCCTGCATTGTCTAACCCCGCGCGCGATGCGCAGGCGCGAATGTAGCCATCGGCCGATGCACGCACAATAGCGCCGCCGCGCGCCACCCGCCGCCGGCCGGGGTGACGCCTTGGCGGGCATATAGGCAATCAAGCCGATCGCAGGCGCGCCTAGTTTACCGTCGCCGTGGCGCTATCCGGCGTCCAGATCATGCGCTCGCGCCGGAACGGCAAGGGCTGCTGCGGATTGTCGGATTCAAACTCCACCGCGATCCGATAGCCTTCGAAAACGGCATCGGCGATGAACCGCGGCGCGTAGCAGTCGCCGGCCTGATAAATGCCGCCAATGCCTTCCGCTTGCCATTTGTCGCGGCTTTCCCACAGCGACCTGTAGAGCACGTTGTTCGATTTCCGCCCGGTCGTCAGGATCACCGTATCGGCTTCAACGGTCGTCGTTTCCGTGCCCGGCTCGCGCGGATGCTTGCCGGCCGCCGGCTCGGTGGTGCGTGTGGCGCCGTCGCGCAACAGGTCGAACAGCCTGACCTTGACGACATTGCCGGGCTCGCATTCCTCGACCCAATGGCCGCCATACTGAGTGATATTCTTCTCGTTCAGCATGCGGTGCACATTCGACCCTTCGAGGGTGTAGTCGGTGAGCGGCGCGGCGCCGCCGAATTGCGAGACGATGCTCACCTGTTTGCCGAGATCGGCCATCATCTCGGCCATGGCAATGCCGGTAAAATAGCCGTCGGCATCGAGCACCACGACGCGGTCGCCGACCGCCTCGCCGGCCATCACCTGCTCGGGCGTGAGAAACTGCGCGGTCGAGGCATCGACGCCGGGGATCGCCGCCATGCTGACATGGCTGAAGCCATCCTTGGCCCAGGAAGAGCCGGTCGCGAGCACGACCTTGTCGGCGCCATAGGTCAGTACATCATTGGACGCGAGCGTCGTGTTGGTGTGCACCTCGACATTCCCGGCCTTGGCCAGCTGCCCCTCGCGGTAGCTGATAACACGGCCCCATTCGGCCAGACCCGGATAGCGCATGACATCGCGCATATGGCCGCCCATCTCGCCTTCCGCCTCACAGAGATGCACGTCATAACCGCGCAGGCCCAGCACGCGGGCGCATTCCATGCCGGCCGGGCCGGCGCCGACGACCAGAACCGAGCCGCCCCCATTCTTGGCCGGCTCGACTTTCTCGGGATGCCAGCCGCGCCGGTATTCCTCGTTCGAGGTCGGATTTTGCGTGCAGATCAATGTCGTGCCGCGCTCCCATTTGGAAATGCAGATATTGCAGCCGATGCATTCGCGGATGTCATCGGTGCAACCTTCATTGATCTTGTTGGGCAGGAACGGGTCGGCGACCGATCCGCGCGCGCTGCCGATGATATCGGCCTGGCCCGAATTGATGACATTGGCCATATCGTCCGGGCTGGTGAAGCGCCCGACATTGATCACCGGCGCCTTGGCGGCACCCTTGATATGCTTGGTAAAGGGCGCCTGATGGTTGGCCTTGTAGAAACGCGACGGGCCGGCATCCTCGCCCCATTCGTCGAAGATGCTCAAATTGAGGTCCCACAGATCGACCAGGCCCCGCTCGGTGGCGAGCTCGACGAATTTGACCCCTTCCTCATGCGATTGGATGCCCTCGACGCCCATCACCTGATCGACCGAGATACGCACGGCGACGGCGCATTCATGGCCGACCGCCTGTTTGACTTTTTCGAGAGACTCGAGCCAGAAGCGGGCGCGGTTCTCGATCGAGCCGCCATATTTATCGGTCCGCTTGTTGGTGAAGGGCGACAGGAACTGCGCCGGCAGCACGCCGTGCGAGCCGTAGACATAGACGATATCGAAGCCCGCCTGCACGCCGCGCTTGGCCGCCTCGACA
>CAJXFT010000227.1 GCA_913053235.1 uncultured Alphaproteobacteria bacterium
TGCCCATTCTGCTACCATCCTCGGCGATTGGGAGGAGACATCTGGGGAATCCCGGCCCAAATGTTTTGAGGACGGACACCATGTTGCCCCCCTCTCCAGCCCCTTGCGCCGAAGGCGCATTAGTTCACAGTCACGCCGAGTATGCATTATTGCACGGCTCAGGCGCCAAAATATGTTTCGGCGATGTCGAGTTTTTGGCGCAAATCCTCCGGCGTGCCTTTTTCGCGGATGCGGCCGGTCTCCAGCAGATAGACCTGCCCCGCCAAGCTCATGGCGAAATTGACGTTCTGCTCGGAGACGACGACGGTCAGGCCGGTTTGTTGGTTGAGATCCCTGATCACGGCGGCGATCTCCTGGCACACGCGCGGCGCCAACCCCATCGTCGGCTCGTCGATGATGAGCAGTTTGGGGCTCGACATAAGCGCCCGGCCGAGCGACAGCATCTGCCGCTCGCCACCGCTCTGGGTCGCCGATTCCTGTTTCTGGCGCTCTTCAAGCCGGGGGAACAGGCCGAACACCTTGGCTAGATTGGCGTCGATTTCATCGCGCTTGCGGTAGGCGCCGACGAGAAGATTCTCCCGGACCCCCATGAAGGGAAACAAATGGCCACGCTCGGGCGCATAGCCGATGCCGAGGCGAACGATCTTGGCCGCCGCCATGCGGGTGATATCCTGGCCGTCGAAGGTAATCGAACCCTGGCGTTTGGTGAGGCCGAGGATGGAATCCAAGAGCGTCGATTTTCCCGCCCCGTTGGGGCCGATGATGGCGACGATCTCGCCCGCCGTGACATCGAGCGAAACCCCGTGCAGGGCTTGCGCCTTGCCGTAAAAAACGTCTAGGTCAGTTATGCTGAGCAGCGTCACGGCGGCGTCCTGCTGCCACAGCGCTTCGGCGCTCTACTGTCCAAGATAGGCCTCGCGCACGCCTTCATCATTGATCACCTCCTCAAAACTTCCTTCGGCGATGAGCGCACCGAAGGACAGCACCAGCACCCGATCGACGAGCGGCGCCAGGGCGCGCAGATCGTGGCTGACGATGATGTAGGTAAGCCCCTCCTTCTGCTTCTTCTCGACCAGCAGCTCTGATATCTGGGCGATCTCGCCGAGGGTAAGGCCGGCGAAGACCTCGTCGAGGAGCAGCAGCTTGGGCCGCACCGCGATGTTGCGCGCCATCTCGAGCCGGCGCAAATCGCCCATCGAGAGCTCGCTCGGCTGCACGCCGATCTGCTGATCGGTGAAACCGACGCTCTGCCCGATATCGCGTTCGGCCGCCTCGTCTGGCCGGCCACTGATCAGTTTCCACAAATCGTCCGTCGCCATGCAGACGCGAATATTCTCGGCCACCGACATCTCGCCGAATGGCTTGGGCACCTGATAGGTGCGCGCGATGCCGCGCTTGACCCGCGCATGGGTGGCCAGCCTGGCGATGTTCTTTCCCTCGAAGCGGATTTCGCCGGCGGTCGGCTTGAGCTCGTTCATGATCAGGTTGAAGACGGTCGTCTTGCCGGCGCCATTGGGCCCGATAAGCCCAAGCGTCTCGCCGGCGGCGATGTTGAATGTGAGCCCCCTCAAGGCGTGCAGGCCGCCAAAGCTCTTGTGCAAATCGCGAACTTCGAGGAGCGGTTCAGCCATCGCTCACGACTTTCCGACCGAGAGGTGCCGGCGCGCCGAGGCGAGCAGGCTGTGGATTCCGTTGGGCTGATAGACATAGACCACCAGGGCGACGATGCCGTACAGGAAATAGCGTTCCATGCCGGGCAGCACGGGGCGCAGGAACTCCAGCAGCATGGTCAGGAAATAGGCGCCGATGATCGGCCCGACGATGGTCCCGGCGCCGCCGATCAGCGCCGCGATGAGGATGGTGAAGAGGAAGTTGATCTCGAATATGCCGCGCGGCGCGATCGAGCCGAGATAGTGGACATAGAAGGCGCCGCCGATGCCGGCGACGGCGGCGCTCACCATGAAGGCGAACAGCTTCAGCTTGGTGGTGTTGAGGCCGGCGCTCTTGACCGCCTCCTCGTCCATCTGGATGGCGCTCAAGGCGATGCCGATGCGCGTCCTGACCAGCAGCCACAGCAACAGGCCGATCACGAACATCGCCGCGAAGGTCAGGTAATAGTTCGGCACGGCGCCGGTGACGATGGTTTCAATGCCTGAGATTCCGCGCGTGCCGCCGGTCACTTTCGGCGCCACCACCTTGGTCATCTGGTAGAGGATCTCCATGAAGGCCAGCGTCACGAGGGCGAAATAGGTGCCGCGGATCCGCAGCGCCGGGACGAAGAACAGCGTCCCGCCGACCATCGTCGCCGCCACCGCCGCCGGGATGCTGAAATAGATCGGCACGCCGTAACGGAAGCTGAGAATCGCCGTGGTATAGCCGGCGATGCCGATGAGAAACGGATGGCCGAAGCTGATATAGCCGGTGCGCCCGGAAAGAATGTCCCAGCTCATGGCGAATATCGCCAGGAAGTGGGCGAAGATCAGGATTCTGAGGGTGCCGGTCGAGACAACGAGCGGCAACAGGCACATGATGACGCCGAACAGCAGCCAGCCGCCGAGAAGCTTAAGCGTGGTTTTATCCACGGCTCAGAGCTCCTCTTTGCCGAACAGGCCCTTGGGCATCACCACCAGGACGACGATGATCAGCGCCATCGTTACCACGCCGCGCAGCTCCGGCGCGATCAAGGTGGTGGTGATGGTCTCCAAAAAGCCGATGATATGCGCCGCGATCAGGCCGCCGAGGATGCTGCCGATGCCGCCGACGATGACCACGGCGACGGCGGTGATCAGGGGAAACACCCACATATGCGGATCGAGCTGGGTGATGGTGGCGAAGAACACGCCGGCGATGGCGCCGAGCGCGCCCGACAAGCCCCAGGTCACGCGGCTGATATTACGCGGATCGATACCCGAGATCAGCGCCCCCCTGCGGTCCATCGAAACGGCGCGGATGGCGCGCCCGAGATGGGTTCTGCGGACAAACAGCATAAGGAGGGCGAGGACGACCCAGCTCACCCCGGTGGCGAGAAGGATGTTGGCGGTCACCGAGACCTCCTCGAATCTGAGCACGCCGCGCAGCACCGGCCACATGGATTTGGGCGAAGGCGAGAAGATCAGGATGATCGCCGCCTGCATCACCACGGCGAGGATCAGCGTCGAAATTTCGACCGCGACGGGGTTATTCTCGAGGCGGCGGACCAGCAACTCGTAGGTAAGAAGCCCAAAGGCGACGCCCGACAGCAAAGCCAGGATAAAGCTTACGAAGACCGGCAACCCGGCCTCCTGAGCGGCCATGAAATAGGTATAGCCGCCGAGCATGATATAGACGCCGTAAGCCAGATTGAGCACCCGGCCGACGCTGAAGATCATCGTGAAACCGATGGCGATCAAGGCGTAAAGCCCGCTCAGCAGGAAGCCGTGAATGAGGATCTGAATTGCCATCGGGACCGCGCGCGCACCAATCGTTTCGTCAACGCCTTCGCTCGAAGGCCGGCCGCGCTCCTCCCGGCGAAGCGTGTGGAGGAACGCCGGACGCCGCCTGCCTTAGGCGGCGTCCGGCGATGTCAGAGCCGCTACTTCAACCAGTCGGGTACCTCGAACTTGCCGTTGGCGTATTTCGGCGGGTACACCACGCTCGTCGAGCCATCCGAATACCATTGGATGACGACCATCGACGGCGCGCCCTGATCGTAGGGCGGTTGGATATCGAACTTGATGTTGTGGGTGTATTCGCGGTTCGTCCGGGGTTCGATTTCACCCGGCTTCCAGAAGGCGTAGCGCAACCACATCTCGCCATCCTTCTCGATTACGATATCCTCGTTCTCCATCTCTTCGACCCATTTGTCGAGCGGCGCGAAACCGCCGGCGCGCTCGGCCGCCGCGAAGGCGTTGAGCATGCCGTAATAGGCATTGAAGCCGTTGAAATGGGGGAAGATCGGCCGGGCGTCGCCATATTTCGCCTGATATCTGGCATAGAAATCAGCGCTCCGCTCGTCGAGTTCGAAACCGAGCGAGGGGATCGGGCTGAGCGTCGAGATGCCGCCGCCAAGGCCGCCTGAATCGGTCCAGAACTCCTTGCCGAGCGCCGCCACATTGATCCCAGTCATCGGCACAGGCACCTCGAGCTTAACATACTGCGAGGCCGGCACCTGGCTCCTCACCGAGGAGATCAGGTAGATGAAGTCGGGCTTCGACGCCGCCGCCTTGTTGTAGATCGGCGCGAAATCGACGGTGTTGATGTCATAGACGATGTGCTCGAGAATCTTGATGTTGGCTTCCGGCGCCAGCACCTGCTCGATGAGCTCGTAGACGCCGCCGGCGAAAGCGGTGTCCTCCTGCATCACGACCACGGTCTTCCAGCCCATGTCCTTGGCAAGCACGTCCTTGCCGAAATCGACATAGAGCATGGCGAGAGCGAAGTCGCAGGCGACGTTCATGAAGTACATTTTGTACTTGTCGTAATCCTCCACCACCTTGTCGATAATGCCGATGAAGGACGTCCAGGTGTCGAGCGTCGGCGTGCGGTATTCGGCCATGCGCTCGAGCCACCCGAGCGAAACATCGTCGATGCTGCCGGAGATGATGAAGTCGACATTCTCGACTTCGTTCAAATATTCATAGGCGCGAATGCCCTCGGCGACATCCTCGCGGGTATCGGCCTTGACGAGCTCGATCATGCGCCCGCCAAGGACGCCGCCCGCCGCATTGAGTTCCTCGATGGCGATTTCGGTGCCGCGGATCGTGCTTTTGCCGGTATCCGTATCGAATGAGCCGATATAGCCGACCTTGACGGTATCGGCGGCGGATGCGGGTGGCGGCGCCGAAAGCGACCATATGGCCACCATCGCCACAGCCAATCCAGCCAGGATATTACGCAACATCATGAACCTCCCAAGTTATTAATTGATTGTTACAGTTGTTTTTTTCTACATTGTCGAACAGTACGCGCCTTGAGTTACGCGAGTCCACAATTATGTTCGGGGCCCGCCCGCCCCGGAGGGTCGAGGCCGTATCGTGTGTTTTTCGTGCCGGCTCAGGCGGCGCGGATTTCCTTGAGGAAGGTTTCGACCTCCTGGCGCAGCGCGGTGGATTGCTGCGACAATTCGCCGGCGGCGTTCTTCATCTGCACGGCGGCGGCGGTTTCCGGAAAATGTGGTCACGCTGTTCATCGAGTGGGTCTAATTCTGCAATCCATCATCTCAGGAATAAAATTTATCCCCTTATATCAATGACTTAGACTCGACAAAACCTTTCTCGTCACTGTGTGAGAAGAAACTACTAGGGGTGTTGAGTAGAACTCCACCCAGACTACCCAACTCCCACATTCCGTCCTAGACTTCTCCTATGAAACGCATTCTCGCACCCATACTCCTTGTGGTCCTCCTGTTCCCCACACTCGCACTGGGTGAAGAGGTCACAATGGATGACTTGGTTTTGAGAAAAAAGGATGGTCTTTACTTCAAGAAGTTCACCGATGTTCCCTTCGATGGAGAAGTGATGGTGTCGACGATGACGCGGTCATGCTCGCGGTTCAAATGTTCGACCTGGGCC
>CAJXFT010000228.1 GCA_913053235.1 uncultured Alphaproteobacteria bacterium
TGGGACATCGCTGCAGGTCGGCAGGCGGCGCAAGCTTTGCACGAATTCGGCGCCGTCCAAATTGGGCATCATGTAATCGGTGATGACCAGATCGGGTTCGTTTCGCTCGAGCCATCCCAGGGCCAATACCGGATCGCCGAAAGTCTCGACATCGGGCTGCGAATCAAGCTCGCTTGCCAGGCGCGAGAGAATCCTCCGGTTGGTGACGCGGTCATCGACGATGACGATGCTTGGCATGGTTTGCCCCCCTCCTGGCTTGTCGTGCGGCGCTCATCTTCTTGCTTTGTCGCCGCAATCGAATCTACGCCGAATCGACACGGCGGATTGGCGCAGCCATGATTAACAATAAGTAAATTAAATTTGTTAAAAAATCGTTAGCCGATCATTACTTCGAAGTATCGGGGTAGGGCCGGCCGGTCATTCGAAATGTTGCTCCGAATCATCCGTGAAAACTATCCACATATTAAACCAATCACTTGAGATTATACCCTAATCTTATGATATCAAACATATAAATTATGTGATGCTTGCCACATGGCTGTGTCGGCCGGTACGGCGCCTGAGGCTAGGAATGCGACAGACAGGCGGCGAAGCCATGCGCGAGATTGCGCATGAGAAGAAAATAACCGTTAACGCCGGGCTCGAGACCGGCTCCGAGCGGGTCCAGTTCGCCGAACCTGAGAGCGCTGTCCTCGGCGATCGCGGCGGCGATATGGGGCTCGAATTGCGGCTCGCGAAAGGCGCAGCGGGCGCTGGTTGTGGCGACCAGCTCACGCATCCGGCGAATTTGCCGGGCGCCGGGCCGATGCTCCGGCTCGGCCGTCACGGCGCCGACATTGTTGAGCCCGAAACGCTTTTCGAACGGGCCGTAGGCGTCGTGAAAAACGATATAGGGGATATCGCGGAGCGGGCCGAGGATCGCCGCCAATTCCTCCTCCAGGGCGTCGATGCGCGCTTCGAGCGCGGCGCCGTTGCGCCCGTAATCGGCGGCATGGCCGGGGTCGAGGGCGCGCAATCTCGCCGCCACGGCCGAAACGATCCGCTTGGCCGCCTGGGGATCGAGCCAAATATGCGGATTTTGCCGCGCCGCGGCGCCGGCGATGAGTGGAAACGAGCGCCCCGGCGGCAGGTTCTCGGCGAAGCGGGCAAGCGGGTATTCGAGGTCCTCGCCGACCCAGATGACGAGATCGGCCGATTGCAGCAGGCGCGCCTGCGATGGCTTGAGGGCAAAATCATGCGGCGACAGGCCGCCGTCGAGAAGCAGCACCGGCTCGCCGACGTCCCGCATCACCCCGGCGGTCAGCGAATGCAGCGGAAAGATGCTGGCCACCACATTGGGTTCCGCCGCGGCTTTCGCCGCCGCGATGGTTTCCGCCGCGATTTCCGCCGCTGTGGCTTTGCCGATGCCGCCCAGGATCAACGCCAGGATCAGCGCCAAGGCCAGGGTGAGTTTGAAAAACATCATCATGACGGTATCGCTCGGTGGATCGGCAACCGGCCGGCAAGCAGCGCTTTGCGGTTTGAGGTAGCGGGTTTGTGCATTTCCGATCGGATTGTTATAATATAACATTCTTACGTCAATATTATTTCTCTTATCGTGCCGAAAGCGGCGGGCCGTGTCGAAAGCGGCGGGGTTGAGGGGGCGAGGCGGAGATGGCGAAATCGCAAGATCCCGGCGCCGGGTTAACGGCGTTTCACGGCGCGCGCCACGCCCATACCCGCTGCGTCGGCCGCGCGCTTACCCGCGCAGAAGCGCTGTGCCGTCGGCGCGGCGCCCGCCTCACCTATATGCGCCGGCGCGTGCTCGAGCTGATATGGGACAGCCACAAGGCGGTGAAGGCCTATGATCTGCTCGACCGCTTGAGCGAGAGTGAGAAATCGGTGCGCCCGCCGACCGTCTACCGCGCCCTCGAATTTCTCATGGCGCATGGTTTGGTGCACCGGGTCGACAGCCTCAATGCGTTTGTCGGCTGTAGCGGCTCGGACGAGCAGCACAACGCGCAATTCCTGATCTGCCAGGAATGCGGCGAAGTGAGCGAGATGGATGGCGCGGCGATCGGCAAGGCGGTGGCGCGCCAGGCCGCCGAGGCCGGGTTCAACCTGCGCCGCCAAACCGTCGAGTTGCACGGCGAATGCCCGGCATGCGCGACCCGTTGAAGGCGCCGCCCGGCGCGCCCCACGGCGCCCCCCGGGGCAGCCTGGTTTCGGTCGCTGATCTCGGCGTGCGCCGCGCCGGGCACAGCATCCTCTCCGGCGTCAGCCTCGACATAAGCGGCAATGAGATCGTCAGCCTGATCGGCCCCAACGGGGCCGGCAAGACGACCCTGATCCGCGCCATCCTCGGCCTCATCCCGCACCAGGAGGGAAGCATCGTTACGGCGCCCAATCTGGTGATCGGCTACATGCCGCAGCAATTCACCATCGATCCGGTGCTGCCCTTGACGGTGCGCCGGTTCCTGCGCATGGCGGCCAATGCGGGGCGCGCCGAGATTGTGGCCGCGCTCGGCGAAGTCGGCGTGCCGCAACTCGCCGAGGCGCAGGTGCAAACGCTCTCCGGCGGCGAGTTTCAGCGCCTGCTGTTGGCGCGTGCGCTGTTGCGCAATCCCGATCTGCTGGTCCTCGACGAGCCGGCGCAGCAGGTCGATTTTCAGGGCCAGATCGATATGTTCGAACTGATCGAGGGCTTGCGGCGTACGCGCGGCTGCGGCGTTCTGGTGGTCAGCCACGATCTCCACATGGTGATGCGCGCGACCGACAGGGTGCTGTGCCTGAACGGCCATATATGCTGCTCGGGCGCGCCCGAAGCGGTCAGCGCGCATCCCGAATATGTCGCCCTCTTCGGCCCGCGCGCCGCCGAAAGCGTCGCCCTCTATCACCACCATCACCGCCACGCCCACGATCTCGCCGGTGAAATCCTGCCGCTTCAGGGCGCGCCGCCCGAGCCACCGCGCGGCGATTAGCCATGCTCGATGATTTCTTTGCCCGCGCGCTCCTCGGCGGCATCGGCGTCGCCCTGCTGGCCGGGCCGCTCGGCTGTTTCGTGGTGTGGCGGCGCATGGCCTATCTCGGCGATTCGCTGGCTCACGGCGCGCTCCTCGGCGTCGCCCTCGGCCTGGTGCTGGGCATCGACCTCACCATCGGCATCGTCGCCAGCTCGGTCGCCCTGGTGGCGATGTTGTTGCTGCTGCAACGCCAGCGCCGCCTCGCCGGCGATACGCTGCTCGTCATTCTCGCCCATGGCGCGCTTTCGCTCGGCCTCGTCGCGGTGAGTTTCGTCGAAGGCCAGCGGCTCGATCTGATGGCCTATCTGTTCGGCGATATTCTCGCCGTCGGGCGCGCCGACCTGATCTGGATCTATGCCGGCGGCGTCGTCATTCTGTCGGCCATCGCGTATCTCTGGCGCCCGCTGCTGGCGCTTACCGTGCATGAGGAGCTGGCCCGCGCCGAGGGCGCGCGCGTGACCCTGGTGAGCATCGCCTTCATGCTCTTGATCGCGCTGACGGTGGCGCTCGCCATGAAGATCGTCGGCATCCTGCTGATCGCCTCGTTGCTGATCATTCCCGCCGCCGCGGCGCGCCGCCTGGCGCGCACGCCCGAACAGATGGCGGTGCTGGCGAGCATCGCCGGCGTGCTCGCGGTCGTCGGCGGCCTCTATGGCTCGCTCGAATGGGACACGCCGTCCGGCCCCTCGATCGTCGTCGCCGCCCTGGCGGTGTTCCTGCTCGGCCTCGCCGCCGGCGCCGGCCGCCAATTGATTCCGGGGCGCCATCGGCCTATAGGAGGATGATGAGCGAAACGCCGGAAATCGTGGCGCAGGTTATCGCCGATCTCAGCTTCGACGCGAACGGCCTGGTGCCGGCAATCGCGCAGAGCATCGAGACCGGCGAGGTGCTGATGCTCGCCTATATGAACGCCGAGGCGGTGCGCGAGACGCTGGAAACCGGCCGCGTCTGCTATTGGTCGCGCTCGCGCGCGCGTCTCTGGCGCAAGGGCGAAAGCTCGGGCCATGTGCAGCATCTGGTCGAGCTGCGCTACGATTGCGACAATGACGCGCTGCTGCTCCGCGTCCGCCAAACCGGCCCGGCCTGCCACACCAACCGCCCCAACTGTTTTTATCATGCTGTGCGGGATGGAAGGGTCGTGGTGATCAGCGAGCCGCAAGCGGAATAGGCACTATCTCAGGCGCTTTAACTCTATTGCGCCACCGTTTTATCGATCCAATTCCGGTGCAGGAATTTGACCGCCTCGGGGGAAACGACGGCCATGGCTTTGGTCAGGATCGAGGCCAGGATCGGCTGGTCTTTGCGGGCGGCGATATTGAGCTGGGTGTAATTGACGCCGCCGAGAACGACTTCACCGGAGAGGGTGTAGCCGGCGATCTTTTCGCGGTCCATGAGGTGGTCGAAAACGATCAACTCACCCACCGCCGCATCGGCCCGCCCGGACATCACCGCTTTCATGCTATCGAGCATATTCTTGACCAGATGAAGCTTGATCTGCGGGTAATCGCGCTTGAGGATTTCCTCGTAGAAGAAGCCTTTCGGTATCGCCACGGTCTTGCCGGTAAGCTGCTCCAGATTTTCGTAAGGGCTTTCCCGGCTGCTCAGGATTGAGTTGGGATTGTAAGTGTAGGGCTGGGTAAAGTGCAGATATTTCTGGCGCTCGGGCGTCTTGACGATGTTCAGCATGACGTCCAAATCACCGCTTTTCATCAAGTCCAGAAATTCGTTCCAGGATGGGCCGGTGACATATTCGACCTGGATGTCGATCGTCTCGGCCAGAAGGTTCATGTATTCGATGGAAAAACCCTGCGCCTTGCCGTCCTCGAAATAATTGAACGGTGGCCAGTTGGTTTCGTTATGGACGCGTATCACCGAGTGGTCGGCCAGCCATTGGCGTTCCCGGACGTTGAGATCGAGCTTTAGTTCCTTATCCGAATCGTCATAGACCCTGGGTTCGCTGATCGAGGACCAGCGCCGTTCGATCTCGCGGCGTTCACCCTTGCCGATCAGGCTCATGCCGGCATCGATGATCTCGATCAACTCGGTGTCGCCTTTGGTCGCGGCGACGAACCATTTTTGGCGGTAGAGGGGCTCGCTGCCCGGGGCATCGAAGACCAGGCTGAGGCCGGCTTTCTGCAGATGAAAGATAGCGGTCAACGTGTCGGCGGCGAAAACTTGCAATTTGCCCATGTTCAGCGCCCGCATGATCGCCTCGTAGCTTTTGAAGCTGGCGATGTTTTTGGGCGGCAATCTGTCTTTCAGATAGCCTTCGACAAAATCTCCCGTCAGGACACCCACCTTGTGGGCGCTTAAACCCCCCAACGTTTCGACGCCGGAAAGATCCTTATGGGTGAAGAAACGGGTCTCGGCGTCGGTCAGGAAACCGCCATATTCAAGAAACCTGGCGCGCTCCTCATTGAAGAACAGTCCGGCATGCGCGTCGGCCCTGCCGTCCCCCACCATTCTCAGGGTCTCATCCCAGGTCGCCGCCTTGAAATCGATGGCGAT
>CAJXFT010000229.1 GCA_913053235.1 uncultured Alphaproteobacteria bacterium
AAGCGCCGGGCGGTCGCATCCGCTCCCTTGGCTACCTCGTATTAACTCGGGCGCGTAGTCACGCTTGCCGGAATGCTGGTCGCATTCCGGGGGGTGGTGCCGTTTCGGAGAGTCTTTTTAGGTTCCGTCAATCGGCGTAGGAGCAATATCCGCCGCCGGTGCCGGCTTCGGGCTTGAGGACGCGGGGGCCGTGCGGCTTTATGCGCAGGCCCGGGCGCAGGTTGCGGTAGGGGAATTTTCGGGTGTCGGCGAGGTTGGGGCCGGGCGCGATGGCGGTGATGATATTTGCCGCGATGGGCTGGAAATCGGCGCGGAAATGCACCGAGCTTTTGAGCACTAGGATTTTCTGCTCGACCGGCTCGACGCCGAGATGGCGGAAGGGCGCCTGGTCCGCCGCCTGGAATTTTCGGCTGGCGACGAGCACGCGCACATCGGCGCGCTTGTCTTCGACCAAGAGCCGCGCCATCGGGCCCAACTTCATGCGCGCGCCGCGCCACATCGGGCCGGTGGCGGTGAAGCGGCCGTCGCCGAGGCGCTCGACGCGAAACTTTCCCTCGAACGGGCGATGGCCGGGCTGGCCCGATTTGGCCCCGAGCGAGGCCGAGAGGCGGTGGCCCTCGCCGGCTCGGTGCGCCGCCTCGGCGACTTCGGGATCGTAGAGGATGGCCAGCACCGCGCCTTCGGCGCCGCCGCGCAACAGCGCTTCGAGCATGCCGACGGTATCGGAATTGCCGCCGGCGCCGGGATTGTCCTGGGTGTCGGCGATGATGAAGGGGCCGGCTTCGCTGTTTGCCATGGCGAGTTGCACCGCCTCGTCGGGGCTATATAGCTGTTCGGTAAATTCGCCCTCAGCCGCTTCGATTTCGTCGGCCAGGCTATCGACCGCGCGCCTTACCGCCGCCGCATCCGTGCCACAGCCATAGACGGTTGGGCCGCATATCGGGATATCGGCGGGCGGGAATCCCATGGCGAAGGAAAGCCGCCAGACGCCGGGCGCCGCCTCCAATTCGGCGAGGCGGCGGTAAAGCCCGCCGGCGGGCTCCCGCATGGTGCATTGCGCGTTGATCGGAATCAGGAAATCGATGGCGCGATGGTGATTGGCGGCGGCGCCGCCGGCCTGCAAGATATTGTCGACCAACTGCGCCGCCCGGGCGCCGGTCTCGCCCATATCGATATGGGGATAGCTGCGATAGGCGGTCAGCGCCGAAGCCGCTTGGCACATCTCGGCGCTGATATTGGCGTGAAGATCGAGGCTGGCGACGATCGGTGTCTCGGGCGCCACCGCTTCACGCACCCGGCTCAGCAACGTTCCTTCGCCGTCGGCGAAATGCTCGCTCACCATGGCGCCGTGCAAATCGAGATAGACGGCTTCGGGCCGCGCTTCGGCGATGTCCTCGAGCAGCATGGCGGCGATGCGTTCGAAGGCATCCTCGGTGACATGGGCCGAGGGCGAGGCCGAACACCAGGAAAGCGGCAGCAGCTCATGGCCGGCTTGCCGGGCCGCCGCGACGAAGCCGGCGATCGGCAGGTTGATCCCGGCGACGGCGTCGAACAGGCCGGCGCCGCGCGTCAGTGCCGGCCAGGCGTCGCCTTGGGCGAAGGCGTCATAATCGGCCTGGACCGGCGCGAAGGTATTGGTTTCGTGCTGAAAGCCGCCGACCGCGATGCGCGCCATGCTCTTACCGCAAATCCCGAGCAGGTGGAATCACCTGCGACGACGCATTTGCGTCAACAAACATGTTCTAAATGTCGGCGTAGGTGGAAGTTTCCGCCGCGCCGCCGGGATGGGTGACGGCGCCCTTATAGGCGGGGCCGACGGTGGCGGCGTATTTCCATAACACCCCGGAGCGGTAATCGCTCTCGCGCGGCTGCCAATCCTTGCGCCGCGCTTCCAACTCGGCATCATCCAGGGCGACGCTCATTTCACCGGTCTCGGCGTCGATGGTGATTTGATCGCCGTCGCGCAACAGCGCGATGGGGCCGCCGACGGCGGCCTCGGGGCCGACATGGCCGATGCAGAAGCCGCGCGTGGCGCCGGAAAACCGCCCGTCCGTGATCAGCGCCACCTCATCGCCCTTGCCCTGGCCGTAGATCTGCGAAGTGACGGCCAGCATCTCGCGCATGCCGGGGCCGCCTTTCGGGCCTTCATAGCGGATGACGAGCACGTCGCCGGATTTGTAATCGCGGCCGACCACGGCCTTCATCGCATCTTCCTCGGTGTCGAAGCAGCGCGCCGGGCCGACATGGCGCGTGTTCTTCATGCCCGCCACTTTGACGATGGCGCCTTCGGGCGCGAGGTTGCCCTTGAGGCCGACGACGCCGCCGGTCGGCGACAGCGGCGCCGAGGTGCTGAGCACGACATCCTGATCGGTGGGGAATTCCACGTCGGCGAGATTCTCGGCCATCGTCTTGCCGGTCACGGTCAGGCAATCGCCGTGCAGATAGCCGCCTTCGAGGAGCGCCTTCAGCACGATCGGCACGCCGCCGGCATCGAACAGATCCTTGGCGACGTAACGCCCGCCGGGCTTGAGGTCGGCGATATAGGGCGTGCGCCGGAACACCTCGCCGACCGCGGTCAAATCGAAATCGATGCCGGCCTCGCTGGCGATCGCCGGCAGGTGCAGGCCGGCATTGGTCGAGCCGCCGGTGGCGGCGACCACGGTGGCGGCGTTCTCCAGGGATTTCCTCGTCACGATATCGCGCGGGCGGATGCCCTTTTCGATCAATTTCATGACCTGGACGCCGGACGCCACGGCGAACTCGTCGCGCGATTCATAGACCGCCGGCGCGCCCGCCGAATGGGGCAGCGCCAGGCCGATGGCCTCGGAAACGCAGGCCATGGTGTTGGCGGTGAACTGGCCGCCGCACGAGCCGCCCGAAGGACAGGCCACGGCCTCGATTTCATCCAGATCCGCTTCCGAAACCGTGCCGGACGAAAATTTGCCGTAAAACTCATAGACGTCCATCACCGTCACGTCCTTGCCGCGGAAACGCCCGGGCAGGATGGAGCCGCCATAAAGAAACACCGACGGCACGTTGAGCCGCACCATCGACATCATCATGCCGGGCAGCGATTTGTCGCAGCCGGCAATGCCGACCAGCGCATCGTAGGAGTGGCCGCGCATCGTCAACTCGACCGAATCGGCGATGACATCGCGCGACACCAGCGAGGATTTCATGCCCTGATGGCCCATGGCGATGCCGTCGGTGACGGTGATGGTGGTGAATTCCCTCGGCGTGCCGCCAGCCTCGTCGACGCCGGCCTTGGCGGCCAGCGCCTGACGCCTGAGCGTGATGTTGCACGGCGCGGTTTCGTTCCAGGTCGTCGCGACGCCGATGATGGGCCGGTTCATGGCCTCGCGCGAGATGCCCATGGCGTAGAAGAAGGCGCGGTGCGCGGCGCTTTTGGGGCCTTCCGTGATGTGACGGCTGGGCAATTTGGATTTGTCGAATTTGGAACTCATTTTCTTTCCCCGCTTGAAATTTGCGCGATCTTAGCGGCCCTTTGCTACCGGTTAAAGCGCGTCGATGCGCGTTATTGCCTGCGATATCTTGAGATGCGCCGCCTCGGCTTCGGTTTTGCGGCGGTGCTGCTCGGCCACCACATGCTCGGGCGCCTTGGCGAGAAATTTTTGGTTGCCGAGCTTGGCCTCGATCTTGGCGATCTCCCCGGCGATGCGGGCCAGTTCCTTGTCCAGCCGAGCGCGCTCCTGCGCGACATCGATGACGCCGGCGAGCGGCAAGGCGACGGAATAGCCGTCGATCACCAGCTGCACGGAACCCTTGGGCGGCGCGCCGTCGAGCAGGCTCATGCTGTCGAGGCGCGCCAGTTGAGTGATTTGCTGGCGCTGGTTTTCGGCCCAATCCGGAAAGCCGCTTTCGCCGCGCAGCAGCAGCGGAATTTTCGCCCCCCCCGGCACGTTCATTTCGGCCCGCGCGGCGCGCACGCCGGAGACCAGCGCGATCACCCGGCCGATTTCCGCCGACGCCTGCTCGAATTGCAGGCCCGCACCGTCCAGCTCGGGCCACGGCGTGGCGATCAGCGGCTCGGCGCGGGCCTCATCGAGGCGGCCCCAAAGTTCCTCGGTCACGAACGGCATGAAGGGATGCAGCAGGCCGAGTATCTGTTCCAGCACCCAGGCGGCGGTGGCGGCGGTCTCGTCTTTCGCGGCGCCGTCCGGCCCGTTCAGCACCGGCTTCGAGAATTCGACATACCAGTCGCAAAACACCCCCCAGGCGAACTGGTAGACCGCGTTGGCGGCCTCGTTGAAGCGGTAGGCTTCAAGCGCCCTTGCCGTCGTCGCGGCGGCGCGAGCCGTCTCGCCGACGATCCAGCGGTTGACGGTGCCGGTGCAAGCGGCGGGATCGTAACCCGCATCGGCGGCGCAACCATTGGCCTCGCAGAAGCGCGCCGCGTTCCATAATTTGGTGGCGAAGTTGCGATAGCCCTCGACCCGGCTCTCGGACATTTTGATGTCGCGTCCCTGCGCTTCCATCGCCGCCAGGGTGAAGCGCATGGCGTCGGCGCCGTAACTTTCGATGAGCTCCAGCGGGTCGATGACATTGCCCTTGCTCTTCGACATTTTCTGGCCGCTCTCGTCGCGCACCAAGGCATGGATGTAGACCGTGCGGAACGGCACATCGCCCATGAAATGCATGCCCAGCATGATCATGCGCGCGACCCAGAAGAAGATGATGTCGAAACCGGTGATGAGATCGTCATTGGGATAATAGGTCTCGAGCGCCTCTGTCTTTTCGGGCCAGCCGAGGGTGGAAAACGGCCACAGGCCGGACGAGAACCAGGTGTCGAGGACATCCGAATCCTGCGTCAACGCAACCGCTTCGCCGTAATGCGCATCCGCCTTCTCTTGCGCCGCGGCTTCGTCCATGGCGACGAATATGCTGCCGTCGGGGCCGTACCAGGCGGGGATGCGGTGGCCCCACCAGAGCTGGCGCGAAATGCACCAGGGCTGGATATTGCGCATCCACTCGAAATAGGTGTTCTCCCACTGTTTGGGCACGAACTGGATGCGCCCGCTCTCGACCGCCTCGATGGCCGGCTTGGCGAGGGTCTTGGCGTCGGAACACGTGGCGTTGGCGGTCAGGGCGTCCCGGCCGAGATCTGGGGCACCGACAACGACGGATATGTCGACAAGGCCGACCCATGGCCACTCAACCCCGACGGCGAGCTAATGCTGGGCCTGAAGATCGAAAACGTCCGAGCCTTGAGCTCAGTCGAAGCCACGCTAGCAGTCCCCGGCATCGCATTCGCAGAGTGGGGTCCCGGCGATATGGCAATGTCCATGGGCCTCGACCGCTGGGAAGGCGAAGGCCGACATCCCCAACTCGCAGCGGCCCGCGAGCGCGTCCGAGCAGCCTGTGCAGCCAACGGCATCAAGTTCCTTGAAGGCTTCGAAGAGGGCAAAGAAGTCCAGCAAGTCGAAGACGGCGTCCGCCTCTCCGGCTACAACGCAGACCGAGCGGCGGTAGTTCGC
>CAJXFT010000230.1 GCA_913053235.1 uncultured Alphaproteobacteria bacterium
GACGGCCCATCATCTGCCCGCCGATGCAGCGCAGCGCCGCCGCCGCCAGCACCCCTTCCGGCGCGCCGCCGATGCCGATATAGATATCGACCGAGCGGTTGAGGCGCGTGGTGGCGATGACGCCGGCGACGTCGCCGTCGCGGATAAGCTGGATGCGCGCCTTGGTTTCGCGCAGCTTGGCGATCAGCTCGCTGTGCCGCGGGCGGTCGAGCACCAGCACCATGAGATCCGATATGTCGCATTTCTTGGCCTTGGCGAGACGCGCCAGATTGTCCGCCGGTTCATCGTCGATATCGATCAGGTCCTCGGGCAGGCCGTCGCCGATGGCGATCTTGTCCATATAGACGTCCGGCGCGTTGAGAAAGCCGCCCTCCTCCGCCATGGCGAGAACGGCGAGCGAATTGGGGCCGCCGGTGGCGCAGATGGTGGTGCCTTCGAGCGGGTCGAGCGCGACATCGACCTTGGGGCCGTTTTTAGTGCCGACCTGCTCGCCGATAAACAGCATCGGCGCCTCATCGCGTTCGCCTTCGCCGATGACCACGGTGCCGTCGATATCGAGCGCGTTGAGGGCGCTTCGCATGGCATCGACCGCCGCCTGATCGGCCGCCACCTCGTCGCCCAGGCCGGTCAGGCGCGAAGCCGCGCGCGCCGCGGATTCGGTAACGCGAACGGCGTCGAGCGCCAAATTACGATCCAGGGAAATAGCTTCAGCCATGACTACCTCTCGGCGCCGGGGACAGCGCAATTCATAGATTGACGATGCGGATCATGCGCGGCGTCTCCAACACCGTATTCAATTCACCCATGGCGCCCAATGCGCGTGCCAACGCTTCTTCTTCGGCGACATGGGTGGTCAGCACCACGGGTACCGCTTCGTCGGGCCGGCGGCCATGCTGCAGCATCGATTCCACCGAAACCTCCTGATCGCGCAGACATGCCGCAATATCGGCGATCACGCCGGGCCGGTCGACCACCATGAGGCGGATATAATAGCTTCCGACATGGCTGCCGGGCGGCGCGCTGGGGCGCGCCACAAGCTCGGATACCGCAACCCCGAAGGTCGGCAGCACCAGGCCGCGCGCGATATCGACGAGATCCGATATGACCGCCGAGGCGGTCGGGCCGGCGCCGGCGCCGGGGCCTTCGAACGTCGTCGTGCCGACGAAATCGCCCTCCGTGACGACGGCGTTCAGGACGCCATCGACATGCGCGATGGCGGCGCGCTCGGGCACCATGCAGGGATGCACGCTTTGCTCGATACCGGCGGCGCTGGCTCTGGAGACGCCCAACAGCTTGACGCGGTAGCCGAGTTCCTCGGCAAAGCGGATATCGAGCGGGTTGATATGGCGAATGCCCTCGATGCGCACGGCGGCGAAATCCACCGGACAGCCGAAAACCAGGCTGGTGAGAAGGGCGAGCTTGTGCGCCGCGTCGACGCCATCGACATCGGTCGATGGGTCGGCCTCGGCGTAGCCCAGTTCTTGCGCTTCCTTGAGAACGGTGTCGAAATCGCGCGGCGAGCCGGCGCGCACGCCGTCGCGCATCTCGGTCAGGATATAATTACAGGTGCCGTTCAAAATGCCGTAGACACCGGAAAAACTGTTGGCCGCCAGGCCCTCCCTGAGCCCCTTGATGATCGGGATACCGCCGGCGACCGCCGCCTCGTAGCCGAGATTGAGAGCGCCATCCTCGGCCAAGCGGGCGAGCGAATTGCCGTGATGGGCCAACAGCGCCTTGTTGGCCGTGACCAGATGTTTGCCGTTACCGAGGGCGGCTTGCGACAGCTCGAGCGCGACGCCGTCGGCGCCGCCGATGAGCTCGCAGACGACGTCGATATCACCGTCGCCGGCAAGGTCGAGCGCATTGTCATACCATTTGAGAGATGAAATATCGGCGGCGCGGTCTCGGCCGCGCTCGCGGGCGCTCACCGCGACCACTTCAAGGCGGCATCCCGAGCGGCTTTGCAACAGTGGGCGCTGCTGAGCGAGCAATTTCAGCACGCCGCCGCCGACCACGCCCAGCCCCGCCAAACCGATACGCAGGGAATCGCTCACCGCTCTCTCCCAGGCTCGTGTTTTTCTTTAATAAGTAAATTTAGTGATATGAAAAATATAAGAAAATTACTTCCGCGATGCTCTAATATTCGATATATATCTCGGCCCGCCGATTGTCCGCTTCACCCTCGGGCATGTATTCGTAGGTCAAGGGCTCATTGTCGGAGCGCGCCATCACCATCACCGCCTCGCTGGCCACGCCGAGGCGGGTCAATTCGGCCGCGACGGCGCTGGCGCGGTCCAGCGAAAGCTGGAAATTCACCAACCGGTGACTGTCTGATTCCATGTCGCGCGTGCGCTTGCTGGAATGGCCGATAACGCGCACCACGCCGCCGAATTTCTTGTGCAGTTTGACGACCCGCTTGAGCGAGGTGCGGTCCGACGAATTGAGCGCGGTGGAGCCGACGGCGAAGGCAATGCTGGCGACCTGGAAGGAGACCGCCGGCTGGGCCAGGCTGTCATCCGCCAGGATGGTGCGCGATTCGGCCGTCGACGGCGCCATTTGGGCGCGCAGGATTTCACTGCTGCCCGGCGCGACGCTGCGGTCCGCCGCCAGGCTGTCATGCCCGGTTTGCGCCGCCACCCGTTGCATCTCGCCTTGGCGATAGGGCGAGCGCCCGGAAGAATCGAAGCGTTGGTTGAAGAGCGCGCGGAAATCGCCGATCGACATGACGCCGCTGCCGGCCACCGGTTGCGTCACCGCGGCAATACGGGTTTCGCCGAGTTCCCTCGCTGCTCCGGTATCCGCCTGGCTTGCCGTTTGCCCGGCTTCGAGGCGCCTGCTCTCGGCCAGCCCGCTCTCGGTGGCGCTATCGCTATAGCTGCTTGTCTCGCGCGCGCTGATGATCTGGCGATCCTCCAATTGCGTCGCGGGGCGCTGGCCGAGAACCGCTTCCGAGGCCGGCTCGAGGCCGGTTACGCGGCGCTCTTCGGCGAGGCTGGAGGACGACTTGGCGGTCGGCGCCTCGCTCGCCACAAGACGCCGCTCCTCGGCCAAATCGACCGGTTCCGGCGCCTGGCTGCGCGTTGTCTCGGGTTGGCGCTCGGGCGCGCTTAATTCGGCGGTCAATATCCGCTCGCCTTCACCGGCGCCGTCTTCGGCGTAGCGGCTGCGCAGAGTTTCATTGGTGTAGCGCGCCTCGTCGCGGTCGGCGACAAGCCCTTCGCCGATTTGATTCAAATCCTCTGGACTCGATGCCGGTCTTGGCGTATCAGGCACCTCGCTCAACCTTGGAAAGTCCTGGTCATCGCCGGATTGCGTCAAAGCGCGGTCGTTGGCTTCGTCATCTTCGATCAAGGCGCTCAGGTCATCCCATACGGTCGAGCAGGAGGTCGCCCCCGCCATTACCAGCAAGACGGCCGCCGGGGCTAGATAGCGGGCGGAAAATCGCAGTTTGATCCGGCTACTCGGCATTTTTGCTCGCGTTTATTCGGCGTTTCGGTTTGGCTGTGGCATTGAGCGGATGAAACATTGTTACTAGCATAGTTCAACCACATATCAACGCTTTTCGGCCCCCATCGGGGGCCGGCAAATGGCGGTGGAGAGGTTAATGACGGAAAGAAATGGAAGCGCCGGCGGCGGGCGGGAGCCCTTGGAGCAGGCCAATGAATTCGCCCGCATGGCGGCGCAAAGCCAGCGCATCGTCGCCGATTTCATCGCCCGCCAACAAAAACAAGGCGCCCTCGAGCCGCAGGGGCCGTTCGATGTCGGCCAGGCTTTCATCGAAATGACGCAGCAAATGATGTCCGACCCGGCGCGCCTGGTGCAGGCGCAAATGGGCCTGTGGGAAGGCTATGTGAAACTCTGGCAGCACACGGCAAACCGCATGATGGGCGCCGAGGCGGACGAGCCGGTCGTCATGCCGACGCCCGACGACCGCCGCTTCCGCGCCGCCGAATGGAACGAAAACCATTTTTACGACTTCATCAAGCAATCCTATCTGCTGACTTCGAACTGGTTCCTCTCCACGGTGCATCAGAACAGCGGCGGGCTCGACGAGAAGAGCGCACAGAAGCTCGCTTTCTATACGCGCCAGTTCGTCGACGCCGTGTCGCCGACCAATTTTGTCCTCAGCAACCCGACGGTTCTGCGCGAGACGCTCGATAGCGGCGGCGAGAATCTGGTCCAGGGCTTGCGCAACATGCTCGACGATTTGGAGCGCGGCGGCGGCAATCTCGATATCCGCATGACCGACACGGACGCCTTTGAAGTCGGCGAAAACCTGGCCCTCACGCCGGGCAAGGTCGTGTTGCAGAACGAGCTCATGCAATTGATCCAATACGCGCCGGCGGGCGAGGCCGTCTATCGCCGCCCGCTCCTCGTCATCGCGCCATGGATCAACAAATATTACGTCCTCGACCTGAAGCCCAAAAATTCCTTCATTCGCTGGGCGGTGGCTCAGGGCTACACCCTGTTCGTCATATCCTGGGTCAATCCGGACCAGCGCCTTGCCGACAAGAGCTTCGAGGATTACATGCGCTTGGGACCGCTGGCGGCGCTCGATGCGATCGAGCAGGCGTGCGGCGAAAAGCAGGTGGCGGCGCTCGGCTACTGCCTCGGCGGGACGCTGCTGTCGGCGGTCCTGGCCTATATGGCTGCGCGCGGCGACAAGCGCATTACCAGCGCCACATTTCTCGCCACCCTGGTCGATTTCGAAGAGCCCGGCGAGCTCGGCGTCTTCATCGACGAGGAGCAGCTTGCCAGCCTGGAGAAGACGATGCACGAGAAGGGCTATCTCGATGGCCGCGAGATGGCCACCACCTTCAACCTGTTGCGCGCCAACGACCTCATCTGGTCTTTCGTGATCAACAATTACCTGATGGGCAAGGAACCCTTCCCCTTCGACCTCCTATATTGGAATTCAGATTCGACGCGCATGCCGGCGAAGATGCACAGCTTCTACCTTCGTAAAATGTATCAGCAGAACGCCCTTGTGCGGCCCGGCGGCATCGAACTCGGCGGCGTGCCGATCGACCTCTCCAAGATCAAAGTACCGACCTATATCGTCGCCGCGCATGAGGACCATATCGCGCCGTGGCAATCCTGCTACAAGGCGACCGCGCTTTATTCGGGGAAAATCCGTTTCGTGCTCGGCCAGTCGGGGCATATCGCCGGTATCGTGAATCCGCCCGAGGCCGAAAAATACGGCTATTGGACGGGCGATTTGAAAGCCGGCGAAAGCGCCGAGGATTGGCTCGCCGGCGCGGCGCGCAACGAAGGCTCATGGTGGCGCGACTGGAAAAGCTGGCAGGCGCGGCGCGCCGGCAAGAAGGTCGCGGCACGCCAGCCCGGCGCCGGCAAGCTCGACATCATTGAGGACGCGCCCGGCAGCTACGTCAAGGTCAAGGCCTAGCCGGCGGGACTTATACCAACCTGCATTGATTAGAACCCATGCGCCCATTGGCGGCGGCCGATGGA
>CAJXFT010000231.1 GCA_913053235.1 uncultured Alphaproteobacteria bacterium
CAACCTCGCTCGCCTCGCTCAAACCCGCCGGTCGTCATGAATAATTGCGGCTAGATTAGAGGACCGGCCCTCGCCAGGAGAGCCGGTCCGAACGATCTCGAAAAGAGGCTTAGGCGGCCTTGTTTTCGAGCTTCGCGGCGCCGTGGATTTCGATCCGGCGCGGCTTTTTCTCTTCCGGCACCTGGCGCGCCAGGTCGATGGTGAGCAAGCCATCCTCAAGACCGGCATTTTCCACTTTGATATAATCGGCGAGCTGGAAGCGGCGCTCGAAAGCGCGTTTGGCGATACCCTGATAGAGCAGGTCCTTGCCGCCATTTTCGCTTTCCGCCCGCGCCCGCCCGCTCACCGTCAGCGTGTTTTCATGCACCACGACATCGACGTCTTCGGGTCCGAACCCGGCGACAGCCATGGTGACGCGGTAATGGTCCTCGCCTTTCTGCTCGATATCGTAAGGCGGATAGGAAAGGTCGCCATCGGCATATTGGGCCGAATTGTTGAGCATGCGGGTGATGCGGTCGAAACCGACCGCGGTGCGGAACAGGGGGGAGAAGTCATAAGCAGTACGCATTGGATATCCTCCATTGAGCAATATCTTGGCGGGCCGCTATGGCGCTTCAGACGAGCCATACCGGCCCCGCCTGTTGATGGCGGTCCCATTTTTGGCAACCGCCTGATCTGAATGTGGGAGTACTGGCGCCGCCTTTCAAGAGGGCGCGAAACCCGCTTCGCCGGCCAGCAACCGATCGACATAATGCGGCACGATCCGGCTCGCCGGCCCGTAATGGCGCTCGGCGAACAGGCTCTCTCCCGATGACGGCTCGAGGCTGAGTTCGACCGTGTGCGCCTGTCCCGACATCCGCACTTCGTGCACGAATCCGGCCGCCGGATAGACGCTTCCGGAAGTTCCGATGGAGATGAAAAGCGCACAATTATCGAGCGCCTCGGCAATTCGCTCCTGCTCGAACGGCATCTCGCCGAACCAAACCACATGCGGCCGCATGGCGCCCTTTCTGTCGCAGTGCAGGCAAAGCGCCTCGGTGCCGAGGTCGTCGATTTGCTGGCGCACCTCGCCGCATTCGGCACAGCGCGCCTTCAGCAATTCGCCATGCATGTGGATCAGGTTACGGCTTCCCGCGCGCTCATGCAGATCATCGATATTTTGCGTCACGATGAGGACGCGTGACGCCAGGCGCTCCTCCAAAAGGGCGAGCGCCTTATGCGCGGCGTTGGGCTGGATATTGGCTGCGCCGAGCGCCCGCCGACGGGCGTTGTAAAATTCATGGACGCGCGGCGGGTCCTTGTCGAAGGCTTCCGGGGTGGCTACATCTTCGATCCTGTTGCGCTCCCACACACCGCCTTTGTCGCGGAAGGTTTCGATTCCCGATTCCGCCGAAATTCCGGCGCCGGTCAGAATGACGATATTGCCGGTATCGAAAACACCGAGGCTCATTCGCCGATGATTTTGACCAGCACGCGCTTGTTGCGGCGTCCGTCGAACTCGCCGTAGAAAATCTGCTCCCAGGTGCCGAAGTCGAGCCTGCCTTCGCTGAGGGCGACAACCACTTCGCGGCCCATGACCTGGCGTTTGATATGCGCATCCGCATTGTCCTCGCCGGTATCGTTGTGGCGGTATTGCGATATCGGCGCGTGCGGTACCAGCGTTTCGAGAAATTCGCGGTAGTCGTGGTGTAGGCCCGATTCATCGTCATTGATGAAAACGGACGCCGTTATATGCATCGGATTGACCAGCACAAGCCCCTCCGTGATGCCGCTTTCTTCGATGCAGGTACGTACCTCGGGCGTAATATTTACGAATGCCATGCGTTCGGGAATATTGACCGTCAGTTCCTTGCGGTAGGAGATCATCGCGTTATCCGCCTATGTAAACAGGGTCAGCACGCCGGTATAGGTGTAGAGACGGCGGTGCGATATTTCGCCGTTGCAGAAAAAGCCGACCAGCGGCACGTCGCCGAGCTCGCGTTCGATGATTTTCAGTTCCTGCGAGGCGTCGCCGAACATGTTGGGGCCGCGCGCCAGGCAGGAGAAATAAAGCCCACCCTTGGGCGGCGCGTCGGTTCGTTTGCTTAAGCCGGACAGCATGCGCACCAGATCGGCTTCGGCCGCCTCGGCGTCGCGGCGGCAGAATTGGATCGACTGGCCGGTTTCAACCATTTCACCGATGGCGAGGAGATTCCGCTCGACATCGATACCGGTCAGATTGCGCACCAGATAATCGCCGGTATCGGAATGGGCGATCGGCAGGGCGGCGAAAATATAGCCGGCGACGCGTTGCAGGTCGCGCGCCAACAGGTCGCCGATATCCTCCTTGAATATTTCCAGCGCCGGTCGGCCGTCGAGCTCGATGAGGACGTTGTCCTCGCATGCCGTTATTTGATGGCGCGGCGCGATGGGTATGCAGCTTTGGCTGAGCGCGGTGGCAACCGGCACGTCTTCGCCCAAGAGGACTCCCGACACGCCGCCGCTGCACACGCCGCCGGAAAATTGCGAAAGCTCGCTGCGCGACGAGGTCAGGCCGCCGACGAGGAAGCCGTTCAATTGATCTGCGAGCGCCTCGATGATCTCCGGAATCTCGCCGTTGCGTGGGTCGGCATGCACGACCGCGAAGCGGCTTTGGCGGGATTGAACCCAGTTGCTAAGTTCAGGGGGCAGGGCGTTGGGGCCGTCCTGCAATTCGAGCAGGCGAAAACTGCCTTCGGGGAATTCGCCGACCAGCACGGCGAGGGCGGGCTCGTCGAAATATTCATGACCGGTGGCGCAAATGCCCATGCCGACGCTGCCGACCCAACTGGCGATGCCCGTCTCGTCGCCCAAAAGAGCGAGGATTTTTTCGGCGTCGCCGGCCAGGTTATCGGTCATGTAGACCAGGCCGAGATGCTCGAATCCGCTGCGCTTCTCGAAGCCGCCCAAATCCGCCAGGCATTTCTCGGTGATCGATTTCCACTGCCTGCCGGAGGCGTGGGCGAGTGCGAAGCTGTGCATGGGCCGGGTCAATTCCACTGACGATTAAATGTTGGCAGGCATGGATGATAGCATATTCATGTAACGCCAAGCGATTGTCCGAGCCAGGCGGCGGCGCGCAGGACGTTGGCGTCGTCGCCGCGCCGGCCGACCATCTGAATACCGAGCGGCAGGTCATCCGCGCCGGTTATGCCCGGCACGTTGACTGCCGGCACGCCGAGGGTGGTCCAGGCCAGGGTCAGCAGGCGGCTGCCCGTACTCTCCAGGCCGAGCGGCGCAACGCCTGGCGTCGGCGCCGTGATCGCGGCGTCGAAATCAGCCATGACATCGGCGAACGCCATGCGCATGGCGTAGATTCGCGCCCTCATGCGCAGGTAATTCTCGGCCGCGATGCCGCGCCCCTTGACCAGCCGGGCGCGCAGCATTTCGGAGAGCATCGGCCCGGCGCGTTCCATCAGCGGCCACATATTATGGCCGATTTCGCCGAACATGACGGTTTGATGGGCGTCGACGATATCGGCGAAACCGGCGCCGAGATCCAACGGCACGGCGCCCAGCTCATGCGCCAGCTCGTCGTAGCGCGCGGCGACATCGGCTTCCATTTCGCCCCAGGTCGGGCCGCGCAGATAGGCCAGGCGCGGGCGCGCCAGCAGCCGCGCCAGAGCCTGGCGGAGGCGGGTCGGCGCTTGCCCGGCGGCAACCGGATCGCTGCCGTCCTCGCCCGATATGGCGTCTATCGCCAGCGCCAGATCGCGCGGCGAATTGGCGAAGGCGCCGAGATGATCGAGGGTTTCGGAGAGTTTCAGCACGCCGCTGCAGGGCACCGCGCCGAGGCTCGGCATCATCGCCCACACACCGCAAAAGGCGGCCGGGCGGATCACCGAGCCGGCGGTTTGCGTGCCGAGTGCAAGCGGCACCATGCCGGCGGCGACGGCGGCCGCCGAGCCGCTCGACGAGCCGCCCGGCGTGCGCCGCAAATCATGCGGGTTGCGGGTGCCGCGCGAGGCGCCGCAAGCGCATTCCGTGGTCACCGTTTTGCCGAGGATGACGGCGCCGGCGCGGCGCAGGCGGGCGACCGCCGTCGCGTCCGAGCTCGGCAGCCGGCCGCGGTCGGCCGCGGTACCGTTTTCGCTCGGCTGGTCGAGGGTATCGATGATGTCCTTGATGCCGACCGGAACGCCGGCCAAGGCGCCTTGTGCGCCGGCGCGGTCGATGGCCCGTGCCTGGCTGGCGGCAAGCTGCCAATCCAAATGTTGCCAGGCGCCGACCTGTTGTTCGTTGGCGGCGATCCTGCTTTTCGCCTGTTGCACCTGCTCGGCGGCGCTTGAAGCGCCCGAGCGCACGGCGGCGGCTATTTCCTCGGCGCTCATGCAGGTTTGCGGGGATATGTTTTTATCTGCCATCTTTCGTTTTCGGAAACCGCGGGAGATGGTCGGGAAGAAGTCCAGTTTAGGCGGTTTTTCCGTTTTATCCATCGCCGTAAAATGGGTGTAGGGTGGTATTCCGGCCGGCAACGGATGGGCCCAGATGACCCCGGAACATATTAAGTTCGACAGCGATATTGAAGCGTTGGAGCGCCTGGTTCCGCTCAACGGGCGGCGCGTCGTCCATGTCGGCTGCGGCGATGGCGCGCTGTCGCTGGCGTTGGCGAAGCGCGGCGCGACGGTGTTGGCTGTCGAGGCCGACGCGGAGCGGGCGCGGGCAAACCGTGCTTCCGGCGCCGCCGGGCGGCTGACCTTCGTTGAAGGCTTCGCACAAAACCTGCCGCAAAATGACGGCACCGTGGACTGCGTGGTCATGGCGGATTTCCTCAGCCGCGTCGAAGCCTATGACATGGATGAGTGCCTGTCCGAGGCGTGCCGCGTGTTGAAGGAAATCGACGGGCTTCTTTATGTCAGCGATTACGATACCAGCGGCTCTTATGACGATATGGTGCGCATGTTTTACGACCAAAGCGCCGAACGGGCGTGGGCGCTGGACGCGCTGCTCAGAATGCCGCAGGATGTCTTCGTCACGGCGCGTGAAATTCACTATGGTCTGAAACGGCAATTTGCCGATTTCGATGCTTTCGCCGGCAAGTTCATGGCGGCGGGTGATTCCGATATCATCGTCGAGAATATGAATAGCGAATATGTCAGGGCCCTGTTCGAGCAGGGCCGCAAGGGAAATGTCTTCCAGTTCGAGCAGGCCAGACGTGTCAATCTTTACCGCACCGGAATCGTCGCGCCCGCCGCGCCCGGCGGCCAGCCCGCCGCGTCATGATTAAAACCGAACTGTTGTCGGTCGAGGAAATGTATGCCGCCGATGCGGCGGCCATCGTGCTCGGCACGCCGGGTATCCAGTTGATGGAGAATGCCGGGCAGGCCATCGCGCGCGAGATACGGCGGCGCTGGCAGCCCTGCCCGGTGGCGGTGCTGTGCGGCCCGGGAAATAACGGCGGCGATGGCTACGTCGTGGCGCGCCTGTTGAAACAGGCGGG
>CAJXFT010000232.1 GCA_913053235.1 uncultured Alphaproteobacteria bacterium
CACGCGGCGCGCGCCGCCGCATGAAGCCCCAACGTCAACCCCCAACCCTGTCCCGAAAACCCGCCTCGAAAACCGCCGTCAACCCGGCCAACCTCGCTCGCCTCGCTCAAACCCGCCGGTCGTCATGAATAATTGCGGCTAGGATGATGGTCATAATGGGCGCCCATAACGCAAATAGTTTGTCACATTGCGCAAATGAAAACAGGCTTACCAGGGAGGTAACTGTACGATGAAACTCACACGCAGATCTGTCTTGAAGGGCGCCGGCGCCGGCCTCGGCACCGCCTTCGCCGCCAGCATTTTCCCGCAAATGAGCAAGGCCGATGACGAGATCGTCATCGCCTCGCTGTTCGATCAGTCGGGCGGCCTCGATATTTACGGCACGCCGATGACCATGACCTGCGAGCTCGCGGTCGAGGAAATCAACGCCGCCGGCGGCCTCAACGGCAAGAAAATCCGCCTCATCAAATACGACCCGCAATCCAACATGCAGCTTTATGCGCAATATGCGCAGGAAGCGGCGCTCAAGGAAAAGGTCGATCTCGTGCATGGCGCCATCACCAGCGCCTCGCGCGAAGTGATCCGGCCGATCCTCAGGCGCTACAAGACCCTGCTGTGGTACAGCGTCATCTATGAAGGCGGCGTTTGCGACATCAACAATTTCGTCAGCGGCGTCGGCGCCGTGCAGTGGGTGAAGCCGATCGCAGAGTTCGGCTTCGAGCATCGCGGCCCGAAGGCGTTTTATATCGGCGCCGACTACAACGCGCCGCAGATCATCGGCAAATGGCTGGAAAAATTCTCCGGCGATCTCGGTGGCACGGTGCTGCAGCGCGATCATTTCCCGCTCGATGTCACCGAATTCGGCCCGGCCATCGCCAAGATTCAGGAAGCCAAGCCCGATTGGCTGGCGACCTGCCTGGTCGGTGCCGCGCATATGGGCTTCTACCGCCAGTGGGCGGCGGCCGGCATGCTCAACAAGATTCCGATCGTCTCCTGTACCTTCGGCGTCGGCAACGAGCATATCCAGCTGCAGCCCGAGGAAGGCAACGGCATCGTCAGCGCCCAGCCCTATTTCCAGGAAATCGAGCTGCCCGCCAACAAGGATTTCGTGGCCCGCTACCACAAGCGCTTCGGCACCGACGCACCCTATCTCAACGCCGTCGGCATCGGCGGCTATCTCGGCACCATGCTGTGGGCCGAGGGCGTCAAGAAGGCCGGCACGCATGAGCGCCAGGCGGTGATGGACGCGCTCAGGAGCGGCGATATCGCGTGGGACGGCCCGGCCGGGCACATGGTCGTCGATCCGGTGACCAACCATGTCATTCAGGACATGCATGTCGCCGAGTGCCAGAACCAGAGCTGGAATATTTTCGACAGCTACAGCCAGCTCTATCCGTCCGATGTGGTGGACCGTTGCGATCTGACCAAGACGCCCGACATGAACGCGCATCTTGAGCCGATCCTGTAGCGGTGGACGATCATAGACCAGGTTAGGCGAATCTAGAGGATCCGCCGTGGATACGGTCGCACTTCTGATCATCGAGGTGTTAAACGGGATTTCCAGGCTGGCGCTGACCTGCGCCGGCCTGGCGATCATTTTCGGCATGATGCGGGTGATTAATTTCGCGCATGGCGAATTCATGATGCTGGGCGGCTACACCACCGTCGTCGCCACCAATGCCGGCGTCAATATCTGGATCTCGATGCTGATCCTGTCGCCGCTGGTGGTCGGCATCATCGGCATCATCTCGGAGCGCCTGCTGATCCGCTTCTTTTACGGCCGACTGGTCGATACGCTGATCGCCACCTGGGGGCTGAGCCTGCTCCTGATCGGCATCGTCACCGCGATATTAGGCAATTACATCACCGGCGTCTCGGCGCCGATGGGAAATTTCAGCATCGGCATATATCAGCTTTCGATCTACCGTCTGGTGCTGATCGGCATTACGGCGCTGCTGTTCGTCGGCATCTATCTTGTTTTCACACGCACCCGCCTCGGCCTGATCGCGCGCGGCACGATGCAGAATCCGGAGCAGGCCTCGGTGCTCGGCATCAGCCCGCCGCGCGTCTATATGGTCACCTTCGGCATCGGCGCCGCGCTCACCGGCCTCGCCGGCGGCCTGCTCGCACCGATTTCGCAAATCATCCCGACCGTCGGCTTCACCTATGTCGCCCAGGCCTTCATCACCGTGATCACCGGCGGCGCCGGCGCCATTACCGGGACCATCGTCGCCTCCGGCATGTTCGGCACGGTGCGCCAGCTCGTCACCTATGAGACGACGCCGATCATCGGCGGCGTGGTGCTGCTGATCGTCGCCGTGGTGGTGCTGCGCCTGCTGCCGCAGGGCATCACCGGCAAGATATTCAAAAGGTCGCTGTGAAGTTTGCCATCGACCTCAAGGACTGGAACACGCGCGGGCTGATCTTCGTCGGCGCGGTCATGCTGGCGCTGCTCTTCGCCGGGCCGCAAATTTTCGATCTCTTCGTTCTCCTCAAGGTCATCCTCTTGATCTCGACCGCCATGCTGGCGCTCTCGATGGGCTTCATCTGGGGCTTTGGCGGCATCTTGTGCTTCGGCCAGTCGGCGTTTTTCGGCATCGGCGGCTATGCCTACGCCATCGCCGTGATCAATATGGGCGAGAGCACCGTGCCGCTGCTGCTTTCGGTATTGGTGCCGGCGGCGTTCGCCATGCTGCTCGGCTATTTCATGTTTTACGGCCGCCTCAGCGATATTTATCTCGCCGTGGTGACGCTGGCGGTGACGCTGATCTTCTACGCCTTCATCCGCTCGACCTCGGGCGAGGAATATCACATCGGCAACGCGCGGCTGATGGGCTTCAACGGCATCTCCTCGATCCCCGGGTTCAACTGGCCGGGATACCCCGATTCGCCCCTCTGGCCGGACGACATATTCTATGTCGCGATGGTGCTGCTGATCCTGGTCTATTTCGGCCTGCGCTACCTGTTGCGCAGCCATTTCGGCCGCGTCGTGGTGGCGATCCGGGAAAACGAAACGCGGGCCGAATATCTCGGCTACGATGTGCGTTTCTACAAGATGATCGCCTTCTCCGTCGGCGCCGGCATTGCCGGCCTCGCCGGCTGCCTGTTCGTCAGCTTCAACAATTTCATCAACCCGGATGTCTTCGCCCTTGGCCTCGCGGCGCAGATCATCATGTGGGTGCTGATCGGCGGCGTCGGCACGCTGGTCGGGCCGATGCTCGGCAGTCTCGGGCTGCAAATGCTCTACAACTGGCTCGGCACCCAGACCTTTGCCGGCTTCCTCAACACCTATCTCGTGTTCGGCGCCATCATCATCATCTTTGTGCTCGCCGTGCCGCAGGGCCTGCAACCGACGGCGCGCCTGCTGGCGCTGCGTTTTCTGCCCATCGCGCGGCCGCCCGGGGAGCGCGGATAATGACCGAAAGCCGCCCGCCCATCCTCGAGACGCACGGGCTCACCATGCGCTTCGGCGGCGTGGTGGCGGTCAACGATGTCGATTTCAGCATGGCCGAGGGCGAGCTGCGCTGCCTGATCGGCCCCAACGGCGCCGGCAAGACGACCTTCTTCCGCTGCCTCACCCATCAATACAAGCCGACCGGCGGGCGCGTCATCTATCGCGGCGTGGATATCACCGGCTCGCACACGCACCAGATTGCGCGCCGCGGCATCGGCATCAAGACCCAGGTGCCGAGCGTTTTCGACGGCCTCGACGTGCGCGAGAATATCTGGCTTTCGGCGCGCCGCCACCATAACGACCGCGAATCCAACCGCGTCGTCGATGAGATTCTCGAACGCATCGGCCTGACCGCGGTGGCCAATCGGCTGGTCGGCCAGCTCGCCCATGGCGAGCGCCAGGGCGTCGAGCTCGGCATCGTCCTCACCGGCGATCCGGATTTGATCCTCTTGGACGAGCCCACCGCCGGCATGACCCATGAGGAAGTGCACCGCACCACCGAGATGATCCGCGAGATCAACCGCACCGCCTCGCTGATCGTGGTCGAGCATGACATGCAGTTCATCAAGGCCATCGCCAACCGGGTCACGGTGTTCGTCCAGGGCGCCATACTGGTCGAGGACACGATGGAGAACGTGCTCAAGAACCAGGAAGTGCGCGACGTCTATCTCGGCAAGCGCGAGGTCGCCTGACCATGTTGGAAGTCCGGGGCCTGAAAACCGCTTATGGGCGCATCCCGATCCTGCACGGCATCGATCTCAACGTCGCCGAGGGCGAATTCGTCGGCATCCTCGGCCATAACGGCATGGGCAAGACGACCCTCCTCAAAACCCTGATCGGCCTCTTGCGCCCGACCGGCGGCAGCGTCGAGTTGCAGGGTCAGGACATCACCCGCATGCCGGCCTTCAAGCGCAATCTGAAAGGCATCGGCTACGTGCCGCAGGGGCGCGATATCTTCCCCAACCTGACGGTGCGCGACAATCTCCGCATCGCCTTCGCCATGCACAAGGTCGACGAGGAGAAGGTGCTGGAAGAGGTGCTGGAAACCTTCCCGCGCCTGAAGCCGCTCTTGGAGCGCACCGGGCGCGTGCTGTCGGGCGGCGAGCAGCAAATCCTGGCCCTGGCGCGCTGCCTCTGTGGCGGCCCGCGCCTGCTGCTGCTCGACGAGCCGACCGAAGGCATCCAGCCCTCCATCGTCGAGGAGATCATCGAAATCCTGCATGGCCTCAGGACCAGCCGCAACCTCACCATCGTCCTGGTCGAGCAGAATCTCGATTTCATCGCCTCGCTCAGCCAGCGCGTCCACATCATCCAACGCGGCCAACTGGTCAACGAAGTCTCCCCCGACCAACTCTCCGATCCGGAACTGGTGAGGGAATTCGTCGGCATGGGGAGCTGACGGCCGTCAGGCTGACGGCGGCGGCTTTCATTGGCCGATTGATCGCGTATTCCCGACCTATTTACTCGACTCCGGATGGAGGCAGGCTTTAGGCTTGCGCGGAAGCCGGCGCGCTTGAAGCGGCGGTCAAACAGGGAGGGTATGGATATGAGATTTATGGTAACGGCGAGCTGGCCGGTGGCGGCGGGAAACGCGGCGGCGCGGGCTGGGACAATTGGAGAAACCGTTCAGGCGATCCTCGATGACATCAAGCCCGAAGCGGTCTATTTCATCGCCCAGGGCGGCAAGCGGACGACGGTCATGATCGTCGATATGGCGGACGCCTCGGATTTGCCGCGCATCGCCGAGCCGTGGTTCCTCGCCTTCGACGCCAGCATCGACGCCACGCCGGTGATGCTGCCCGAGGATCTCGCGGCGGCGGGACCGGCCATCGAGAGCGCGGTGAAGAAGTTCACGGCGCCGATAGGGTGGTGATCGCCACCGGCGCCAATTGGGTCGGCGATGGCCT
>CAJXFT010000233.1 GCA_913053235.1 uncultured Alphaproteobacteria bacterium
AAGGTGGCCGCCGAGATCGGCCGGCGCCTCGGGGCCCGCAAGCGCTTCGAAATACCGGCCCTGACAGCGGACTTCCAGCTGGTCGCCGGCGAACGGAAAGGGCGTGACCGCGTAGGTGTCGTCCCCCAACGGCCGCACCGTGACGGTGGTGTCAGCATCTGCCGACATCGGTACATGCAGGTAGGTCTCTTGCTGGCGCTCGCTGACATGGCGCAGTTGGAAATAAAGCGCCAGCGTATCGGTGAATTGCAGGAACTTGTAATTACGCATCAGGACCTTTTCCTCGATCCATCCGGCAGTGGCCGGGTCCGACGCCAGCTCCGCCTTAAGCCGTTCCTGGCGGGCAAGCTCGCCGTCCAGGAGGCCCCGCACGTAGTCTTCGTCCCGCTCCGGAACCGGCACCGATTTGCCGCTGGGCATGGCCTTGAATTCGGAGACCCCGTAGCGGTCGTTATAGAGCCCCCAGCTATGCATGCTGGAGAGCAGCCCGCAATAGGCGTGCCGGGCCTCGTTGAAATCCGGCGATTTGCGGCTGGTGTCGAGAATCCCGGGCACTGGCCCGGTGCCGAGCCCGCAGGGAAATCCGCTCTCTTCGTGCAGCACCGGTTGGGCGTCAGCGTCGTCCCAGCCGCGGTCGTGGTGGGTGACGATATCGATCACCTCGTCATATGGCTCCGGCGGCGCGAAGGCGTCATTGCCGAAGGCGCGCGCAAATTGCCCGCACAAATCGAGATGCTCGACCATGGTGCAGATGAAGCGTTTTTCGCCCGCCGGTGCGCTCTGGATCATCATCGCTGGGGCCTCCCTCAATCAAAAAAATTCTACATCTCCGGTTTGCGCAGCGCAATGGCGCCGCATTGACTCGCCTGGCAAAGCGATCCTTTACATTGCTGCGATCGGGCGGCACTAAGGCTCTGCATCGCTGGTCCCCCGGAACGCACAAGGGAGCGCACAATTGATACGCCGGATCGTGGACGCCCACCCCGGACTGTTCGGCGGGGTCGCGCGGGCGCTATCGCAACGCAATTACCGCCTCTATGCCCTCGGCCATGTCGCCCATGTGCACGGCTGGTGGGGCAACCGGCTGGGCATCGGCTGGCTGACCTGGGAATTGACGGGACAGGCCACCTGGCTCGGCATCATCACCGTCGCCGGCATGATTCCGGTGATGCTGGCGGCGCCCCTGGCCGGTGCCGTCGCCGACCGCTACGGCCACCGGAAGACGGCGATCACCGCCGGGCTGATCGGCACGCTGATCACTTCGGCGCTGGGCGTGCTCACCCTGATCGGCGGCATTGATCTCGAAATCCTGGTGGCGCTGACCATCTTGCAAGGCCTCGTCTTCGGCTTCGAGTTTCCGGCGCGCCAGGCGCTGATCCCGCAACTGGTCGGCCGCCAAAACATCTCCGCCGCCGTCGCCTTCAACTCCACCACATTTCAGCTCGGCACCTTCTTAGGCCCGGTGCTCGCCGCCGCCCTCATCTCGGTCTTCAACTCGGGCGCCGCCATCCTGTCCTACGGCGCGACGACCGCCTGGATGGTGGTGATGATCGGGCTGATCCGAATCAACCGGCTGCCGAGGGACGATACCGGCGGCGGCCTGTTCGGCGATATCCGCGCCGGCTTCCGCTATGTCCTCGGCACCCGCGCCCTCGGGCTCCTGTTCCTGGTGACCGCCACCACCGGGTTATTCTTGCGGCCCTATACCGACCTGATGCCCGGCTTCGCCGCCGAGGTGTTTGCGCGCGGCGCCGAAGGCTTGGGCGCGCTCAACTCGGCATCGGGCCTCGGCGCCCTGATCGTCGCCGTCTGGCTCTTGACCCGCAGCCGCACCCAGGGCCTGGTGGCGATCCTCGTCGCCTCGGCGCTGTTGACGGCGGTGGCCTTGATCGCTTTCGCCGCGACGCCCTTGTTCGCTCTCGCCCTGGCCATTCTGGCGCTCGCCGCCGGTGCGCTGCTGGCCTCTCAGGTTGCCGCCTACAGCCTGGTGCAAACCCTGTCGCGCGCCGATATGCGCGGCCGCGTGATCGCCATCAACATCTCGCTCGGCATGGGCGCGCCGGCCTTGGGCACGTTGACCGTCGGCTGGCTGGCCGACCGCATCGGCCTCGGCGGCGCGGTGACCGCCGCCGCCGCCTTGGCGCTGGTGATCATATCGTTTGCCATCCCGCCGCTCTGGCGCCGCCGCCGGGCGATGGAAGCGCCGCCCGATAACGAAGGCTGATGCGCCGCGTTTCGGCTGCTTACTTGAACTGAACCCGGATGATCTCGTAGGACTTGCCGCCGCCGGGGGCGTTGACCTCGGCCGATTCGCCGGCCGATTTGCCGATCAGCGCGCGCGCCAGCGGCGAGGTGATGGAAAGCTTGCCCTTGGCGGCGTCGGATTCGTGGCTGCCGACGATTTGGTAGGTGGATTTCTCGTCGGTGTCCTCATCGGCCAGCTTGACGGTGGCGCCGAAGCGCACGACCTTGCCCGATAGGGCCTTGGGGTCGATGACATCGGCGCGGCTGATGACATCTTCCAGTTCGGCGAGGCGCCCCTCGATAAAGCTCTGGCGTTCGCGCGCCGCGTGGTATTCGGCGTTTTCCGATATATCGCCGTGTTCGCGCGCCGCCCCAATGGCCTTGATGATTTCCGGTCGCTCGGTGGTCTTGAGGCGCTTGAGTTCTTCCTCCAGCGCTTCGTAACCGTCGGCGGTCATGGGTATTTTATCCATCGATTTTATCCGCGTTAAAACAAAAAATCCCTTCCTCCTGGCTTCCACGCTCAGGGGATGGAGCATCAATATTCAAGCTGAGAAGTTAGAATAGGTTTGCAACGGCTGGACTTCAAGTCCCCCGAGGGCAGATTCCCGGTCGGCATTCGAAAGCCGCGCCTTGATTGCCGAAATCGCGGCGCGGGCGCCGGTGACGGTGGTGTAGTGCGGGATGTTGTCGGTCAGCGCGGTGCGCCGGATGGAATAGGAATCGGCGATCGCCTGCGCGCCCTCGGTGGTGTTGATGATCAATTGCACCTCGCCGTTCTTGATCGCGTCGACGCAATGGGGCCGCCCTTCCAATACCTTGTTGACCCCCTGAACCGCGATTCCGGCGGCGGCGAGATGGCGCGCCGTGCCGCCGGTCGCGATGATCGCAAAGCCGAGCCCGGCAAGCTCCCGGGCGAGGCCGAGCGCCGCCTCCTTGTCTCCGTCCTTGACCGAAATGAAGACGCAACCGCTCAAGGGCAGCGTCGTGCCGGCGCCCAATTGCGATTTGGCGAAGGCCTCGGCGAAATTCCTGCCGATACCCATCACCTCGCCGGTCGACTTCATTTCCGGGCCGAGGATGATGTCGACGCCGGGAAAGCGCGAAAACGGGAACACCGCTTCCTTGACCGAAACGTGATCCGATGCCCGCTCCTCATCCAGATCGAAGCCACCCAGCTTTTCGCCGGCCATCACCCGCGCCGCGATCTTGGCCACCGGCACGCCGGTCGCCTTGGCGACGAACGGCACCGTGCGGCTCGCCCTCGGATTGACCTCGAGGATGAAGATGGCGCCGTTCTGGATGGCGAACTGGACGTTCATCAGCCCGACCACATCGAGGGCCAGGGCCAGGGCCCGCGTCTGGCTCTTCAATTCGGCGATGGTGTCGGGGCCGAGCGAATGGGGCGGCAGCGAACAGGCGCTGTCGCCGGAATGAATGCCGGCTTCCTCGATATGTTCCATGATGCCGGCGACATAGACATCGGTGCCGTCGCAAATGGCATCGACATCGACCTCGATGGCGTCGCGCAAGTACCAGTCGATGAGCACCGGCGAGGTGCCCGACACGACCACCGCCGTTTTCATATAGCGGCGCAGGCTTTCCACATCGTGGACGATTTCCATGGCCCGTCCGCCAAGCACGTAGGAGGGGCGGATGACCACCGGATAGCCGATCTCGGCGGCGATGTTTTCGGCCTCGGCGGTGTCGGTGGCGATGCCGTTGGGCGGCTGCTTGAGCTGCAATCGGGTTAACAGCTTCTGGAAGCGTTCCCGGTCCTCGGCCAAATCGATGGCGTCGGGGGTGGTGCCGAGGATCGGAATATCGGCGGCCTCCAGCGCGTGCGCCAGTTTCAACGGGGTCTGTCCGCCGAACTGCACGATCACCCCCAATAGCTCGCCCGCCGCCTGCTCGGCGCGGATCAGGGCGATCACGTCCTCGTCGGTCAGCGGTTCGAAATAGAGCCGGTCGGAGGTGTCGTAATCGGTGGACACGGTTTCCGGATTGCAGTTGACCATGATCGATTCAAAGCCCGCCTCGCGCATCGCATAGGCGGCGTGCACGCAGCAATAATCGAACTCGATGCCCTGGCCGATGCGGTTGGGGCCGCCGCCGAGGATCACCACCTTGGCTGCATCGGTGGGCCTTGATTCGCATTCGGGCGGGCCCATGCCGTCGCCTTCATAGACCGAATACATATAGGAGGTTTGCGCCGGGAACTCGGCGGCGCAGGTATCGACCCGCTTATAGACGGGCTGCACGCCCAGTTCACCGCGCTTGGCCGCGATCTCCGATGCGCCGGTGCCGGCCAATTCCGCCAGGCGGGCGTCGGAAAAACCCATTTTCTTGAAGCGCAGCAGCCCCGGCCCGTCGTCTGGAATGCCGCCGGCGCGGACCTCTTCCTCGGCCGCCACGATGGCTTCGATCTGGGCCAGGAACCAGGGATCGAAGTGGCTGGCGGCCTGGATATCTTCGAAGCTGAGCCCTTCGCGGAAGGCTTGCGCCACATATAGGATACGGTTCGGCCGGGGCTCGGCCAGCGCCGCCCGCAACGCATCGGCATCCGGCGCGCCTTCGATTTCCACTTCATTGAGGCCGGTCAGTCCGGTTTCCATCGAGCGCAATCCCTTTTGCAGGCTCTCGGCGAAATTGCGGCCGATGGCCATCGCCTCGCCCACCGATTTCATCGAGGTGGTCAGCAAGGCTTCGGCGTCGGGGAATTTTTCGAAGGTGAAGCGCGGGATTTTGGTGACCACGTAATCGATGGTCGGCTCGAAACTGGCCGGGGTGACGCCGGTGATATCGTTGTCCAGTTCATCGAGGGTATAGCCGACCGCCAGTTTGGCGGCGATCTTGGCGATCGGAAAGCCGGTCGCCTTCGAGGCCAGCGCCGAGGAGCGCGACACACGCGGGTTCATTTCGATGATCACCAGCCGCCCGTCGACCGGATTGACCGCGAATTGCACGTTGGAGCCGCCGGTATCGACGCCGATCTCGCGCAGCACCGCGATCGAGGCGTTGCGCATGATCTGGTATT
>CAJXFT010000234.1 GCA_913053235.1 uncultured Alphaproteobacteria bacterium
CCGCTGCCCAACCATCTGCATGTGCCATGGTCGATCAAGGCGCTCGAAGCCGGCAAGCATGTGCTGTGCGAAAAGCCGCTGGCGATGAACGCGGGCGAAGCGGAGCGGCTGATCGCCGCTCGGAACCAGACCGGCCTCAAGGCTCAGGAAGCCTTCGTCATCCGCCACCATCCGCAATGGCGGCGCGTGCGCGCGCTGGTGCGGGAGGGGCGCATCGGCACCCTGAAGGGGGTGCAGGGCTGGCTCAGCTACCGCCTCGAAGATGCCGAAAATTTCCGCAACAAGCCGGAGATGGGCGGCGGCGGCCTCCTCGATATCGGCGTCTATCCGATGGTCACGGCGCGCTATGTTTTCGAGGATGAGCCGAGGCGCGTGTTCGCCGCCATCCGGCGCGACGCCGCGACCGGCGCCGATTGCCTGGTCAGCGCGATCCTCGATTTCCCCGCCGGCCAGGCCGGCTTCACCTGCTCGACCGAGTTCGCGGTGCAGCAGCATATGGCGTTTTTCGGCAGCCATGGCCGCATCGAGCTCGCCGACCCCTTCGCTCAGGCGCCCGACCGCCAGGCGCGTATTCTGATCGGCGGCGACCGCGGCATCTGGGACGATGCGGTGGAGGAATATGAGACCTTCGAGCCGCTCAACATGTATATCAATCAGGCCGAGGAATTCAGCGCCGCGGTGCGCGGCGGCAAGCTCGAATTCCCGCTCGAGGACGGCCTCGCCAACATGCGCGTCCTCGACGCCCTGTTGCGCTCCGGCAAAAGCGGTGTGTGGGAGAAAGTGGGTTAGTTGCGCCGGCCGACGGCAATGACCGCGAGGTCGGCCGCCGCCGCAACCGCGAGTTCCTTCGTCTTCGCGATATCCCCGGCCGCCGTTCCGCCGTGGCCACAACGCCACCCGGCGGCGTGGCTATATTCGCAACGCCGGCTTGCGGACATAAAAAATTCGCTATGATAGGCCCAGGCAAGTGCCAGGACACCGAGCCGATGGTGGGAAAATGAGTAACGACCCGCGCCAAAAGTTTCTCAAATATGTCGACAATGTTCCGCCGCCGGAGGAATTGACGGCGTTGCGCGAGGGCGCCGAGGCAGCGCTTTCCAAGCCGCTGTTCTTCGTCTGCGGCGCGCTCAAATCGGGCACCACATGGCTGCAGCTGATGTTGGATGCGCATCCTGAAATCGCCTGCCGCGGCGAAGGGCATTTGGTGAATTTCCTGTTGCCCGGTTTGGGCGAGGCACTGCATAAGTACAACAACAAAATTCGATTCAAAAACAAAAACATCTTCAACGAGATCGAAGGATTCCCGCGCTTTGCGGTGCCGCATCATTACGCCCTGTTGCAAAGCGCGGTGGGTCTGCTGCTGGCCCAATATGACGGCGAAAATATCCGCTTTATCGGCGAGAAGTCGCCCGACAACGTTCTTTACCTCGCCATGTTGGGCCGCATTTTTCCGCATGCGCGGTTTCTTCACGCCATCCGCGACGGGCGCGACGGCGCGGTATCGGGCTGGTTTCATAATTTGCGGGTCTCGAAGGAATGGGCGATAAGCGAATTTGGCGGCTTCGCGGAATTTGCCGAACATTACGCGCAGGTGTGGGCCGAACATTTGCGCACCGGGCGTGAATTCGGCGCGCAACACCCGGAACGCTATTATGAAGTTAGATATGAGGATCTGTTGTCCGGCGGAGAGGCCGCGCTCAGTGAAATTCTTAAATTCCTCGGCGCCCGGATCGACAAGGCCGAAATAAATAACTGTCTGGAAGCGAGCAGCTTCAAAAACCTGGCCAAAGGCCGCGGCGCCGGCGAGGAGGACTGTGAATCCCATTTCCGTAAAGGCGTTGAGGGAGATTGGCGGGCGCATTTTGACGACCAAACGCTGGCCGCGTTCCGTTCACATGCCGGTGCGCAATTGGACGCGTTGGGGTATGGCGATTAGCGCGCCGGCGCAGGCACAGCCTCGGCCGTCCGGCAATTGAGGTTTTTTACTGCCTCGACACGGAAGCCCTTATAACCGATTCGAACAACCCGGAATGCCCGGTGTATATAGCCAAAACCGATTGGCAAACATGGCGGTACTTTGGCGGGCCAACTTACATTGGTAAGTCGAACTCGACAAGGGCAGCGCCGCTATTCCATTTATATGAGTTCCAAATACGAAAATTTACTAAGAAAATGTTTGTTATTTCCTGCTGTTCAGTATAGGTGAAGTTTAATAAATATTCCTGATCCAATAAGAGAACGGACATGGCTAGAAAAACTTCTCGGAAATTCGACGAAAGCAACCTCAACAAGGGCCAAATGCGCAAACTAAACGCGCTCCGCAAATCCCTTGGCGCCGACATCGCCAACAAAGCCTTTGGCGAATGGTTCGATAAACAGGAAAAGCAGCCGGACAGCGCCCCCATCGACGCCAATGCGGCGCTGATCACCAATACGCTGGAGCCGCTGGCAAAGCAGGGAAAACTGCGAATCCCGCGCGGCGGCTATCTGGTGCGGCGCGGCAGGGGACGGGTGATCGTCGAACGCGCGCGGCCCTGAGCGGCGCCACTGACGTCACTGTGGCAATTTAGCGGCCGTCAACAGCAGCAGCGGCGGCCCTGTTGCGGCTTTCCATTTTTCCGGCTGGCGGAATTTCCGCCATGGCCGATGGCGGCCTCGGCGAATGCCGGCGCCGATGCCGGCTGGCGTGATTCTTCGTTTGCCATTCCCTTATCATGTCCAAAATGGGCGGTTTGGTGCTAGGCTGGCGCAGTTTCAACGGCGCCGAACAGAGCTGCCATGGCTGTGGCGCGCGGGCGAAGTGAAAAACCCCGGTGGCAAAGGAGCGGGATAATCCCTGACGCGGATCTGACGCTGGCCAACGCGGTCGCCCGGGCGATGGATAAATCGGCCGAGCTATTGCGCGCCGCCGCCGATGAAGGCGACAACGAGGCCTGCTTCGCCCTCGGCCTGTTATATCTGCTCGGCCGCGGCGTCGAGAAAAATGCCGGCGAAGCGTTCAGGCTGTTCGGCATCGCGGTTGAAGCGGGCGACGCGCAGGCCGCTTATTTCCGCGACATGGCGGCCGAGCATCTCGCCCATGACGAGATCAAGAAACGCGATAGCGACGCCGCCGACGCCGCCGAGAAAGAAGCCCAGCGCCGCCAACGCTTCCCCAAGCCGAAGCTGGTGAAAAAGGAAGATTGAGGGCCGCGGGGATGGCGGCATCGCGGCATCGCGGAGATAGCGGTCAGCGAGCCATGATCGGTTGGAGCGAAACATGTCAGAGCAGCAGCTATCGCCAGACCTCCAGCGATCGCTCGGCCTCGCCGTGCGCCATCAGGGCGCCGGCCGCCTGTCCGAGGCGGAACTGATCTGCCGGCAAATATTGCAGACCGACCCCGATCAGCCCGTCGCCTTGCATTTGCTCGGCGTCATCGCCCTGCAAACGGGAAACGATGAATCCGCCGCCGATCTCATCGCCAAGTCCGTCCGACTGGCGCCCGAATTGGCGGCGGCGCATTACAACCTCGCCATCGCGCTGCAGAATCTGGGCCGGCTGGAGGATGCCGTCGCCAGCTACCGCACGGCGCTCGATCTCAGGCCCGGCCATGCCGAAGCGCACAACAATCTCGGCAATGCTTTGCGGAATCTCGGGCAGCCTGGGCAGGCGCTCGCCAGCTTTCAGGAAGCGCTCGCCGCCAAGCCGGATTACGCCGAAGCGCACAACAATCTGGCGCTGGCGCTGATCGATCTCGGCCGGCTCGACGAGGCGATGGCGAGCTGTAAGCGGGCGCTTGCCATCAGGCCGGACTACGGCGAGGCGCAGGCCAATATCGGCCTGGCGCTGCGCGACCTCGGCAACCATGAGGATGCCGTCGCCAGCTACCTGAAGGCGCTCGAGCTTCGCCCCGATTACGCCATGATTCACAGCAATCTCGGGGCATCGCTACAGAGCCTCGGCCGGCTCGACGAGGCGATGGCGAGCTACCACAGGGCGCTCGACATCGAGCCCGATCTGGCCGCCGCGCATAACAATCTCGGCAACGCCCTCCATGACCTCGGCAATTTCGAGGACGCCATCAAGCGCTACCGCGAGGCGGTCGCCCTCGACCCCGGTAACGACCTGTTCGCGGCCAATCTCGCGGCATCGCTGAGATCGGTTTCGTTCACCTCCGTCGATGACGACCTCTATCAGGAACTGCTGCGCCTCCTCGAGCGGCCCAAGCTGCCGCCCTCCTACATCGGCCGAGCGGCCGAGAGCGCGCTGCGCCGGCATGCGGATTTCTCGGCGATCGTCGAGGCGGCGGGTTCATACGAGCAGGGCGGCGAATTCGGTTATGGCGCTATCGCCGAACGGCTGTCGGCGATTCCGCTATTGCTGCGAATCCTCGAGCTCTGCCCGATCCGCGATGTCGAGATCGAGCGCATGCTGACGCTTATGCGCCGCCTGATGCTGGAGGAGGCGAGCGCCGGCGAGACGGTCGAGCGGGTCTATCCGTTTGCCGCCGCCCTGGCGCATCATTGTTACAACAATGAATATGTCTACGCCGAGAGCGGGCAGGAAAAAGACGCGCTCGAACGGTTGCAACAAGGCATCGCCGCGCGTCTGCAACAAGGCGAGGAGGTGGCGCCCTCGCAGGTGGTGGCGCTCGCCGCCTACCGGCCGCTGTTTGAGCTGCCCTTGGCGCGGCAGCTGAGCGAGCGCGAATGGGAGGACGCCGTCGCCGGCGTGATCCGGCGGCAAATAGCTGAGCCCCTGGAAGAGCGCGCGCTCGGCGAGCAAATCCCCCGCATCACGGCGATAGAGGATGCGGTTTCGCGCCAGGTTCGCGAGCAGTATGAGGAAAACCCCTACCCGCGCTGGATCAAATCCGGCCTCGCCCATAAAAGCGCCAGCCTCGGCGCCGTTTTGCGCGCCGCGCCGCTGTCGTTCGACCTGGCCGATATCATCTCGCCCGAGCGCCCGCAAATCCTGATGGCCGGCTGCGGCACCGGCCAGCACGCGCTCTATACGGCCTCGAGATTCGCCAACGCCGAGATGCTGGCCGTCGATTTGAGCCTCAACAGCCTCGCCTACGCCAAGCGAAAATCGCGCGAGTACGGCTTTTCGGACATCGAATATGTCCAGGGCGACATCCTCGAGCTGGCCGGGCTGGGGCGCCGGTTCGACCTCATCGGATGCGCCGGCGTGCTGCACCATCTCGGCGAGCCGCTGGCCGGCTGGCGGGGTCTCACCGATCTGTTGCGCCCCGGCGGGGTGATGAAGATCGGCCTCTATAG
>CAJXFT010000235.1 GCA_913053235.1 uncultured Alphaproteobacteria bacterium
AGTTAATGTTCCTATCTTGTTCTTTTATATGGGGTGCCCGGCGGGCTTCCGCAAGGGGCATTTTTTGGGGTCCCTCAGACGCCGGGCGGGGGCATCCGCCCCCTTGGCTTGGCGCACTCGCAAACATCGGAGGGGCATCCGCGTGTTTTTTGTTTGCCCCTCAAACGCCGGGCGGTCGCATCCGCTCCCTTGGCTTACCTCGTATTAACTCGGGCGCATCTTGTTTAATGTTCCCTCAAGCGCCGGGCGGTCGCATCCGCTCCCTTGGCTTGGCGCGCAGCCGGAATGCATGAAGCATTCCGGGGGGTGTGCCGTTTGTGAGAATTTTCTTGTGTCCGCGCACACAAAAAAAAAGACGGCACCCCTCGGCACCGCCTTTCTTGTCGGGCCGCCCGTGGCGGCCGCCGTTGCCGCTACTCCGCCGCGGCGCCGGCGCTTTCGCGGCGTTCTTTTAGCACCTTGATGACATGTTTGCGGAAGACCGGGGCGCTTGGCGGCTCTAAGCCGGTTTCGGCCTTGCACGCCGCGCGGAGGTCTTCGATTTCGCCGCCGCGGTCGATCAGTTTTATCTCGCCGCGCTCGGCGCGCATTTTTTCGCGCAAAGCCGTCGTCGCGCCCTCGTCGACGCTGAGATCAGCGTTGAGGACGACGCCGTAGCGTTTGGCGCCTTCCATCGTCACCAACCCGCGGTCGACCTCCAACGCGACCAAAGCCGGATCGCGCTCGAACGGGTCGCCCCAGCCGCCGCCGCCCCAGGTGTGGAACAGCAACAGGTCGCCGGCCTCGACCTTGATATGGTCGACTTTCGGCTTCAGCAATTCCTTGGTGCCGTCGGCGCGGTGGATTTCCTTTTTGCTGCGCCGGCCGGGCTGGCCGCCGACGACGCCCCACGGATAGGTCAGCCAGCGGTCGTCATGCAGTGACATCTCGCCGGGCTCCAAGGCGCGGTAGCCGATGGTGATGCCGTTGCCGCCCCTATGCAGGCCGGGGCCGCCCGAATCCGGGATCGATGCATAGATGTCGATCCTGAGCGGGAAATAGGCCTCCAAAAACTCGTTCGGCACATTGGTGAAGCTCGGCCACAGCGAATGGCCGTCCGGGCCGTCGCCGGCCGGGCGGCCGGGTATGCCGCCGAAGCCGATCTGGTAGAGCTGGTACCACTCGCCGTCCTTGTCATAGCCCGAATACATGAAATGCGGGCTGTCGGAGAAGCCGGCGGCGACCATGTAATCGGGATTGCGCTGGCCGAGAAGGCCCGAGAGCACGTCGAAAATGCGCGCCAGCGCATGGGTGCGCGACGACAGCGCCGCCGGCTTCAGCGGTTTCAGGAGCGTGCCCGCCGGGATGCGCACATCGACATGGTCGTAGAAGCCGTCATTGAACATGATCTGCGGGTCGAAGATGTTGATCATGTAGACGCCGACGAACATTTTGAACATTTCCTCGTTGAGGAACATGTTGATCGAGGAGTTCGATTGCGGATCGGTGCCGTCGAAATCGAAGACCAGCAGGTCGCCCTCGCGCCACATCGTGCAGGCCATCTTGTAGGGGCCCATGCCCATGCCGTCATCGTCGACATAATCCTCGAAATAGACGCGCTCGTCCTCGCCGACGGAAGTCTGGATCAGGTGCAGCATGGCGCGCCGGTTGCGCTCCAAGAGTTCGTCCATGGCCGATTGAATCATATCGACGCCGAAGCGCCCGCACAGTTCCAGCACGCGCTTCTCGGCCAGGCGCACCGCCGCCACCAGGGCGTTGAAATCGCTGTGATTCCATTGCGGCATGCGGCATTGATGGAGGATCACCTTGAGCACGTCTTCCTGCAGCTCGTCATTCTTGTAGATCTTGACGATCGGAATGACGACGCCTTCCTCGTAGATCTGCGCCGCGTCGGTGGGCAGCGAACCCGGCACCTTGCCGCCGACATCGGTCATATGGCCGAACATCGCGGCATAGGCGATCAGCCGGCCGTCGAGAAAGACCGGGCGCATGACCAGCCAGTCCGGCGCGTGGCTGATGGCGCCGGCGCAGCTATAGGGGTCGGAGGTGAGGAACAGGTCGCCCTCCTCGATGGTGCCGTCATAGTCGCGGTTGAAGCCGTGGATGAAGGAGCCGAACTGGCCGACCACCATCTTGCCGCCGGGGCTGGCGATCATCGGGAATTCATCATGCTGCTCGCGAATGCCCGGCGACATGGCGGTGCGGTAGAGCACCGCGTCCATCTCATAGCGCGCGCTTCTAAGCGCGCTCTCGATGATGTCGAGGGTGATGGGGTCGAGATCGACCTTTTTGAAGGGCTCGCTGTTGGGCTGAATGATCTTGGCTGGCATGGCGAATACTCCTAGCTGATCGGGCGGATGACGATGGTGCCGAACTGGTCGACCTCGCCGGCGTGATCCGACAGGATCAGCGTCGTCGAATCCATTTCGGTGACGATCGCCGGCCCGACGATCCGATTGCCCGATTTGAGCTTCGAACGATCGTAAATCTTGGCTTCCTGGTCACGATTGTCCATGTAAACATTGGCCGTGGCAACCACAGCATCGGAGGGGTCTTCGCCGCCTTCCCCGAGCGTGGCGGCGGCGACGAAGGTCTCCTCGCCCTGCACGATGGCGCGCAAGGTGACGATCTCATGCTCGGCATCGAGGGCGAAGGTGAACAATTGCGTGTGCATGTCGTCGAACTTGCGGCGCAGAAGGTCCAATCCCTCCTTGTCGAACTCCTCGGCCGTGAAGGTTACCGGCAATTGCAGGCCCTGGCCGTGATATCTGAGATCGACCTCATATTGCACCGATTGCTGGTCGCGCGGCACGCCCTCGGCGTCGAGCGAGGTGTGGGCGCGGTCTTCCAGCTCGCCGAGGATGTCGCCGACGCCCTCGGTGGTAATTTCGGAGAACTGGCGCACGACGCTACGCGACGCCTCGTCGGTGACCCGCGTGGTGGCGTCGCCGTAGGCGCACAGCACGCCCGGCGACGGCGGGATGATGACCGGCCAGGCGCCCATCAGCTTGCCCAGCGCGTTGGCGTGCAACGGCCCGGCGCCGCCGAAGGCGATGAGCGCGAAATCGCGCGGATCGAAGCCCTGCTGCACCGAAACCAGACGCAGCGCGCCGAAAATATTCTCATTGACGATATCGATGATACCGGCCGCCGCGGGTTTGAGATCGAGGCTGAGGGCATCGGCGATGGTCTGCACCGCCGCCGCCGCCGCCGCCACGTCGAGCTTCATTTCGCCGCCGATCAATTCGGGCGGCAGATAGCCCAGCACCACATTCGCATCCGTCACCGTCGGCCGGTCGCCGCCCCGGCCATAGGCAGCCGGTCCCGGGTTGGCGCCGGCGCTTTCGGGGCCGACGCGGAGCGCCTTGGTGAGCTCGGGCACATGGGCGATCGAGCCGCCGCCGGCGCCGACGGTGCGCACGTCGAGCGAAGAAGCGCGCACGGTGATGTCACCGACCGTGGTTTCGCGCCGCTTGCGCGGGATACCGTCCTGGATCAAAGCGACGTCGGTCGAGGTGCCGCCCATGTCGAGGGTCAGCAAATCTCCGAATCCGGATTGCTTGGCGATCCACAGCGCGCCGGCGACGCCGCCGGCCGGGCCGCTCATCAGCACGTTCACCGGCGAATTGCGCGACGCCTCGACCGAGGACAGCCCGCCGTCGGAGCGCAGGATATGCAGATGCGCGTCGACCTCGCGTTTCTTCATCTCATTGTCGAGCGTGGCGAGGTAATCGCGCACCACCGGCGCCACATAGGAATTGGCGACGGTGGTGATGGCGCGCTCATATTCATACATCTCGGGCAGCACCTCGGAGGAAATCGAGACCGGAATTTCGGGCATGACCTCTTCGGCGATTTCGCGCACGCGCGCTTCCGTCTCGCCGCTCGCATAGGCGTTCATCAGCGACACCGTCAGCGCCTGGATGCCGCGCGCCTTCAGGCTTTTCAGCTTTTCCCTGAGGTCATCCTCTTCGAGCGCCTTGACCAATCCGCCGCGCGCGTCGCGCCGCTCCTTGGCCTCGATGGTCGCCTCGAGGGGCGCCAGCGGCTCCGGCTTCGGCCAAATGATCCAGCCGGCCAGGATGCCGGGCACGAAGGAGCGCGCGATCTGCAACACCTGGCGGTGCCCTTCGGTGGTCACCAGGCCGACGCGCGCGCCCTTGCCTTCGAGGATCGTGTTGGTCGCCACCGTGGTGCCGTGCATGACATGGGTGATGGCGCCCGGATTCACGTCGGCGCTGCCGCACACTTTTTCGATGCCGCCCAAAACGGCGACGGATGAATCCTCCGGCGTCGAGGGCACCTTGGCGCGGTAGGTTTGTCCCGACCCTTCGTCGATCAGGAGGAGGTCGGTGAAGGTGCCTCCGACATCCACTCCCAAACGGTAAGCCATATCTTTATCTCCTCACAAAATTCCGCCGACGCGGATTATCCGTTTCCATGCCGCCAAGGGCAATTCGTCAAAATGCCGCGGGCCGGGCCACTAAGGCGCCGGCCCGCGTTGCGATAACAGGCGGCGCTATTCGTATCAAGCGTCCGCTTTCAATTTCTTCATGCCGAGGCCCTGGCGCCGCTTGGCCATGATATAGACGATCAAAAACGTGCCGAAAATGATGGTCAGCGAAAACAGCGTCGTCATCGTGCCGATGGCGTAGATCGTCGGTGTGGCGGCCAGGGAGAGGGCGTTCACCAATTCGACCGGCAGCGTGTTGTCCTCGCCGGCGACGTTCGAGATGCGCGGATATTCGTCATAGGACAGTGTAAAGCCGAACAGCGCCACGCCGATCAGGCCCGGAAGGGTGATCGGAATGGTGACGTTGCGCAATGTCTGCCATTGCGTGGCGCCCTGGTCCCGGGCCGCCTCCTCAAGGCGGGGATCAAGGCGGCTGAACACGGCCAGCATGATCAACACGCCGAACGGGAGCGTCCAACTGAGATGCGCGCCGAGGCCGCCCGACCACCACTGGCTGGTCAATCCGAGGTTCGAGAAGCCGATGCCGATGCCGAGGCTGATCAGGATGGAGGGACAGATCAAACTGGCCACCACCATGTAGAAGACGACGATATTGCCCTTGAAATTCTTGCGGAACGCGAGGCCGGCGAGGAACGAGATGATCATGGTGAGCACCATCGCGATCAAGCCGAGAATGACCGACCGGCCGAAGGGCCAGCGGTAATCGCCGATATAATGCGGATCGAAGACTTCGCCGAAATAAAACAGCGAAAAGCCCTGCATCGGGAAGGACAGCGA
>CAJXFT010000236.1 GCA_913053235.1 uncultured Alphaproteobacteria bacterium
GGTTGATATCGAGCACGTGCCGGGGGTAGGTGAGGCGCAAATTCATCATCGGGACGAGGCTCTGACCGCCCGCCAGAACCTTGCAGTCGTCGCCCTGTTCGGCGAGCACGACGAGGGCTTCCTCCATCGATTCCGCCTCGGTGTAGGAGAAGGGTGGTGGCTTCATGGCTGCTCCCTGAGCGATATCCGGGTTGATGGCCCGGGTTAATGGCGAGGTCCGCCGGGGGGTCCTATGACGCGCCGTCGATGATGGCGACGGCGCGCGTCCAGCCCGCCGACGCGTCCTTAATTTTGACCGGAAAACAACATACCGTGAATCCGCTCGCCGGCAGGTTTTCCAGATTGTGCAGTTTTTCGAGGTGGCAGTAGCCGATGTCGCGGCCCGCCTTGTGGCCTTCCCAGATGATGCCGGGATCCTTGCTCTCGGCGTAGCGCGCCGAGGTGTAGACGAACGGCGTGTCCCAGCTCCAGGCATCCGTACCGGTGATGCGGACACCGCGCTCGAGCAGATAGAGCGTCGCTTCGCGGCCCATGCCGCAGCCCGTTTGGACGTAGTCCTCCTTGCCGTAGCGCGCGCCGGCGCTGGTGTTGACGAGGACGATATCATAGGGCTGGACTTCGTGGCCGATGCGCTCGAGCTCGCGCTCGACATCCTCGGCGGTGGCCACATAGCCGTTCTCAAATTCGCGAAAGTCGAGCTTGACGCCGGGCTTGAAGCACCAATCGAGCGGTACCTCGTCGATGGTGATCGCGCGTTCGCCCTTGTTCATGGTCGAGTGGAAATGGTACGGCGCGTCGAGGTGGGTGCCGTTATGGGTCATGATGCGCAGCCATTCGATGGCCCAGCCCTCGCCGTCGGGCAGGTCTTCCTTGGTCAGGCCGTCGAAGAAGGTGAGCACTTCCGGCGCCGTGTCGTGGTGATCGAGATACTCGATGCTGGGGTTGAAGATCGGCGGGTCGGCATGGGCGTCGTTTTCGATCGGTATCGAAATGTCGATGAATTTCATTGCCACGATTGCATACCTCCGAGCCGTGCCGCGCCAAACACACCTCCAGCTTAGTGCCTATGCGAGGCTCCGTATACTGTCTTTGATAAATATCAAGCGGCTTTGAAAATGGTGGCCTGTTGGCGCATCATTAGGGATTGATCGGCGCCGACGGAAAGCGATATGAGCAAGATGCTGCCGCAACATGTGATGGACGAGGCCGAGGCCTTTGACGGCGCCGAGGCGGCGGTGGCGCGGCTCGCCGAGATTTACGCCAAGGGGCGCGATCTCCTCGGCCAGCATTTCGAGCGCTTCGCCGGCGGCACGGAAAATCTCGAAAAAGCCGACGCGCGCTACCCGGCTATCTGGATCGACGTGCCGCCGGGAACGGACCGCGAAAGCGGCGGCCTTTCCTACGGCGCCGCGCCGGAGGCGGGCCCCTATAGCGCCGTTCTCACCAATCCCGAACTGTTCCAGGGCTACTATCTCGAACAGCTCCAATTGCTGCTCGACAATCATGGCGGGCCGCTTTGGGTCGGCATCTCGCGGCGCCAGATTCCGCTGACCTTCGCGCTCGAAACATTGACCGCCGATTTGCGCCACCAGCAGGTCGCCGATCTCGGGCGCTTTTTTCACCTGCCCGATCTCGCCGAGATCGACGACGATGTCGCCAACGGCATCTACCGCCATCCGGCCGGCGCGCCCAAGCCGCTGTCGCTGTTCAGCGCCGAGCGGGTGGATTATTCGCTCAACCGCCTGAGCCATTATAGCGGCACCTCGCCGGAGCATTTTCAGCGCTTCGTTCTGTTCACCAACTACCAGCGCTACGTTGACGAGTTCGTCGAGTTCGGCATGGGCGAAATCGAAAGCGGCGGGAGTTTCCGCGCCTTCGTGGAGCCTGGCAATGCGGTGCATGTGAATCCGCGTCTGAGCGACACGCCATCTTCCGGGGAGCGTGCCAAAAAGCCGCCGCAAATGCCGGCCTATCATCTGGTCAAGGACGGCCATATGGGCGTGACGCTGGTCAATATCGGCGTCGGCCCGTCGAACGCCAAGACCATCACCGACCATGTCGCCGTGCTGCGCCCGCATTGCTGGCTGATGGTCGGTCACTGCGGCGGCCTGCGCCGCAGACAGCGCCTCGGCGATTACGTCCTCGCCCATGCCTATGCCCGCCTCGATCATGTGCTCGATCACGACCTGCCGCTGGAAGTGCCGATCCCGGCGATCGCCGAAGTGCAGCTCGCGCTCACCGCCGCCGTCGCCAAGGTCACCGGGCAGGACGGCCAGGAATTGAAGCAGCATCTCAGGACCGGCACCGTGGTCTCGACCGACGACCGCGACTGGGAGCTCAGATATGACGAGCTCTCGACCTTCTTCAACCAGTCGCGCGCCATCGCCGTGGACATGGAATCGGCGACCATCTCGGCCAACGGATTCCGCCTGCGCGTGCCTTACGGCACGCTGCTCTGCGTCTCCGACAAGCCGCTGCACGGCGAGATCAAGCTGCCCGGCATGGCCAACGCGTTTTACACCGAACGCGTCAGCCAGCATTTGCGCATTTGCCTCGAAGCGCTGGACACCATGCGCGAGGGCGTCGGCCACCAGGCGCTGCATTCGCGCAAATTGCGCAGCTTCGACGAACCGCCCTTCCGCTGAAAGTAACGGAGTAAGCCATGGATATGGTGACCATGAATATCATCGATTCGACGCTGGTCTCGATTTGCCGCGAGATGGGCGTGACGATGATGAAGACCGCCTATTCGACGATATTCAACGAGGGCATGGATTTCACCTGCGGCCTCGGCAATACCAACGGCGAGATGATCGGCGTCGCCGAATTCAATCCCTCGCAGATCGGCGGCATGCCGCTGGTGCTGAAGACGACGGCCGAGGAAATCCCCCATGACAGCATCGCAGAGGGCGATGTCATCGTCACCAACGACCCCTACCGGGGCGGCATGCACACGCCCGAGCACAGCTTCATCAAGCCGGTCTTCGTCGATGGCGTGCTATACGGCTATGCGGTCGCCATCGGCCATGTCGCCGAGGTCGGCGGCATGGTGCCGGGCGGCTTCGCCGGCGAGGCGACGGAAATCTTCCATGAGGGGTTGCGCGTGCCGCCGGTGAAAATCAGGAAGGCGGGCGAGGACGTCGACGAAGTGTGGAAGCTGCTGCTCGCCAATGTGCGCACGCCGCGCAACAATTACGGCGACTTCCGCGCCATGATCAGCGCCGTTGACGTCGGCGCGGCGCGCCTCCGGGCGGTGATCGAAAAATACGGCGCCGAGCAGTTTACCCGCACGGTGACCGATCTGATGGACTATTCCGAGACCCGCATGCGGGCCGAGATCGGCGACATCGAGGACGGCAAATACAGCTTCGAGGACTATATGGAGGATGACGGCATCGAAGCCAAGCCGTACAAAATTCACGTCGATGTGCATGTCCAGGGCGGCGAGGTGGTGGTCGATTACAGCGCCTCCGACAGCCAGGCGAAAGGCCCGATCAACGCCGTGCTCTCGGTCGCCTGGTCGTCGGCCTACAACGCCATCCTGCATCTGACCGACCCGTCGATTCCGAAAAATTCGGGCTGCTTCCGGCCGATCAAGATCGTCGCGCCCGGCGGCACGCTGGTGAATGCCGACTATCCCGCCACCTGCGTCGGCGGCAACACCGAGACCCATATCCGCATCGCCTATACGATCATCGGCGCGATGGCCAAATGCGTGCCCGAGCGCGCCTTCGCCACCGATGCCGGCACGCACAGCAATTTCCTCTTCGGCGCGCTCGATCCGAGGCACGGAGAATATGTGGTGTGCTACGATTTCACCTGCGCCGCCTGGGGCGGGCGGCCGTTCGCCGACGGCAACGAGGCGGTCAACTGCATCAACGGCAATTCGCGCATGGTGCCGATCGAGGTCTTCGAGGTGCGCTATCCGTGGCTGGTCGAGGAATTCAAGCTCGAGCCCGACAGCGCCGGGCCGGGCCGCTACCGGGGCGCCCATTCGATCTCCAAGACATATCGCGCCGTCGATACCGAGATCACCGTGAGCTCGGTCTCCGACCGCCACGCCATCCAGCCGTGGGGCCTCCTCGGCGGCGGCGCGGGGGCCGTGGGCGGGCTGTTGTACCAGGATGCCGAGGGCGGCGAATGGCGGCCCTTCACCGAGGCCTTCGGCAAGGTGAGCCCGAGCAAATTCTCCAATGCCAGGATCGCGCCGGGCGCGCGGGTGCGCCTCACCGCGCCGGGCGCCGGCGGCTACGGCCCGGTGGGTGAGCGCGCGCCCGAGATGATCGCCGAGGATCTGCGCGAGGGCTGGATCACGCCGCAAGGCGCGCGCCGCGATTACGGCTATAGCGGTGGCGATTGATGAGTGCCACGATGCGCCAGATGGTCGCGACGCGGCGCCTGAAGCTCGGCACCTTCGTCGTCGAATTCGACAGCCCCGGCATGGGGCAAATCCTCGCCGCGGCGGGCTGTGAATTCGCCATCATCGACATGGAGCATAGCGGTTTCGACTATGACGGTCTGAAGCGGATGCTGCGCTATTACCAGGCCGCCGGCGTGCCGGCCATCGTCAGTACGGCGGTCGGCGATTACGACGTCATCGCGCGCGCCGCCGACATGGGCGCCGACGCCATTCAGCCGGCCAAGGTGGGCTCGGCCGAGGAAGCGAAGTTGATGCTGAGCTTCATGCGCTATCCGCCGAAGGGCCGGAGAGGCGTGGCGCTCGGCATCGCGCATGACCGCTACCGGCCCGGCGACACGGCACAAAAACTCAGGCGCGCCAACCGCGAGACTGTGTTTTTTCCCAAGATCGAGACGCGCCAGGGCATTGAGAATGTCGAGGCCATCGCGGCGCTCGACGGCGTCGCCGGAATCTGGATCGGCCATTTCGATCTGAGCGTCGATATGGGCATTCCGGCCAAGTTCGACGACCCCGAATTCGCCGCCGCCATGAAGCGCGTGGCGGCCGCCTGCCGCAAGCACCGCATCTCATTGGGGCGCATCGCCGAACAGGTCGAGACCGGCGTCGCCCTCAACCGCATGGGCTTCGATTTCCTGTGCTATTCAGGCGACATCTGGCTGCTGCGCAACGCCCTGAAGGAAGGCCTCGACAGGCTCCGCGCCGAATGCCGCAAGGTCAAGCGGCGGGGCTGAGAGATTAGAGCAACGCTGTCCCCGGCCCGGCATGCGACGGAACCCACAAAGACTCTTGCAAACGGCACACCCCCCGGAATGCACTTCCTTGCAT
>CAJXFT010000237.1 GCA_913053235.1 uncultured Alphaproteobacteria bacterium
GTTTTCATGAGCGATGACAAACCGCCGCCTTCACTTGAAGATCTCGATTCGCGTCTCAAGGAAATCCAGGAAGAGCGGCGGCGGCCCGAGGGTTTGGGCATGCCGCCGACCCGGATGGGACAATCCCTGCATGTCGGAATCGAAATGGCGGCGACGTTGGCGGTCGGCGGCGGTATCGGCTGGTTTCTCGACGATTGGTTGGACACCAAGCCGTGGCTGTTGATCGTTTTCCTGTTTCTGGGGATCGGAGCGGGGTTGAGCAACGCCTTTAGACTGGCGCGAAAATTCGGCGAGGAAGAGGCGCGGCGCGAGAGAATCAAGGGCGGCAGTCCGCCGCTGGAAGACGACCAAGAAGACCAAGAAGACCAATAAGGGAGCCCCAAGCCCGTGGCATCGGCAGAAAACGCGGAACATCACGGTCCGCTCGATCAGTTTACGATCCAACGCTATGTCGAGATCGACCTTGGCGGCTTCGACGCGTCGTTCACCAACTCGTCGCTGCTGATGGTGGCGGCGGTGATCGTCATATTCCTGCTCACCACGCTCGGCATGGGGCGCGGGCGCATGGTGCCGGGGCGCCTGCAATCGGTCGTCGAAATGCTTTATGAGATGGTCGCCGGCATGCTCGGCGATATCGTCGGCGGGCGCGCGGCAAAGCGGTTTTTCCCCTTCGTGTTCAGCCTCTTCACCTTTCTCCTGCTCGGCAATCTGTTGGGCCTGATCCCCTACAGCTTTACCTTCACCAGCCATATCATCGTCACCATCACCTTTGCGCTGGTGGTCTTTGTCGGCGTGACCATTCTCGCCATCATCATCCACAAGCATAAATTTCTGACATTCTTCCTGCCGCCGGGCGTCCCCATGTGGATGGCGCCGCTCTTGGTGCCGATCGAGATCGTCTCCTATATCGCGCGCCCGATCAGCCTGGCGGTGCGCCTGTTCGCCAACATGATGGCGGGGCACAGCATCCTGCATGTCTTTGGCGGCTTCGTCTTCGCGCTCGGATTTTTCGGATTTCTGCCTTTCGCTTTCATCATCGCGCTTTACGGGCTGGAGATTCTGGTCGCCGTGCTGCAAGCCTATGTGTTCGCGATTCTGACCTGTCTCTATATCCGCGACGCCATCTTCCTGCATCACGAATAGCTACTGAAAACTGACAATCGCTTACGAAACACAATCAAGGGAACGCAATCATGGACGCTGAATCGGCAAAACTTCTCGGACAACTCATCGGCGGCGGCCTTGCCACCATCGGTGTGGCGGGCTCCGGCGTGGGCATCGGCATCATCTTCGGCAATTATGTTTCGGCCGCCGGGCGCAACCCGGCCGCCGCGCCCAAGCTGTTCGGCAACGTGCTGCTCGGCTTCGCCCTCACCGAAGCCATCGCGCTGTTCGCACTCGTCATGGCCTTCATCATCCTGTTCGGCAGCTGAAGCTCGTTTGATTCGCAGGCCCGGCGGCAGCGTTCCGCCGCGCCGGCGAAGCGTACGGAGAGGAAACATGCCACAGCTTGAAATCCCCGATTATGGGCCGCAAGTATTCTGGCTTGTCGTTACCTTCATCGTTCTGCTCATCCTCATGTGGAGTCTGGCACTGCCGCGCATCGCCAGCGTTCTCGAACGGCGCCGCAAACATATCGAGGACGATCTGGAGAGTGCCGCGAAATTCAAGCAGGACGCCGAAGAGGCGATCAAATCCTATGAGGCCTCGCTCGCCGAAGCGCGCTCCAAGGCGCATCAATTGATGGCGGAAACCCAGGCCGAGCTTGACCGGCAGGCGGCCGCGCAGCGCGCCCGCATGGACGCCGAGCTGGCGGAAAAACAGGCCGAGGCCGAGAGCCGCATCCAGGAGGCGCGCCAACAGGCGCTGTCGAGCGTGCGCCAGGTGGCGGCCGAAGCGGCACGCGCCGCGACCGAGCGCCTGATCGGCGTCGAGCCCAGCCAGGCCTCCGCCAACGCCGCGGTCGAGAGCAAGGGCTGAAGCTAATGGGCAAGCTCCAACGCATGGCCAAGGTGCCGGAGAATTGGCTGCTGGTCGCGGCATTCGCCTTCGTCATCGCCGGCTCGTCGATCACCCAAGACGCCAGCTTCTGGATCCTCATCGCTTTCGTCACCTTCATCGGCGTCTTCGGGCGCAAGGCCTGGGCGGCGATCAAGAAGGGGCTCGACGGCAGGCGCGACAAGATTCAAGGAGAGCTCGACGAAGCCCAGCGCCTGCGCGAGGAAGCGCAAGGCGTGCTCGCCGAATATGAGCGCAAGCGCCGCGAAGCCGAGGACGAAGCCAGGCAGATGATCGAGCAGGCCAAACTGGACGCCGAGCGCCACGCCAACGACGCCAAACGGGCGCTGGAAGAGACCATGCGGCGGCGCGAGGAAGCGGCCATGCAGCGCATCCAGCAAGCCGAAACCGACGCCTTGCGCGAAGTGCGCGAAACCGCCGCCAGCCTGGCCGTTGCCGCCACGGCGGAGCTCATCCGCGAGAATCTCGACGAATCGCGCGCCGACGCCATGATCGAAAACTCGATCCAGGAATTAAGCGAGAAACTGCATTAGGCCGGGAGACGTATAATAAAAAGGTAAAAGAAAAGCCCCGGTGGAGCGATCCACCGGGGTTTTTTAACGGCGCATCTCAATAGGCGTTGGCGACCGGCAGTTCCTCGGACGGGAACAGGGTGATGACGCGGCAGCCGTCATCCGTGACGACGACTTCCTCCTCGATGCGGGCACCCGAGAAGCCGTCGCTGGCCGGGCAATAGGTCTCGAGCGCGAACACCATGCCCTCCTTGATCTCGAGCGGATTTTCGAGCGACACCAGGCGGCTGATGATCGGCCGCTCGTGTAGGAACAGGCCGAGGCCGTGGCCGAATTGGAGGCCGAAGCATTCCATCTCGTTGGCGAAGCCGAGCGCCTCGGCGGTGGGCCAGCAAGCCGCCACCCGGTCGGTGCCGACGCCGGGGCGGATCAAGGCGATCGAGGCATCGATCCACTCGCGCGCCCTGACATAGGCGTCGCGCTGAGATTGGCTGGCGCGCCCGACATTGATGGTGCGGTAATAGCAGGTGCGGTAGCCCATATAGGATTGAATGACATCGAAGAAGGCCTGATCGCCGGGGCGGAACAGGCGGTCGGTAAAATTGTGCGGATGCGGGTTGCAGCGCTCGCCCGAGACGGCGTTGATCGCCTCGACCTGGTCCGAGCCCATTTCGTAGAGCCGCTTGGTCGCGCTGGCGACGATATCGGCCTCGCGCACGCCGGGTTTGAGCTCTTCGAAGATCTGATGGTAGACGCCGTCGACCATCGCCGCCGCCTGGTTCAACAGCACGATCTCGTCGATATTCTTGATCTCGCGCGCGTTCAGCATGGTCTGCTGGGCGTCGCGCACTTCGAGGCCCTGGGCCTGCAATTCATAGAACAGCGGCGGCTCGATGATGTCGACGCCCAAGGGCATATCGGCGACGCCGTGCTCGGTCATGATCGCCTTGATTTCCTCGGCGGCGCTCCGCATCAGGCCGGCATCCGGCGGCACCGCGCCCCTCAGGCCCAACATGCCGGCATGGCAGCAGCCCGGCGAAAGCCACGGCATGTGAATGCGGTGATGGGTTGCCGCCGAGCCGAAATCCCAGATATGGGGATCGCCGGTGCCGGTCAACAGCGCATAGCGGCTCATCTTGTCGCGCGACCATTCGCCGATGACGGTGCCGCTGATATAGCGGATATTGTTGGCGTCGAGGCAGAGAATCGCGCCGAGTTCCGATTCGGCCAGCGCGTTTTTGGACCGCCCCAGGCGATAATCATGCAGGCGGCGGAAATTTACCCGCTCCTCGAAATCGACGGCGCTGTGGCCGGGTGCGGGAATCGCCCGGTCCCAATTGAATCCGGGCTCGATATCCTCCGCCTTTACGATGGTGGGTTCGTTCTTGCCAATATTCATCGCCAATTCCTCCTCAGCCCGGCGCGTCGCTCAGCCCGGCGCGTCGCTCAGCATGGCGTAAAACTCAATTTTTACGTCGCGCTGAAGCAGTTCATCCGTCCGGCTAAGCAGCGGCTCCAGATGGGGCTTGGCAAGGTGATCTTCCAAATCCTTCATCGCGGTCCAGTTTTCATAAAACATGTAACAGAGAGGGTCTTCATTGCTGCGATGGAGGTGATAATCGATACAGCCCGCCTCCTGGCGCGTCGGCCCGACCTGCGACAGGAGTATGTCGACGAGTTCGGCCTCCTTGTCCGGTTTGGCGTACAAATAAGCGACCAGCGATACTTTCTCCGACATATTTCGCTCTCCTTGTTCAGCCCGTTTCATCATCCCCTATTCGGGGCGCTGCCGGGAAACTATTCCGCCGCGTTGCGGTAGGCCTCGAGCGGCGGGCAGGCGCAGATCAGATTGCGGTCGCCGTGAACCTGATCGATACGCCCGACCGGCGGCCAATATTTTCCCTGGCGCAGGGATTCGACGGGAAACGCCGCTTCCTCGCGGCTGTAGGCGTGCGGCCATTCATCGGCGGCGACCTCTTCCAGCGTGTGCGGCGCGCCGGCGAGGGGATTGTCGGCCAGACTCCAATCGCCGTCCTCGATGCGCTTGATCTCGCCCCGGATGGCGATCATAGCCTCGGCGAAGCGGTCGAGCTCGGCGCGCGGCTCGCTTTCGGTGGGCTCGATCATCAGCGTGCCGGCCACCGGGAACGACATGGTCGGCGCATGGAAGCCGTAATCCATCAGGCGCTTGGCGACATCGTCCACGGTCACGCCGGAGCTTTCCTTGAGCGGCCTGAGGTCGATGATGCATTCATGCGCGACGCGACCCTGCTCGCCGCGATAGAGCACCGGATAATGCGGGCTCAATTTCTCGGCGATGTAATTGGCGTTGAGAATGGCGGTCTGGGTTGCCTTTTTGAGGCCGGCGCCGCCCATCATGGCGATATAGGCCCAGGAGATCGGCAAGATGCCGGCCGAGCCGCACGGCGCCGCCGATACCGGGCCGGCGGATTGGGGCGACGCCGCCAGCGGATGGCCGGGCAGGTGCGGCGCCAAATGGGCGCGCACGCCGATCGGCCCGACGCCGGGACCGCCGCCGCCATGCGGAATGCAGAACGTCTTGTGCAAATTCATATGCGCCACATCGGGGCCGAAAGCGCCGGGCAGGCTGACGCCGAGAAGCGCGTTCAAATTGGCGCCGTCGAGATAGACCTGGCCGCCGGCGGCGTGAACGATGTCGCAAATCTCGACG
>CAJXFT010000238.1 GCA_913053235.1 uncultured Alphaproteobacteria bacterium
ACATGATGCGTCGCTTGAAACGCCGAGCTGTAGCCGAGCGCCTCGGCGCGCGGCAGACAGCTCAGCATATCGGCATAGGGCTGGTGCCAGGGAATGCCGCCGCCGGGCGGATTTTGATAGGCGAACAAGAGACCGAATTTCACGATTCACCTCGCGCGGAATTGTTGGGCATGTCGGCAAGCCGCACCACTCTAGCGCCATTGCCGGAAATAAAAAACGGGGCCCCGCGGCCCCGCTTTTCATAATGCGGCAAGAGCGTGCCGGTTATTGCGGCTTCCAGGTACCCGCCTTGACCAACTCATCGGTGATGCGGTTGAGGGCGCGCCGGAAGCGGCCCACCACCTCGTCGACCTCGCCCTCGTTGATCACCAGCGGCGGCGAGAAGGAGAGCGCGCTTATCTGCATCAGGGCACGGCTGATCAGCCCTTCCTCGACGCAATATTTGGCCAATGTCGGCGCCACTTTGAGGTCGGCGTCGAGCGGTGTTTTCTTCGCCTTGTCGGCGACCAGTTCGACACCCGCCACCAGCGCCACGCCGCGCACATCGCCGACCAGCGGATGATCGGCCAGCTCCTGCTTGAGCTTGTTCTGGAAATAGGTGCCCATGCGCGCCGAATTGGCGGGCAGGTTCTCGCGCTCCATGATGTCGAGATTGGCCATCGCCGCCGCCGCCGCGACCGGATGGGCGCTATAGGTATAGCCATGCGCGAAGGCGCCGACTTCCGGCGTGCCGTTCATCAGCACCTGCCAGATGTCTCCGGAGATCACCGAGGCCGACATCGGGATGTAGCCGCTGGTGAGGCCCTTGGCGAGGGTTATGATATCGGGCTCGATATTATAGGTCTCGCAGGCGAACCAATTGCCGGTGCGGCCGAAGCCGGTGATCACCTCGTCGGCGATCATCAGCACGTCATATTTGCGCAACACGGCCTGGATTTCCTGGAAATAGCCCTGCGGCGGCGGCACCACGCCGCCGGCGCCCATCACCGGCTCGGCGATGAAGGCGCCGACCGTATCCGGCCCTTCGGCGACGATCATTTCCTCGAGCTTGGCGGCGCACCATTTCGAGAAATCACGCTCGCTCATGCCGGGCTCGGCATTGATGTAATAATGCGGATATTCGGTATGCAGCATGGGCGCCAAGGGCAGGTCGAAAGCATTGTGCACCATCGGAATGCCGGTGAGGCTGGCCGCCGCCACGGTCACGCCGTGATAGCCGCGTATCCGCGAGATGATCTTCTTTTTCTCTGGCTTGCCGCGTAAATTATTGTAATACCACACTAATTTGACGTTGGTATCGTTCGCGTCCGAGCCCGAATTGCCGAAGAAAACCTTGCTCATATTGTCCGGCAACAGCCGCAACAGGCGGTCGGCGAGGCGTATCGAGGCTTCGTTGGCCATCGAAGCGAAGGAGTGGTAATAGGCCAGCTTGCCGGCCTGCTCGGCGATCGCTTCGACCACTTCGTCGCGCCCCCAGCCGATATTCACGCACCACAACCCCGCCATGGCATCGATATATTCCTTGCCCTGGGTGTCGGTGATGTTGACGCCCTTGGCGGCGGCGACGATCGTCGGCCCGCTGTCGAGATGATCCTTGAGAGGGGTGTAGGGATGCAGAAAACTCTGCTTGTCCATCTCCTCAAGGGAGAGGTTATGCGCCGGTTGCACGCTCATTGTGGTTTCCTCCTGCCCTCCGCTGGCGCCGGGGGGCCCAATCTCACGCGCCGCCATTGGCCGCGTGATCACAGTTTCATGGCGCGACTATCGCCGATCTTGAGGCTTCGTGCCAGCGGAGTTTCACAGCCGGCAGGATTGCCGGCATGGCGATTGCCTTCAGATGCTATGCTGGCTGGCCATGGCCGCAGCGTTCAATTTTTCCGTTCCCGATTCCGCGTTGCCGGGAATAGTTTGGCCGGCCGTTCCCGACCAGAGCGGCAACATCCTGCTCACCCTGTTGTTTCAGTTGGAGCAAAGCCAGTGGTGGCCGCCCGAGCGCCTGCGCGCGGCGCAGTTCAGCCAGGCCGGCAAACTGCTGCGCCACGCGCACCAATCCGTGCCCTTCTACAGCAAACGCCTTGGCCAGGCCGGCTACGATCCCGAGGCCGCGATCGATGAAGAAAGCTGGCTCGACCTGCCGCTCCTCAGCCGCGCCGACATCCAACTGGCGGATAAGGATTTGTGGAGCCGGGCGCTGCCCAAGAGCCACGGCAAGGCCGGCAAGATCGTCACCTCGGGCTCCACCGGCACACCGGTGGAATGGCTCAGCACCGGCCTCACGAGCATTTTTTGGAATCTCTTCACGGTGCGCGACTTCTTGTGGCGGCGCTGCGATGTGAGCGGCAAATTGGCGGCCATCCGCTACGACAGAACCGGCTCCGCCAACTATCCGGACGGCGCCGCACTGGCCAATTGGGGCGCCGGTTTCGCTTCCGCCATGCCGACCGGCCCGTGCAGTTTCCTCAGCATCGATACGGCGATCGCGCAACAGGGCGAATGGCTGGCGCGCCAGGACGCGGATTACCTCATTACCCACCCCTCCAATCTGCAGGCGCTGATCCGCCACTGCGCCGAATCAGGCATCGAGATCAAGCGGTTGCGCCAAGTCCAGACGTTGTCCGAACTGCTGCCGCCCGGCCTGCGGGCGCTCTGCCAGGAACAATGGAAGGTTCCCCTGTTCGATATGTACACCACCCAGGAAGCCGGCTATCTGGCGCTGCAATGCCCCGAACATCCGCATTATCATGTGCAGTCGGAACATGTGATCCTGGAGATCCTCGACGAAAACGGGCGCCCTTGCACGGCCGGCGAGAGCGGCCGCGTGGTGGTGACGGATCTGCATAATTTCGCCACGCCGCTCATCCGCTACGATATCGGGGACTATGCCGAAGCGGGCGCGCCCTGCGATTGCGGCCGCGGCCTGCCGGTGATCGCGAAAATAATCGGCCGCCAGCGAAACATGATCATGCTGCCGGACGGATCCAGCCATTGGCCGCTCACCGGCTATGAAGAGTTCAGCGGCATCGCGCCGATCAGGCAGTTTCAGTTCGTCCAGAAAACCCGTGAAGATATCGAGGTCAAACTCGTCGTCGAACGCGCCCTGAGCGCGCCGCAGGAAGAACGCCTGAAGCGCCTCATCAATTCGAAACTGGGTTATGCGTTCGACCTCGAATTCAGCTACCACGACAACATTGCGCGAAGCGCCGGCGGCAAATTCGAAGATTTTCTCTGCCTGGTCGAGAACTAGCGCCCCCTTTCGTAATTGCGTGACACGTAGGATCGTTTTTCCCGTTTCCTCGGCAGGAGGGGCCGCGAAGGCGATGTGGGTGCATCGGCGAGCGTTTCCGACGCCCCGAGGGAGCGGGAAAAGCGACCCTTCGGGCGGCGCTCGGAGGCCCCCGGTCGTCGTCGCGCGCCGCTTGTGATGCTCCAGCATCACGGCGCGCCGCGCTCCTCGCCGGAAACCTCCGAGCGCCGTCCTACGTATCACGCAATTACGAAAGGGGGCACTGGCCCAACCCGCTCGCCTCACGCCGAGGCGCGGAACTCGCGGGCGCTGATGCTGTCGGTGCTGTTGTCGGCATATTTGACGTAGGCGGCGATGTGGTACTCGGCACCGTTGGTGGTGGCGCGGGCACTCTCGGTCTGCTCCATCGCCGTAAACCAGCTTCCGAGGCGGGCGCAGTCCTCGGGCAGCATGGCGCCGCGGTAATGTTCGAGCGCCGGCAGCCGTTCGAACCATGGATAAAGCGCCAGATCGACCAGGCCAAGCTGGCCGCCAAACCAATAGGGGCCGGCGCCTTCGCCGGCCATCGCCGCTTCCATGAGGCGAAAATGCGCCTTCAAGGTTGCCGCCTCGGCGGCCTGTTTATCCGGCTCCTGCGTCATCAGCAGGCGGTAGAAGCAGGGCAACAGCTTGATGTTCATGAAATCGATCCAGATGCGCGCCGACGCCCGCGCGCCGGGCTCGGACGGCATCATCGGCGGCGTCGGGTAAACCTCGTCGAGATATTCGTTGATGATCGCCGATTCATAGACGGTGCGGCCCCGATGGCGGATCACCGGCACCTTTGAATAGGGCGAAACCTCGATGAACCAGTCCGGCTTGGCGGCGAGATCGACCTCGCGCAGGGTAAATTCCACGCCCTTTTCGATCAGCACCATGCGCGTGCGCTGGGCAAACGGGCAAACCTCGGCGCTGAAAATCTCGACTTCGCTCATGATCCGCTTCCTGCATTCAAGAATGCCGCTTGGGCGCTGCGTCTAATCTATCGCCAGCGCATTGCCGCCCGCAACTCAAGCCTTTATCTTGCGCGGTTTGCAGGATATTCAAGAATGATTTTGCGCCCAGCCCTAGAAACAGAATTGAGCGAGTTAAGCGCCCTTTGTATGCGCTCGAAGGCGCACTGGGGCTACGACGACGGCTTCATGGCGGCGTGCCGCAAGGCACTCACGCTGGGCCCGTCCGACCTGCGCGAAAGCCTCTTGCAAGTCGCCGAAGACTCCGGCGCGCCCGTCGGCGTGGCACAACTCATTGTGCGAGAGGGTCGTGCGGCGCTTGAAAAACTCTTCGTCGAGCCGGCCCATATCGGCCGCGGCGTCGGCCGCGCGCTGTTCGAATGGGCGGCCCGCGTGGCGCGCGATGGCGGCGCCGCCAGCATGATCATTGAATCGGACCCCGCCGCCGCCGCGTTCTACCGCCGCATGGGTGCGCGCGATGCCGGCACGGCGCCGTCGACGGCGATACCCGGGCGCGCGCTGCCGCGCCTGATCCTCACGCTTTAGACAGGGATGGAAACCATGCAATCATTGCACGGCAAGCGGGCCATTATTACCGGCGGCGGGCGCGGTATCGGGCGCGCCACGGCGGAGCGCTTCCTCACCGCCGGCGCCGAGGTCTATGTCTGCTGCCTGACGCGGGAATCGCTCGACAACGTGCTGGCCGACAATCCCGGCCTTAAAGGCTGCCTCGCCGATGTCGGCGAGGCGGATCAGGTGGCGCAACTGTTCCACCACGCCGAAGCGCATCTCGGCGGTCTCGACGTGCTCGTCAACAATGCCGGCATCGGCGATCCGCGCGCACCCATCGAGGAAGTTACGGACGGCGAATGGCGCCATGCCTTCGCGGTCAATATCGACGGTATGTTTTATCCGACATTTCCCAGATAACCTTCAGTTCGGAGCAGATTGTAGATCATCACTACCA
>CAJXFT010000239.1 GCA_913053235.1 uncultured Alphaproteobacteria bacterium
TCGACAAGGTGCCGTTCAACCGGACCGGCGCATCGCGGCAAAAGGCGGCGGACAAAGTGCCGTTGCCGGCGGCGTTCGACGTCCGCGCCGGCGGCACGATGTCGACCCAGGAAGCCTTCGGCCGGGTGCTCAACGATCTCGGGCGCGGCGACAGCGAACTGGCGCGCCACATCGTCACCACCTCGCCCGACGTCACGGTCTCGACCAATCTCGGCGGCTGGGTCAACCAGCGCGGCATCTTCAACCGCGCCGACCGCGAGGATGTCTTCCATTCGGAAAAAGTCGTTTCCATGCAGAAATGGGCGCTGAGCCGCAACGGCCAGCATATCGAGCTTGGCATCGCCGAGAACAATATGTTCCTGCTTCTCGCCGCGTTCGGCCTGTCGGCACCTTTGTTCGGCACCCGCCTGTTGCCGGTCGGCACGGTCTATGATCCGTTTATCGCGCGCGGCCTCGACGCGCTCAATTACGCCTGCTACCAGGACGCCCGCTTCATGCTGGCCGGCACGCCGTCCGGGGTCAGCCTGGCGCCGGAGGGCGGCGCCCACCAGTCGATCTCGACGCCGCTGATCGGCATCGGCCAGCCCGGCCTGACCCTGTTCGAGCCCGCCTATGCCGACGAGTTGGCGGAGATCATGCTGTGGGGCTTCGGCCATATGCAGGACGCCGATGGCGGCTCGCTCTATATGCGCCTCTCGACCCGCGCCATCGAACAGCGCGAGCGTGAGATGAACGAAACCTTACGCGGCGACATTCTTCACGGCGCCTATTGGCGCGCCGCGCCGGCGCCCGATGCGGCGCTGGCGCTGGCCTATTGCGGCGCCCTGGCGGCCGAGGCGGAAGAAGCCTACCAGGCGCTGTTGGAGGACATCCCCGGCGCCGGTCTCCTGGCGGTGACCTCGCCCGACCGACTGCACGGCGATTGGCTGGCGGCGCGCCGCGCGCGAAGCGCCGGCGAGGGGGCGGGCGCGCCGTCGCATATTGAAACACTGCTCGGGCAACTCAAGCCCGGCGCGGCGCTGATCAGCGTCCTCGACGGCCATCCGGCGACGCTGTCATGGCTTGGCTCGGTCGCCGGGCACCGGCCCTACCCGCTCGGCGTCACTTCGTTCGGTGAATCCGGCGATGCCAACGCGCTCTACCGCAAGCACGCAATCGACACCGACGCGATCCTCGATATGGCGGCGCTGGCCTGCCTCGACGCCGCGCGCTGAGCCGGCAAAAAGGCGGCGCGGGATTGGCGCTTTCGCCAAAACCCTCTATGATAATGTGATACGCATGCCGGAGTGTTTTCCATGAGCTTCGGTAAGTAAAATAATAATAATATATACAATTGGTTAGTGGATATTTCTAATCTGAAATAACAACTTACTTTTGTGGAATAAATTGCTGGGAGGCGATGACAGATGTCCAAGAAATCCAAAGACAAAATGCACCCCTACATTCCGGAACTGGTCAACAAACTGCGCAAGGGCGAGGTGACCCGGCGCGATTTCCTTAACACCGCAACGCTCTTGGGCGTGTCCGCCGGCGCCGCCTACGCCATGGCCGGCCTGCCGGCGCCGGGCCGCAAGGCCCACGCGGCGGCGAAGAAAGGCGGCAATCTCCGCGTTTCTATGAACGTCAAGGCGACCGACGATCCGGCCACCTTCGACTGGTCCGAGAAAGGCAATGTCGCGCGCCATATGACCGAATCATTGGTGCGCATCGGCGACGACGGCGTCGCCCAGCCCGTTCTCGCCGAAAGCTGGAGCGCTTCGGAGGACCTCAAAACCTGGACCTTTAATTTGCGCAAGAACGCGACATGGTCGAATGGCGACGCCTTCGGCGCCGACGATGTGATCTTCAATTTCAGGCGCTGGCTCGATCCCAAGACCGGCTCGTCCAACCAGGGCCGCTTCTCCTCGATGACGACGACGAGCGACACCGGCAACAAAGACGAAAACGGCAACGCCATCATGTCGACCACCGAAGCCGGCGGCGCGCTCGAAAAAATCGACGACCACACCGTGCGCTTCAACCTCAACAATGCCGATCTGGCGCTGCCCGAAAGCATGGCCGATTATCCGGCATTGATCGTCAATCGGCGCTTCGAGGATGACGGCGGCGACCTGATCAAGAACCCGGTCGGCACCGGCCCCTATACGCTGAAGGAATTCGCCATCGGCGAAAAAGCCACCCTGGTGCGGCGCACCGATGCGCCGTGGTGGGGCGGCGAGACCTATCTCGACAAGATCAGCTATATCGATCACGGCGACGATCCAGCGGCGCAGGTCGCGGCGCTCGCCTCGGACCAGGTCGATACCAACTATCAGACCAGCATCGAACAGGTCGGGACGATCAAGAATATCGCCGATCTCGAAATCTACGAGCGGGTGACGGCGCAGACCGGTGTCGCGCGTATGCATGTGACGGCGGCGCCCTACGACAACAAGAAACTGCGCCAGGCGATTCAGGCCTGCGTCGATCACGACAAGATGCTGAAATTCGTCTATCGCGGCCGCGGCGGCCCGGCGGAGGATCATCATGTCGCGCCAGTCCATCCGGAATATGCCGAGTTGCCGAAGCTCAAGCAGGACTACGACAAGGCCAAGAAACTGCTGGCCGAAGCCGGGTACGCTGACGGTATCGAGCTTCGCATCGATTGCGTCGCCAACCCGCCGTGGGAACAGAATGCCTGCCTGGCGCTCTCGGAAATGGTCAAACCCGCCGGCATCGATCTCAAGATCAACATCATGCCAGGAGGCACCTATTGGGATGTCTGGGCGTCGACGCCATTCGGCTTTACTGCCTGGACGCACCGGGCGCTCGGCGTACAGGTGCTCAACCTCGCCTATCGCTCCGGCGTGGCGTGGAACGAGACCAACTATTCCAACCCCGAGTTCGACAAGACGCTCGATCAGGCGGGTGGCATTCTCGATCCCAACGAGAGGCGCAAGGTGACGCGGAAATTGGAAGAGATTTTGCAGGACGACGCCATCATCTCGCAGTCCCTGTGGCGCTCGGTGTTCGTCACCGCGAACAAGCGGGTCAAGGGGCTTTACGCCCAGGTCGCCCTTGAGCATCACTATAACGGCGTGTGGCTCGACGGCTAAAAGGGCTGAATGCGCAGGGAAACTCCGCCAAGGCCGGCATGAAAAACTTGCCGGCCTTGGCTCCCCTTCCCGGCCCTGCCTGTTTTATGTGATTAATGCGCCAGCCCCATCGGGGGCGCTTAAATGCTGATCTTTGTCGGCAAGCGGATCGGCTTCATGATCCTCACCATGGTCGTGGTGTCGATCCTGCTCTTTCTGCTGCTCGAGCTCACCCCCGGCAATGTCGCGACCAAGGTGCTCGGCCCCTATTCGAGCGAAGAGCAGCGCAATCTCTGGCTCGAAGCGCATGGCTATTTCGAGCCCTTTTATATTCGTTATTTCGATTGGCTGGGTAATTTCGCATCCGGCAATTTCGGCGATTCGGTGCGCTTCAAGGTGCCGGTCTCGGAAGTGCTGTGGCCGCGCCTCGCCAATACCGCGATCCTCGGCATCGCCACCTTCGCGGTGATGATACCGCTGTCGCTGATCCTCGGCGTGCTCGCCGGCATGCGCGAGGGCTCCAAGACGGACCGCTCGATCTCGATCGTCAGCATCGTCACCACATCGATTCCGGAATTCGCCAGCGCGGTTTTCATCACCGCCATTCTGGTGTTCTGGCTGAAGCTGCTGCCCGGCACCAGCACCATGACCTATGGATTCGATATCGTGCAGCTCATTCTGCCGGCAATGGTGCTGATCATTTACGATTTCGGCTATGTCACGCGGATGACGCGGGCCTCGATGGCCGAGGTGATGACCACCCAGTATATCCGCACGGCGGTCCTCAAGGGCCTGCCGTACCGGCGCGTCGTTATGCGCCATGCTTTGCGCAACGCCTTGATCGCCCCCTTCACCGTCATCATGCTGCAAATTAACTGGCTGCTGTCGGGCGTCATCGTGGTCGAGTTTTTCTTCGCCTATAAGGGCTTCGGCGCCCTCCTGCTCGAAGCTTCGCTAAACAAGGATATCTATCTGATCGAAGCCTGCGCCATGGTCGCGGTGTTGGTCGCCGTGGCGACACAGACCATTGCCGATATCGGCTACACTTACCTCAATCCGCGCATCAGGTTCAGCTGAGATGACTGATAGAGGCATCATACCGGCGAGCGGCTACGGCGCGGCACTGCTGCGTGCGTTGAAGTCGTTCGGGCTCTTGCGCGAGAGTAGAGTCGGCATGATCGGCGCCGGCCTCGTACTGTTTTGGATCATCGTCGCCATCTTCGCGCCGCTCATCGCTCCGTATCATCCCACCGAACAAATCGAATACGATCTGTTGCCTGGCACGACGGGACCGAACGGCAATTTCTTTCTGCTCGGCACGGACCAAAGAGGTCTAGACATTCTCTCTCGTATCATTTGGGGCTCACGCACGGTGCTGATTTGGGCACCGCTGGCGACGCTCACCGCCTATGTGGTGGGTATCGTTATGGGCCTCGCCGCCGGCTATTTGCGCGGCTGGGTCGATGACGTGCTCTCCCGTATTTCCGACATCATTCTCTCCTTCCCAGTGCTCGTGCTCTATATTCTGATCATCACCACATTCGGCGCGTCGAAGATCAACATCGTCATCGCGATTACATTCGCCAGCTCGCCCGGCATCATGCGCATCGTGCGCGGCTTGGTGCTGGACTTGCGCAACCGCGATTATGTGGCGGCGGCGCAGACGCGCGGCGAAAGCGCCTGGCACATCATGTTGGTAGAAATCCTACCCAACGCGCGTGGGCCGTTGATTGTCGATGCGTGCCTGCGTCTCGGTTACGTAATTATTACCATCGGCGTGCTGGGCTTCTTGGGCTTGGGAATCCCGCCGCCCGACCCGGACTGGGGCGGCATGATCAACCAATCGCGCCAAGTGGCGATGGAATTTCCGCATATGACGTTGTTTCCGTGCATCGCCATTTCCTCGCTGATCCTCGGCTTCAATCTGCTCGCCGACGGCCTGCGTGAAATTTCATTGCGGGACTAGGAGAGAAAGCATGGACGCCGACGCCCCGTTGCTCGAAATCGAGGATTTGTGCCTCTCCTACTACACCCGCGCCGGCGAGATCCCGGCGGTGATCGATTTTTCGCTGAGCCTGAATGCC
>CAJXFT010000240.1 GCA_913053235.1 uncultured Alphaproteobacteria bacterium
ATGCGTCTCTTGCATTCCGGCAAGCGCGACTGCGCGCCCGAGTTAATACGAGGTAAGCCAAGGGAGCGGATGCGACCGCCCGGCGCTTGAGGGGCAAACAAAAAGAGCGCGGATGCCCCCCGGTGCTACGAGCGCGCTTGCGCGCGCTTGGTTTCCCCCTTCTCCCCAACCCTCTTCCCCTCCGGGAAGAGGGACTTATTCCGGGTGCTTTCGGTTTCCCCTATTGTCCGAGCGCCACGCCCTCGCGCCGCGGGTCGGCGCCGCCCTCGAGGCCGCCGGCGACGATGCGCACCGCATGCAGCCCGCTGTTGAGCGGGCGGATTTTCACTTCATGGCCGAGTGCCTCGAGCCCGGGCGCCAGCGCCTCCAAGGCGCTGCCCACCTCCAAATCGGTCGCCCCGTTGCGGTTGACGTGATGGGCGAGCGCGACGGCGGCCTGCGGGTCCATTTGCCAATCGAGCGAAGCGATCAACGCCAGGGTGACATAGCCGATAATGCGCGAGCCGCCGGGCGAGCCCAGGCTGAGCAGCAGATTGCCGTCCGAATCGAACGCAAGCGACGGCGCCATCGACGAGCGCGGGCGCTTGCCGCCTTCGACGCGGTTGGCCACCGGCTCGCCGTTATGCTCGGCCTCGAAGGAGAAATCGGTCAGTTGATTGTTCAACAGGAAGCCGCGCACCATGAGGCGCGAGCCGAAGGCGCGCTCGATACTGGTGGTGAACGAGACGGCGTTGCCGGCCGCGTCGACCACGGCCAGATGGCTTGTCGAATTTCCGTGCTCGCGCCCGTCCATGGCGTAGGCGCGCCGGTTGGAGCCGGGCGGCGCGCCGGCGCCGGCCTTGCCCATCGATTTATCGCGGCGGATGAGGGCGGCGCGCTCGGCGAGATAGCCGCGGTCGAGCAGGCCCTCGGTGGGCACATCGGTGAAATCGCTGTCGGCCATGAACAATGCGCGGTCGGCGAAGGCGAGGCGGCTGGCCTCGGCGATAAGATGCACGGCGGCGAGTGAATTGGCACCTTCGCCGGCGATATCGAAATACTCGACGAGGCCGAGGATTTGCAAAACCGTCAACCCGCCCGAGCTCGGCGGCCCCATGCCGCACACGGCGTGGATGCGGTAGGTGGCGCATACCGGCGGGCGCTGGCGCGCTTCGTAGGTTTCCAGATCGGCCACCGTCATGGCGCCCGGATTGCGCTCCGCGCCCCGCACGGCGGCGGCGATGTCGGCGGCGATGTCGCCGTGATAGAAGGCGTCGGCGCCGCCCGCCGCGATGGTGCGCAAGCTCGCCGCATAGGCCGGATTGCGAAGCCGCGCGCCGGCCTCAAGCGGCGCCCCGCCGTCGAAGAAATAGGCGCGCGCGGCGGGAAAATCGGCGAGGTCGCCGTTGCCGGCGATCGATTGCGCCATGCGCGGCGAGACGATGAAGCCTTCGTCCGCCAACCGAATCGCCGGCTCGAACAGGCGCGCCCAGGGCAGCCGGCCATGTTTGCGGTGCGCCAGTTCCAACATGCGCAGCAGACCGGGCACGCCGACCGAGAGCCCGCCCGAGGCGGCCTCGGGCCAGCTCATCAGTTCGCCATTTTCCTTGCGGAACAAATCGCCATCGGCCGCCGCCGGTGCCACCTCACGCCCGTCGAAGGATTCGATGGCGCCGGTGACGGCGTTGTAGTGCAGCAGGAAGCCGCCGCCGCCGATGCCGGAAGATTGCGGCTCGACCAGGCCGAGCACCATCTGCGCCGCGATGGCGGCGTCGATGGCCGAGCCGCCGGCGGCGAGGATGTCGCGTCCGGCGCCGGCGGCAAGGGGATTTGCCGCCGCGATCATGGCCTTGGTCGCACGCGCCGGCGGAGACGGCTCACCCGCCATGGCGGTCATGCCGAGGGACAGGAGAAAAATAGCCGCCGCAAGAAGGGTGGGAAAGGCGAGGCGTGCCGTCATATGCGCGCGGCGCGCCGTCATCCGAGTTGCTTAGCGGACGTAGATGTGAACTTCGTTGGTCTGCACGCCCGGGCTGGTGGTCGAGGACAGCGTCACCCGATTGCTCGGCAGCCCCATTTCGCCGAGCGCCTGGAGGACCGTTTCGGCATGGCGCTTGGAGGCGTTGGTGGCGAGCGCCACATTGGCCGGGCTGCCCATGTTGGGCGCCACCGCGACGAGGTCGAAGGTGCTCTGCGGACGGCGCTCAAGGGCCGTCGAAATGGCGGTATAAAGCGCCTGTTTGAACTCGACATTGGCGCGGTCGAAGCGGATCACCACCAGCGGGCGGCGCTCATCGACCAGGCTTTGCGGCTCGACCGCGGCGCTGCGCACCGGCCCACTGGAATAGTTATCGCCTTGGTTGGCGAGGCTGGGGCCGAGATATTCACCGTTCTTGATGGCCAGCGCCAGGGTGCTCAGGTTGCGCCGCTCGGCATTGACGTAATTGGTGTAGCGCCCGATGGTCTCGCGCAGGCCGCCCAACAGGCGGTCGATCAGCACCACGTTGCGGTTGACCTCGTCCTCGATCACCGCGAGCTGGCGATGGTCTTCATCGACCGCGCCCTGCAGCCCGAAGGTGGCGCGCACGGAATCGAGGAGATAGCTCGACATCGCCGAATCGGCGGCGACCTGGTTGCCGAGCGTGTTGAGCGCCGCGATGTCGGTAAGGATGCGGTCAAGCTCGCTCTGCGCCGCGTTCCACTGGCTGACCAGCACCGGGTTGCCGGGCGTGGTGCCGATGCGAAGGCGCGCGGTGACGGCGGCGATGGTGGCGAAATAGCCTTGCGAATTCTGGCGCGCGGTATTGCGCACCTGCTCGAACTGGATGCGCCGGTTGTTGACGGATGATTTAAGATTCTCAAGTTCGGAACGCTGCTGCGCCACTTTGGCGCCGACGAAGGTACCGGTCGGCGAGCTCGCCGTGAGCGCCGTGTCGGGCTCGTAGGAGGCCTGGGTAATCGGCCGCGGGCTGACCGGTGCCGCCGTCTCGGCATAGCTTGCCTCGTCCCGAATTTCCTCTTGCGAGGCCGGAATGTAGACTTCCTCACCCGAGCCCGAAGGCGCTTCCCCGGTCAGAGACGGCCACAGCGCATCTTCCGCGAAAGAACATGCCGCCAACAGAAACGCGGCCGCCGAGACAAGGACTATTCCCCTGAAAGGTGCTACCACCAGAATCCACCCGCTCTCTAAATTCCCGCGAAACGCCTTATATGGTCGTTTTATCTTGCCGGCGCGCGCCATCCGCGGCGCGCACGTGAAGGCGAGTTTTCAAGTTCCCGCCTGCCCCAAGATCATATTGCGGCGTTTCACCTCTAAAAGATTGGCGGATAGTAACCGCATGACGGGCCGCTCACAAGCAAGATTTCCCACTTGCGCCAATGGGTTCCGCCGAACCGCCCGGCGCCGGCGGTGGCCTCGCCGGGGCGCCCGCCAGCGCCTGTCATGCCGTCGCCAGCGTCCAGTTCCTCCCGCCTCTTGCGGCGCTTCGGCGATTTGAGTAATGTCCGCCCGCTTTCACGCGCCCGTAGCTCAGCTGGATAGAGCACCAGACTACGAATCTGGGGGTCGGGAGTTCGAATCTTCCCGGGCGCGCCATTTCCCTCGATATCGCAACCGTTGGATCGAGCTGAGCGTTGGTTGGTGCGGGTCTTGTCGCGCCGCGCTTTCATTGCCGCGGGCGCGCTGCGCGCGCGGTCGCGCTCAGGTGAAGAAGAAGTCCTCGTCCCACACCGTTTCGTAACCGCTGTCTTCCAGCGCGGCGACGGTCATTTCGGAGAGATAGTTCGTATCATCGATATAGCCGGTCATGATCTCGTTATCGAACGTCTCTTCGTCCCAGTGCGAATCCCGCGTACCGGCGCCGCCGTCCTGCTCGAGCGGCACACCCGTGGCGCCCTCGGCGTCGTAGTCGCGATTGTAGGTGAAGGTCGCCGCCGTGCCGGTGAATAGCGGGTTATCGGTGCCGGCGCCATCGATCAGCTCCTGGTAGCTCCAAACCGTGCCGAAGCCGACGCTGTGCAGCATCTCGTGAAACACGATGTCCTGCCACTGGCCGCTGGCGTTGTACGCACTCGCATCGGCGATGTCGAACTGCATGACGGCTGTCGCCGGCAGATAGTTCGAGGTGCGGATCGCCGTCGGGCCGGCCTGGCCGAGGATGCCGCCCTCGCCGTCGATTTCCTTCAACTCGGCGTCGATACGGATGTCGTCGATGGTCTTGCCGCGGAAGCGCACGTCCGAGATATCGCCGGTGATAAGGTCGCTGATGAGTTCCGAGGAGTCGATAAACGCGCCTTGCAGGTCGACGGTCCATGCCTTCTTGAAAACAATCTCGATATTGTAGCCGCCCGGATCGCCGCTGACATAGCTCGACAATGTGCCGTCGCCGCCACCATCGTCGCCGCCACCGTTGCCGCCACCACCCTTGCCGCCGCCGTTTCCGCCCTTGGCGAACCAATCCATATCGATAATGGTCAGATCCGCCTCGCCCAGCATGGCCTCGCTCGGCGGCACCACTTGGCCGGCCGCCTCTATATGCGCGGCCGCGGCATCTTCGTGCCAGAGCGCCTGGCGGATCGCCGCCGTCGCATCGAAGTCGGCCTGGCTGTAATCGCTCACCAGGCGGGTTGTGACGCCCTCCGTGTGAGACAGATCGGGTTGATCGAAGGCGAACAGGGGCTCTTCCGGCAGCAGGCCGGAAAGGCCCGCGTCACCGCCGTCGCCCGGTTGCGCGGCGGGGCCGGAATCGGCCGCCAACACGCCGAGCGAATCACCATCGAACGCGGGCAGGGTGGACGCCAGTCCGTCGCCGATCTCGCCGCCTTCGCCGTCAAAGAGGTCCATCGGCAGCGGCGCGTTCATCGCGCTCGTCAAATCCGCCTCGCCCGGGCTGGTGCCGAGGCTGGCGAGAAAATCGAACATTCTGTCAGTCAAACGCATATCAACCGCTGCACAAATAGTGATCGTAATGATCGGAGGGCAAACTTCACCACATCGGCCTTAATATATCATAAAATTGGCAATTTGTCGATTGGCTGCGGGGGATATGGTTAATACCATTGACGTTACGCGATTGCCGCCCGCCGGCCTCAATCTTCCCTGA
>CAJXFT010000241.1 GCA_913053235.1 uncultured Alphaproteobacteria bacterium
CGGGGCGACGCGCGGCGGCCTCGGGCAGGAGATGGAGATCGGCGGCGCCGACGGCGCGCCGTTCAGCGTCCTCGCCCAGTTCGAGCGCGTCGACAATCCGGCGCGCGGCCGCGAAGGCGGCGCCAGCGGTGCCGCCGGCGGCGTCGCGCTGGCCTCGGGCAAGACCATGCGCGCCAAGGGCCAGCAGAGCATCCCGGCGCACGACCGCCTGCGACTGACGCTGCCCGGCGGCGGCGGCTACGGCGACCCCTACACGCGCGGCACCGAACGGGTGCGCGAAGACGTGCGCGACGGCCTGGTCAGCGTTGAGCGCGCCAGGCAGGATTACGGCGTGCAAATCTCTCCCGAAGGCAGGCTGGACGAAGACGCCTGCCACGCGCTCCGCGTCGAACAGGGCACGGCGCATGACTGAGCGGTGGAAAATTTTCGCCGCCCTGGGCCTTTCCCGATCGTAGGATTTGGGATGCAGGCTGGAACGGCGGCTGGCCCATTGCGGCGGTTGGCCCCAGCACCACCCGTCTGACGCTAAGCTCGGTGCAAGTACGCTATGCGGAGATGGTGGAATATGCGTTCGACCGTAAATCGCTTAATGGGCATTTATTCGTTTCCCCTTCCTTACGACCCGGATGCATGTCCTGCCTTAACAGCGAGTTCCGGTTATGGGGAAAGGTCACTTGCCGGCGGTGCAGTCTCAGGAGTCGGCGTGAGCTGCCTGATCCGTATAGCCTGACACGCGGCGGCGCTTCGCCCCTGCGCCCCGGCCTTCGCCGGGATGGTCGGAATGGTCGCCGAGATATTGCCGGTATTTATCGGGCAAGTCCGAAAGCGGCTCTCCCGCAGGCACCTGCCCCCGGATCGGGAGTGATAGTTGCAGTGTCTTTTTTCCGACGGGACCGTCAAGAAGCTGGATGCGAATGGCGCGGGCCAACACTTCAGCGAGTAGGGACGGTACGGCGTTGCCAAGGAGCTTTTGCACTTCGTTTTGCGAGCAATCGAAGGTGAGACCTTCGGGGAACGTCTGGAGCCGACAAAGCTCGGCGGCGCTGAGCCTGCGGCTGCACCAGTGGAACGGGCCGGTTGCGGGTCCGGGCCGTGCCTGGATCGTCCAGGAAGGCTTGTCCTTAGCCAACTTTAGAAGGAAGTTCCAAAACCGGGTGCGCCAGCCGAAAAGCGGATCGCCGCCGCCACGGTTGGTGTGCCAAAGATAATTCTGGCCTTCCGGGATGGTCGGCAACAGATCGGCCCACTTGCCGCGCAGGGCGAGCGCTGGGTCATTGGGGCGTGCCGAAAGATCACCCATAGCGTCCCACGTCGTGCGGTAAGGCTCTAAGCCGTTCGCCTCATTTTCAAGGTCGCTTGCCCGGCCATGCGTGCAAGTCGGAAACTCGAACGGCCTACCCTCGCGGCTGCCGATGAGGAAGACGCGCTCGCGCATTTGCGGAACGCCGAAGCCTGCCGCGTTCAGCTTGGTCCAATAAGTCCTGTAGCGTGTCTTCGCCTGTCGATTGACCTCCTCCAGCCCATCCTCAAGGTAACGCAGGCCTTCGTCTTTGCCCTTGAAGGCGAGTCCGTGCACATTCTCGAAAAGGAATGCGCGCGGCCTTGTATCCCTCAGTACGCGGAGATAAGCCGTCAACGTGTCGGCGCGCGGATCATCAAGTCGCTGCGCATCGCCGTTGGCCCAATAGCCCGACTTGGAGAACGGCTGGCAAGGCGGTCCGCCGATCAGGACATCGGCCTCGCCCGGAGCAAGACCGGCTGCTGTGAGAATTGCGTTGGAGGAAATTTCAGCGATGTCGCCTTCAAGAACTGGCCAGTCTCGGTTGAGTCGGACAGTCCGGCAGGCCACAGGGTCATTGTCCAACGCGATAGCCGTGCGAAATCCGGCAGCCTCAAAGCCAAAATCGAGGCCGCCGATACCAGTATACAGACTGATTGCGCGAAGCATGTAGATTCTTTCCCCGTGAGAGCTTAACGATTTATTGGAGTTATCCTATCATGAGCTACTATGTTTGGAACCTGAACCAGGAACCTTGTATTGTCAATACAGTTTATTGGGTGCGTCACAGGTGATCGAAGTCAAGCTGCGCGAAGCCATGGAAGTGTACCGCCGCCGCACCGGCGAGCGAATAACGTACCAGCTTCTCGCGGAGCGGACGGGGCTCGCCCGCTCCACGATCGAATCGATCGCTACGCGTCCGGCCTACAATGCCAGCCTCGCGACGATAGACAAGATATGTACCGCACTGAACTGTGCGCCGGGTACGCTGCTGGTTAATCAGGCAAGCAAGTGCGCCGGGTCCGGTGAGGGATGAAGCAATGAGTCTGATCGACTGGCTCCGGCCGGCCTGCGCGGATTACGAGCTTGAACCGGTGGCCGTCTACCGAAAATGCGGCGATCATGGCTGGCCGTTGGTTGCGCAGAACGAAGTAGAGCTGGAAAGCAAACTCGAGTCAGGCGGCCATTTCTTGGCGCTGCCGAAAGAACCGGCGGCGCTTGCCAACATTCTCGAAGTCTCGCTTGTTGATTTCCTGCTCCACAAGATCGAAGCGCTCAACGATGTAAACGCCGCGCGCGGCACCGAACGTGGCTATCCCGATATCGAGATCAGCGGCGAGCGGTTTGGCGGTGGCTATCATGCCCTTGATGTCAAGGTCGCCCGCCGTGCGAAAAGCGGGCGACAGACGCAAAGCCGCATCACGCTCTACACCGGGAATACGTACTTCCGGTATCCGACTTTGCAATGGCCCGGCACCTTCCGGCCTTTTGATGACTACGACACTCACCTCGATTTGATCGCGCTTTATACGCTCAATTTGTCGGAGGATGCCAGCACCACCCAGTGGAGACCCAGAGAGACCGATAAGTTTTCCAGTGCTCGAACTCGGCTGCGGTCCTAGTCGAGGTTCTCGCCCCACGGCAATATTTGATGGCCGGTGGTGAAGCTGGCGCCGAAGACCTTGATGATCTTGAGCCGATGCAGGGGATCGTCCGCCGAGGGTTCGAACGAAACCTCGCCCGTCCCGGTGGCGTGGCTGTGGATTTCGGGCCGGGTGTCCATTCTGATGACCGATTGGCGCACGCCTTCGCTGCTCGCTACGTCCGGCGTCAGTTTCAGGAACAGGCGCGGGAACATATCGAGCGTCTCGATGGCTTCGCCGGTCGGCAACATGGCGACGGAAATGATCGTCTTGCCGAGCCGGCGTGTCGCGCCTTCGATGCGCGTCGCGCTTTCGGCGATCTCCATCTCCGCCAGCTTCATGTTGTAGCCCCAGATTTCGCGCGTGCCGGACATCGCCTGATCGGTGCTGTTATAGGCGAACGGCCAGAAGCCGCCGGTTATGCCCCGGTAGCGCACCAGGGCGATCACCGCGGCATCGTAATAGAGGCGCTCGGGAACGCTGCAATCGAAGCGCATCACCGCGACCTGGATGCGGTTCGATGCGAGTTCCAGCGGCGCCGGGATGAACGGGCGGAGGCTCGCCTCCTCGACCGCGCAATGAACCGCCAGGGTGCGGAAATCATGCTCCCAGGGCGGCAGCGGGTAAGGCAGATAATCGGGCGATAGGATGGCCATATTTATTTGCTCTCCGGGCGGTTATCCTGATGGGGTTGAGAAAATATCACGAAGGGAGCATGAGCGTCATGAAGCAACATGAAGAAGGCTATGCGATGCCGCTGTCGGCGCCGAGCTACACCGCGCCGCCGTTCGAATCGACCGAGCGCAGCCAGATTCTGCTGGTGCTCTATCAGGGCGATCGGGATGCCGTGGCGTGGGAGGTGCCGGAGCCGCTCGAGCCCTTCGGCGACGGCACCATGCTGGCCTGGGTCGGCGATATGTGCCAACCCAGCCACACCCTCGACCTCTACCGCGAATGCCTGACGGCGATAAAGGTGCGCTACGGCGACACTATCGGCTGGTACGTCAATTTCATCTGGGTCGCGCATGACATGGCGCTGACCTTCGAGCGCGAGATCTACGGCTGGCCGGCAAATCTCTGCGACGACGCCAGGCTCAACTTCCACGGCAGCCAGATCACCGGCGCCTGCACGCGCGCCGGCGAGCAATTGATGCGCGTCAGTTTCAATTCGACCAGCGTCGCCCATATGGGCCGGCCCGAGCCGCTCGAACAAAAGTTCGGCGCCCTGCTCGACGGAAAATTCCTGCAACTGCGCAAATTCCCCGCCCCCGCCAGGGACGCCAAGCCGATCAGGCAGCTGCTCGACATCCCGACGCGCGATTACACGGTGCACGAGATCCATGCCGGCAACGCCACGGTCGAGATGGGCCATTCCGGCCTCTACCCGACGCTGGCGGGTCTGGCGCCGAAGGAAATCACCGGCGCCTGGTATGTGCGGGCTTCGTGGTGGCTCGATTATCCGGTGGTGCTTTGGGATGACCAGTAGGGGAGAGGGGGCTTCATGGCAATCTTGCCCAGGCCTGTCATAGCGACACGAGAGCGCTGTCGAACCCCGGCCGGAATTATCGCGGGACGAATATACGTTTGGCGGCTCGCCTGGCTGTTGCTGATCATATGTTTCGCCTTTCCGCTGGCTCAATCCCGCGCCGGCGATGGCGAGGATTCGCTCGGCGCGGCGGCTTACGGAGAGATTGCGCAAGTTCTCGCCTTGCTGGAGCGGGGCGTTGATATCGACCATCGCGGCCAGCGCGGCGAAACCGCCTTGATCATTGCCTCTTATGCCGGGCACGAACTCGTCGTCGAGGCCCTGCTGGCCCGCGACGCGTCGGTCAACGTCGTGTCGGAAGGCGGCTGGACCGCCCTGATTTTGGCCTCCAACGAGGGACATGAGGGAATCGTGAAGGCCCTGCTGGCCGCGGGCGCCGAGAATCGCCGCGCTTTACGGCTCGATCAATGGCGGCAACATCCATATCGCGCCCAATATCCGCACCGCCGAGGCGGCCAAGGTGATCGAAAACGCCCAGCGCGACATCAATATCGCTTTCGTCAACGAAATCGCGCAAATCTGCCACAAGCTCGAATTGTCGAGCGCCGACGTGCTCGAGGCCGCCGCGACCAAGTGGAATTTCCTCGAATTTACGCCC
>CAJXFT010000242.1 GCA_913053235.1 uncultured Alphaproteobacteria bacterium
CCGCCGGCAAGGGCGCCGACATGGACGCCGACATGGGCTCGGGAACGAAAGCCGGTTAAATCTTGCGCCATGCGGGGTAAATCCTGGGCTGGTTTGTCGGAATTCGCGCTCAGGCTATCACGAACGCCGCCGGCCGAGCCGGTTTCATTTGCTCAGCGCATCGAGCCCGGCATAGAGGTCCAAAGCCTCCGGGTTGGCCAGCGCTTCCTGGTTTTTGACCTCTTGGCCGTGAATGACGGCGCGCACGGCAAGCTCGGTAATCTTGCCGGAGCGCGTGCGCGGGATATCGGCCACCTGAATGACCCTCGCCGGCACATGGCGGGGCGTGCATTCGGCCCTGATACGGGCGCGGATACGGTTCACGAGCTCGTCGTCAATTGCAAGGCCTTCGCGCAGGCGCACGAACAGCACCACCCGGACATCGCCCTGCCAGTCCTGGCCGACGCATATCGCCTCTTCGACTTCCGCCATCTGCTCGACTTGGCGGTAAATCTCCGCCGTGCCGATGCGCACGCCGCCCGGGTTGAGCACGGCGTCCGAACGGCCGTAGATGATCATACCGTCATGCTCGGTCAGCGCCACATAATCGCCATGGTGCCAGATGCCGGGGAAGCGCTCGAAATAAGCGGCGCGGTATTTTGCGCCGTCGCCGTCGTTCCAAAACGACACCGGCATGGAGGGGAAGGGGGCGGTGCATACCAGCTCGCCCTTTTCGCCGCGTATGGCGTTGCCGTCATCGTCGAACACATCGACCCGCATGCCGAGGCCGCGCGCCTGCAATTCGCCGGGCCATACCGGCGCGAGCGGATTGCCCAGCGCAAAACAGGAAATGATATCGGTGCCGCCCGAAATCGAGGCCAGATGAAGGTCTTTTTTGACCTCCCGATAGACATATTCGAAGCTCTCCGGCGCCAGCGGCGAGCCGGTCGAGGCCATGCCGCGCAGATTTTCCAGGCGGTGGGTTTTGATCGGCGCCACGCCGGCCTTGTTGGCGGCGTCGATGAATTTGGCCGAGGTGCCGAACAGGGTCATCGCCTCGGCGTCGGCATAGTCGAACAGCACATTGCCGTCGGGGTGGAACGGCGCCCCGTCATAGAGCAGCAATGTCGCCTTCGAGGCCAGCGCGCCGACCAGCCAGTTCCACATCATCCAGCCGCATGTGGTGAAATAGAAGACGCGATCATTTTCTTTAATATCAGTATGTAACACATGCTCTTTGATATGTTGGATCAAGGTTCCGCCGGCGCCGTGCGTGATGCATTTCGGCACCCCAGTGGTGCCCGAAGAGAACATGATGAAAAGCGGGTGATTGAACGGCAAAGAGACGAAATCGATTTCGCCGCCGGGCTGTTCGGCGATGACGTCGGAGTAATGCTCGGCGCCGGAAAGACCGTCGAGGTCGGCGCGCTCGCGGGTATAGGCAACGATGATGACGGTCTCGACGCTGGGCAGCCCGGGCAGCACCTGGCGCAGCTTGTCGAGGCAGTCGAGCTGCTTGCCGCCGTAATAATACCCTTCGGCCGCGATCAACGCCTTCGGCGCGATCTGTCCGAAGCGGTCGAGCACGCCCTGGGCGCCGAAATCGGGCGAACAGGAGGACCAGATCGCGCCCAGGCTCGTCGCCGCCAACATGGCGACGATGGTTTCCGGCATGTTGGGCAGGTAGCCGGCGACCCGGTCGCCCTCGCCGATGCCGCGCGCCTTGAGCGCCTGCGCGAAGCGCGAGACCTGGCCGTGCAGCTCGGCGAAGCTCAAGCGGCGGCGGACCTTCTCTTCTCCCCAAAACACCATCGCATCGCCACCGTCGCGCCGGCGCAGCAGATTTTCGGCATAGTTCAGGCGCGCATCCGGAAACCATTGCGCGCCCGGCATCTTGTCGCCGTCGACGACAACCCGCTGACCTTGCGTCTCGGCGATGATCGCGGCGAAATCCCACATGGAGAGCCAAAATTTTTCCGGCTCGCGCACCGACCAGTCATAAAGCGCTTCATAATCACCGAAAGCGGCACCCCAGCGCTCGCCCGCCTGATTCATGAATGCAGTCAAATTGGCGGCTTTGCGCCGTTCTTCACTGGGGCGCCAGAGTGGTTCGTTCACAATATTCTCCAGTCGGTCGATAGGCTCCGGTGCATTTTCCAGGCGCCGCCTGGAATGTCAAAATTTACAATCACTTCGTCACCTTGCATTGCTGCTTGCCGCACTTGATGGCGGTATGTTCATTAATTATGCCAAAGATTCTCTTCTGTCTTCTCGGTTTCGCCGTTTTCGCGGCCGCCGCCGCCGCAGCAGCAACCGATGTCGTCGTCATTTCGCCGGGTGAGAATATCCAGGCCGTGGTCGACGCGCATTTGCCGGGTACGAGCTATTTGTTGGCGCCCGGCGTTCACCGCTTGCAGAGCGTCGCGCCCAAGGATGGCGATAGCTTTACCGGCGAGCCCGGCGCCGTGATGAGCGGCGCGGCGCGGCTTGGTCCGTTCGAGCGGCAGAATGGCTATTGGCTGGCCCCGGCGCCGCGCGCTTCGGCCTCGCCGACCGGGAGTTGCGCCAAGGATCAATATGGCGTGCGCGGCGATATCTGCACCTATGCGGAAGATTTGTTTCTCGATTCCAAGCCGCTGCGCCGGGTCGCGGAGCCTGGCGAAGTCGAACCCGGGGCGTGGTATTTCGATTATGACGAGGGTGTGGTGCTCCTCGCCGATGATCCGCGCGGCCGCGAGGTGGAAATCAGCGTGCAGCGGCGCGCCTTTCACGGCGCCGCCCGGAACGTGACAATTTCAGGGCTCGTCATTGAGAAATATGCCGCCCCCGCCCAATCCGGCGCCGTGCACGGCGCCGAGGGCGCGGCCTGGACGCTCAGCCACAACGAAATCCGCCTCAATCACGGCGCCGGTATCCGCACCGGCGCTGCGATGCGTATCGTCGACAACCATATTCACAGCAACGGGCAAATCGGCATCGCCGGCAAAGGCGACAATATTCAGGTCGAAGGCAATATCCTGTCGCACAATAATTACGCCGGATTTTCCACCGGCTGGGAGGCGGGCGGCGCGAAATTGGTGAGAACAACCAATCTCGTGGTGCGCGGCAATTGCGTGCACGACAATACCGGCACCGGGCTGTGGACAGATATGAGCAATATCCATTCGCTCTATGAGGGCAATCGTGTGTTCGCCAATTCGAGCGAGGGGATTCATCACGAGATCAGCTATGACGCGGTGATCCGCGGCAACACGGTGTTCGCCAATGGTCATGGCTATGATTCCTGGCTGTTCGGCGCCCAAATCCTGATCAACACATCGCAAAATACCGAGGTCCACGACAACCATGTCGAGGTCGCGCGCGGCTATGGCGACGGCATCGCCCTGTTACAGCAGGAGCGCGAAGATGGCCGCTTCGGCGAAGCGCGAACCAGCGGCAACCGCGTGCATGGCAATCTGGTGGTATATCGCGGCGAAAACGGTGTCAGCGGCGCCGCCGGCGATTATGACAATGAGGCGCTTTTTTCCAGCGGCAACCGCTTCTACGGCAACAGCTACATGGCGCTCGGCGGCGACCAGGCGCATTGGGCATGGGGCGAGGCGGTACAACACCGCACGCGCTACCGGACATGGCCGGAATTGCGCCGAACCGGCCAGGAAGCGGACGGGCGGCTGGAGCTTCAACTGCTCAAACCGCTCGACCGCAATTGCGCAAATATGGCGGTCGGACCGTAGTTTCGGCGCGCCGGCGAATAGGCGAAATCACAAACCTGCCAAGTCGGTTATTGACAGCTGCGACAATTCGCCTATTTAAAGGGTACGAGATCGGTCCTATATAAGCTTCTATTATGATTCGAATCAGCAGAATGGCGGATTATGGCGTGGTGGCGCTCAGTTTCATGGCGCGCGATCCGCAAGCATTTTTTAGCGCCGCAACCGTCGCGGAACGCACCGGGGTGCCTCTGCCAAGCGCGAGTAAGCTATTGAAATTATTGGTGAAGGGCAATGTTCTCGTATCCCGTCGCGGGGCCGCGGGGGGATATGGTTTGGCGCGCCCGCCAGAGGCAATTTCGGTCGCCGATCTGGTTGTTGCCGTGGATGGGCCGATCGCCATCGCCGATTGCCTGGAAGGGGGATCCGGCGGGGTTTGCGATTTGGAGGGATTTTGCGCCGTGCGCGGGCCGTGGCAAAAGGTCAGCGATGCCATTCGCGTGGCGCTGGAAGAACTGACCTTGGCGGACATCGCCGGTTCATTTCCGGGGCAGGATGTGGCCGCCCGGACCGGCGCAACCGGCGCGCTGTTCTCGCCCCTGAACGATCGCACGTGACGGCATAGGCGCACGGCATATGACATCCAACAGTGAAACAGCGCGGGCCGTGGAGGCGCTCACGGAGGAGCGCTACAAATACGGCTTCGTCACCGATATCGAGGCCGATTCCGCGCCGCCCGGATTGAGCGAGGATATCGTGCGCTTCATATCGGCCAAGAAGAAGGAGCCCGAATGGCTCCTCGACTGGCGCCTCAGGGCCTATCACCGTTGGATGGAAACCTCCGCCGACACGCCGAGCTGGGCGCATCTCGACTATCCGGAAATCGATTATCAGGCGTCGAGCTATTATTCGGCGCCGCTGCGCGACGAGGATCGCCCGAAAAGCCTCGACGAGGTCGATCCCGAATTGCTGCGCACCTACGAAAAGCTCGGCATACCGTTGCAGGAACAGGAGATGCTGGCCGGGGTCGCGGTCGATGCCGTGTTCGACAGCGTATCGGTGGCGACCACATTCAAGGCCAAACTGGCTGAGCTCGGCGTTATTTTCTGTTCGCTGTCGGAGGCGGTGGCGATGCATCCGGAGTTGGTGCAAAAATATCTCGGCACCGTCGTCCCCTATGCCGACAATTACTTCGCCACCCTCAATTCCGCCGTCTTCACCGACGGCTCCTTCGTCTACATCCCCAAGGGCGTGCGCTGCCCGATGGAGTTGAGCACCTATTTCCGCATCAACGCCGCCAATACCGGAC
>CAJXFT010000243.1 GCA_913053235.1 uncultured Alphaproteobacteria bacterium
GCCCCCGCGACCCGTCGGAGGGCGTCGGAAGGCCTTGCCGATGCGCCGCATCGCCCGCGGCCTCCCTCCTACCCGACGGGCCGCGGGGGCGATCCCTATGGGTCATTATCGTCGCTCCTTGGTATAGGTGGGCGGACAGGCTGTCATGGCGCAACAGAGCATGCAATCGGATAGCGCGCCGCGCGTGGCGGAGAGTTATTCGCGCCTCGTCGACGCCATCGCCGAAGCCGCCGAGGCGGCCGGGCGCGAGGCGGCGGAGATTACCCTCGTCGCGGTGTCGAAAACCAGGCCGGCGGAATATATCCTGCCCGTGCTCAGCGCCGGACATATCGATTTCGGCGAGAACAGGGTGCAGGAGGCGCAACAAAAATGGCCGGATTTGAAAGCTCGCTTTCCGGCGGCGCGGCTGCATCTCATCGGCCCCCTGCAAAGCAACAAGGCGCGCGACGCAGTGGCTCTGGCCGACGCCATCCATTCGCTCGACCGCGAAAAGCTGATCCGCGCCGTATCGGAAGAAATGGCGCGCAGCGGCCGTGCGCCCGAATGTTTCATCCAGGTCAATACCGGCGAGGAGGCGCAGAAGTCGGGCGTCCCGCCGGGCCAGGCTGACGCCCTGATAGAGGTCTGCCGTGAAAAATACGCATTGCCCCTGGTCGGCCTGATGTGCCTGCCGCCGCTCGACGAGGAGCCGGCGCCGCATTTTGCCCTGCTGAGAAAAATCGCCGAGCGTCACGGCCTGACAAAACTGAGCATGGGCATGACCGCCGATTACCGGACCGCCATCGCGCTGGGCGCCACCCATATCCGCGTCGGCAGCGCCATTTTCGGCGCGCGCCAGGGATAGTGCGTTTTCCGATCGGATTGAATCGGGATCGGAAATTCTCTCATTCTCGGTCGTGGTGCCGTTTGGAAAAGTCTTTGTGGGTTCCGGTGCGCGCTGGGTCGGGGGTCAGGGGGGCATCCGCGCGGTTTTAATTACGGTGACAGGTTTATTAATTATTCTCCCCCCCCCGATAATTAATAAACCTGTCACCGTAATTCTGGCCACCGGAACCCACAAAGACTTTTCCAAACGGCACCACATACCCGGAATGCATTACTTGCATTCCGGCTGCGCGACTGAGCGCCCGAGTTAATACGAGGTAGCCAAGGGAGCGGATGCGACCGCCCGGCGTTTGAGGGACCAAACAAAAACCGCGCGGATGCCCCCCTGACCTCCGCCCAGCGCGCTCCGGAACCGAGAAAGACTTTTCCAAACGGCACCACTTACCCGGTGTTGCGAGCGCGCTTTCGCGCGCTTGGTTTCCCCCTTCTCCTTAGGCCCTTCTTCCCCTCGGGGAAGAAGGGCTTGTTCCGGGCTGCCGCGGTTTCGATCAGCCCAGTTGCCGCACGCATAGCCGCGCGCACGGATCCAGGCCGCCAAGGATGGCGAGAAGATCTTCCCGGCGCAGCGCGACGCTGCCATTGGTCGGCTTGAAATCCGTGGCCGCGATATGCAGGAACATGGCGCTTCCCGCTCCGGCGACGACCGGGCTGTCGTTATGGCCGAGAACGACGATCACATCGTAGAGCGAATCGGTGCGCCACAGCAGCTCGCAACTGGCCTGCACGGGCTGGCGTACCTGCTGATTGTATAGCGGGTGGTCGGCATCCTTGCACCAGCCGTCGCGCGGCGACAGCGGCGCGACGGGAAGTGCGGTGCGCGGCGGCGACAGCCTGTCGGGGCGGTAGAGTATGCGGCGCAACGCAAAATCGCCGAGCGGCGTGGCGCCGTCGCCTTCGATCTTGGCGCCGCTGATGCCGCCCTTGCCGAGCGCACAGGGAAAGCTCGCGCCGCCCCAGCGCAACATGGCGGATTCATCGACCCTGAGATCAAGGACTTCCGAAACCGCGATTTGTTCGAGTTCGGCGTGGTTCAATTGTTAGACCTAGATTTTTGAATCGAGACGATCGCCGCGCTCGCCCGCGGCGTTGAAGGAATTCTCATATTTGTCGAGCGCCTGGGTCATCGCCTGAGCGATCCAGTCGGGCGAGGAAGGATCGACGCCGGGCGGCACGGCCGATTCCGGCCATTTCATGCTGCCGCCGCTGGTCATCTTGCCGCTGCTGGCCATGCTGCCGCCGCCGGCGAGCAAATCATCCGGCTCGGCGGTGGCGCGCACGAACAGGTCCCGCGCCGCGCTCGAGCGCTCGATCACTTTGTCCACGTTCTGGCTCGGCTCGGGCTGTTCCGCCGATTCGGGCGGCAGGCCGAGCGAAGAAAGCAGCAACGCCTTTTGCTGCGCGCTCATGCGGTCGAGATAATCGGGCACCTTGGTGCCCGGCGTAACCCCGGCAAAGCCTACGACAGACGCCGCCGACACGGTTTTCCCGTCACCCGCATCGCCGCTGACGGGCCGAACCGGCGCCCCCGCCGCCGGAGAAATCCTCGACAGCACCTCGGCGTCCGGATCGCTCCCCACGGGTGCCGGCAACAGGTCGGCGGTGACAGTCTCGGCATCGGGTGAATCGGATTCGAACAGCGACATCGCCAGCTCTCCGACATCCTTGCCGGACGCCTGCTTGACGGCCGCATTGCCGACCGCGGCGGCGAAGCCGAGCGGGCCGCCGAACAGGGCGCCGCCGAAAATACGCGCACCATCCGAAATCGTATCGCCGGTGATTTCCCGATATATGGTCGAGATGATGGGAATATGCTGCAGCGGGTTGATGAGATCGAGGAAATCGTCGAAGCCGAAACCGTCCGCGCCGAAGAACCCGCCGCTGTCGCGCGCCGCCAGGGCGCCGTCGCCGTCGAGCCCGGCAGCCTCGGCGATGATCTGGCCGAACTCCTTGCCGCTGTTCGGCGCGTCCGACATGTCGAACAGTTTTTGATGATGTTGAATGCCCGCACGGTCGCGGGTGCTCATATGATCAAGATTGTCGAAAGCCACGGCAATTCCTTTCGCATTACCCCTGCAAGAGGCGCGCCAAGCGGATATTGAGTTATTCCAATGGCTTATACCGATGCTTCCCGGCCGCATCGCGGGTGCGGCAAATTTTGCCGGGTCGCGGCCGCCTGTTTTTCGGCGATTCGCGCGCTGCGCGCCCCGCCCGGCCACTGAATCCTCCGCATCGTCATTGCAGTTTGACGAATTTTAATCATTATCTATGAATAGCGAAGGTGACATTTTTGTGGATGTGTTTATGAGTTCCCGTAAGAGCATATTACTCGTCGACGATGACGATGCATTGCGCCAATCATTGGCCGAGCAGCTCGGCGTTTATGAGGAGTTTTCCGCCGCCGAAGCGGAAAACGGCGCCGCGGCGCTCGAAATTTGCAAATCCAAAAGCTTCGATCTGGTTTTGCTCGATGTCGGCCTGCCCGATATGGACGGGCGCGAGCTGTGCAAGCTGTTGCGGCGCAACGGCGTCAAGGCGCCGATCATCATGTTGACCGGCGCCGACAGCGAGGCCGACACCATTCTCGGCCTCGATTCGGGCGCCAATGATTATGTCACCAAACCGTTTCGCCTCGGCGTCCTGCTGGCCCGCATCCGCGCCCAGCTGCGCCAGCATGAGCAAAGCGAGGATGCGACTTTCCCGATCGGCAAGTTTACCTTCCGCCCGGCCGCCAAATTCCTCATCGATCCGGACAGCGAGCGCAAGATTTGCCTGACCGAAAAGGAAACCGCGATCCTCAAATATCTCTACCGCGCCAGCGATCAAGTGGTCGGCCGCGATGTCTTGCTCAACGAGGTCTGGGGTTATAACGCCGGCGTCGCCACCCATACGCTGGAAACCCATATTTACCGGCTGCGCCAGAAGATCGAGACGAATCCCTCCAGCGCCCAGCTTCTGATCACCGAGGGCGGCGGCTACCGCCTGGTGAGATAAATTATCTTTGGGCGTCGCGCCGCGCCAGCATGGCGCCGAGCGCCAATGTAGCGAGCGCCGCGGCGACGGTAATGGCGCCGAACACCGGGCCGATGCCCTGCCATGCGCCCATCGCTAGCAACACCGGCGGCAGCAGTATCGGCCCGAGCAGGACACCGGTGCTGCGCCCGGTCATGACGATGCCGAAGGCGCTGCCGCCGGCGTTGCCGGCGCCGAGGATCGCGGCCGGCGCGGCGAACAGGCAGGTCGGCGTGATTCCCGCCGCGATGCCGAAGACGACGAGCCCGGCCAGGCCGAGCGTGGCGCTGTCGAGACTGGCCAGCGCGAACCAAATCGCCGCCTGAACGGCGAGGCTGAGCGCCAGCATCGGGGCGAGCGGAATCCCGGCGCGCAACAGGAAGCCGCCGGCGACATTGAATATCAGGATCAATATCGAAGGTATGGCGTAGGCGAGGATCATCGATTCGGCGGCGAGACCCCTCGCCTCGACGAGATATTGCGGCAGCCAGGTCAACATCACGAAAATCTCCGTCGACCACAGCATGAAGATCGCCGCCACCAGCGCCAACGCCAAACGCTGGTGCCGGGGAAAATCGCGCAACGGCGCCGGGCCGGCGCTGTCGGTGTTGTTGTTGCCGTTGGTGGTGGCGCGGCGCGGCACGTTGCGGATCGCGGCACGCCATCCCAGGGCGATGACGATCACCGTCAAGGCGATGCCGGCCCACCATATCGGGCGCCACTCGGCGCCCTCGGCAATCGGATAGGCGACGCCGAGCGCGATCAGCTGTCCGGTCGGAATCCAGGCCGCGAAAAGTGCGATGGCGATGGTCTTGTGGCGGCTCGAGGCACTGGCGGTGGCCAGCACCGGAGCGGCGACGGCGAGAATGGCGAAGCCCAGCCCCTCGATGCCGCGCGCCAGCAACATCAGTGCAACGGCGGCCGGCGCGGCCAGGGTGATGATGCTGCCGATGATGAAGAACAGCGCCGCCGCGAGCAGGAAAGGCGGCATGCCGTGGCGCTGCAATCGCGCCCCCAACAGCGCCGAAGCGGCGAGGCCGATGGCGGCATAGATCGACATGAAGCCGCCGGCGGCGAGCCGG
>CAJXFT010000244.1 GCA_913053235.1 uncultured Alphaproteobacteria bacterium
CACACCTGCTGGGGCAATCCGTTCGCCCAGAAGATCGAATCCGGCTATCGCTACGAACCGATCCTCTCCCACATGGACCAGCTCGACGCCGACGTGCTGACCTTCGAGACGGCGACGAACGGTGGCGAGGAGCTTCCTGAAATAGGCGCCGCGATCGGCAAGGACAAGAAAATATGCCTCGGCGTCATCGATCACCGCACCTTGCAGGTCGAGCGGCCCGAGGAGGTCGCCCAGCTTATTCGCAAGGCGCTCAAACATATCGAGCCGGAGAGGCTGGTGATCAGCTCGGATTGCGGCTTCGGCCGCCAGGGCATGAGCCGCGTTCACGCCTTCTACAAGATGGTGGCGCTGGTCTGGGGCACCAATATCGTGCGCAACGAGCTGGGCCTCGAAGAGGCGCCGATACCGGCCGCCGAAGAGCGCTTTTCGCTGATCTAGGAATCACTCACGGGCGCGCCGGTAATCTATTCATGGGAGGCCGAGATTGAAGCGAATACCGATGGTAAAATTCGCCGAGCTGACGGCGGAACAGTGGGCCGCCTATGACGCTATCGGCGCCAGCCGCGACGGCCAGGTGCTCGAGGTCTTTATGGCGCTTATGCACAGCCCCGAGCTGTCGCGCCGGACCCAATATCTCGGCGAGTATCTGCGCTATCTTAATTGCCTGGCGCAGAATCTCAGCGAGTTGGCCATTCTCGTCACCGCGCGCCATTGGAATTGCGAATATGCCTGGCATTATCATGTGCCCGATGCGCTCGAAGGCGGTCTGGCGCCCGATATTATCGAAGCGTTGCGCACCGGCCGGCGGCCCGATTTCGAGGACGCGGAAGAAGCGGCGGTCTACGCCTATGTCGACGAGCTACAGGCCAACCGCAAGATCAGCGACGAGACCTACCAGCGGGTGCTGGAGGCGCTCGGCGCCAAGGCGATCGCCGAGCTGACGGCGCTTTCGGGTTACTACACCATGATGGCGATGACATTGAACGAGCATCGTGTGCCGCTTCCGGCGGGAGCCGAACCACAGCTTTCGGGATAACCGCCGCGCTTTCCTCGGGCGCCGTTTGATCTGGATCAAAGACTCCGGGAAGGCGCGAGGGTGGAATCGCCTTGGTTTTAAGGGATTCGTGGCGCCGATGTGCTGCGAGGGGTGGATTCGGCTAACCGCCAACCGGCGCTCCGATACCGATGACGGACAGCCCGGAGGGGGGTAGCTCTATTTTCGCCGTGGCAGGCGAGGCGTGGGTTCACTTTCCCCCAATAACAAATATTGCCGCGAGAACTCGGTCTCGAAGCAAAACAGTGGAGATTGGCCCGATGCCCAAGATAACCTTTATCGATCCCAATGGGACCCATCACGACGTCGATGGAACGCCCGGCGAGACCCTGCTTGACGTCGCCCGCGACCACGATATCGACATTGAAGGGGCGTGCGAGGGCGCGATGTCCTGTTCGACCTGCCACGTCATTGTCGAGCGCAAGGCATTCAAAAATCTGCCCAATCCCGACGAGGATGAGGAGGATATCCTCGACCTCGCATATGGCCGCAAGCGTACTTCCAGATTGGCGTGCCAGATCACCCTTTCCGATGATATCGACAAGCTGGCGGTAAAAGTGCCGACGCAATTCCAATGAACATCCTGAGCGCGACACGCGAACCAAACAGGAGGGCACCATGACGCACTGGACCGAAATGAATCTGTGGACGATAGACGATATCCCGTGGCACAGCTTCGACCGTTCGCGGGTCGATCCCGATCTCGTGAAAATGGTGAAGGCGGCCAGCCTGGTCGAAAACAACGCCAACATTTACGCCGACTATCTGGGCAATGTCTTTCACCAACATCCCGAGGTTCAGAAACTCACGCGGGTGTGGGCGGGAGAAGAGGTGCGGCACGGCGAAACGCTGGCGCGGTGGGCGACATTGGCGGACCCGGATTTCAATTTCGAGGAAGCGGTCAAGCAATTCAGGAACAATTTTCAGGTGCCGATCGATCTCTCCAAATCGGTACGTGGCTCGCTGACCGGCGAGTTGCTGGCGCGCTGCGTCGTCGAGACCGGCACCAGCTCCCACTACACGGCAATGCGCCACACCACCCAGGAGCCGGTGCTGAGCGAGATCTGCCACCGCCTCGCCTCCGATGAGCTGCGCCATTACAGGACCTTCTACGAGGCCTCCAAAGTATTTCTCGCCACGGACAGGATCAGCCTGATCAACCGCATCAAAGTCGTCGGCGGCCGCGTCCTCGAGCTCGGCGACGAAGAAATGGCGCACGCCTATTATGCCGCCAATGCCGAGGAAGGGCCGTTCGACCAAAAGCGCCACGGCCAGGCCTATGCGCGGCGCGTTTACGCCATTTATCAGCCTCACGTCACCGAGCGTATCGTGGCGATGCTGTTCAAGATCGTCGGCCTCAAGCCGCACGGCCTGCTATGCCACTTTGTCGGCCGGCGCGCTCAAGCCTTCATGCAAGGGCGCGCCAGGCGCTACGCGCGGGCTGGTATTTAAACAGACCCACCCCGAATAAATCCCTCTTCCCTGGGGGGAAGAGGGTGGGGAGAAGGGGCGTACTTAGCGCGCGAAGCGCGCTCGCAACACCGGGGGGCATCCGCGCTCTTTTTGTTTGCCCCTCAAGCGCCGGGCGGTCGCATCCGCTCGCTGGAGCCCCAGATGTAGAGCAGGACCATGTTGAAGCGGTGAAGTGGTGGCGTAAGGCCGCTGAACAGGGCGAAGCTGATGCCCAATTAATGCTGGGGTTCATGTTTTTCAGAGGTCAGGGGCTGCCACAGGACTATACCCAAGCGGTACACTGGTGGCGCAAGGCCGCCGAACAGGGCAATGCCAGTGCCCGAGAAGTCTTTGAAACGGCATACCGTGACGGCATAGGTGAACCCCAGAATGATAACGAAGTAGTAAAATTCCACAGCCAAGCCGCTGATCTGGGAATTGCTGACGCCCAGGTCTTTCTCGGCCAAATGTATGACCAAGGCCTCAGAGTTCAGCAAGACTATGCTGAGGCACTGAAGTGGTACCGCAAAGCCGCTGACCAGGGATTTGCGGAAGCTCAGTTCAACCTTGGCTCGATGTACGACATCGGCAAGGGCGTACCGCAAAGCCATGTCGAGGCAGCAAAATGGTACCGCTTAGCGGTTGAACAAGGACACTCCGAAGCTGAGGCCAGTCTTGTTGCGATATTGGCTCCTCCCTTGGCTTACCTCGTATTAACTCGGGCGCTCAGTCGCGCAGTCGGAATGCTGGTCGCATTCCGGATGGTGGTGCCGTTGGGCTTGAGTCTTTCTCGGGTCCCTCAGCCGGCAAATGGCGTCTCGGGCAGGCCGCGGACGCCGAGGCCGGTGACGGCGAATAGCGAGCCTGCGTTTGGTTGCGGTTTGTCTTCCTTGACGAAAATATCGACGCCGCCGCCGGGGTGATCGACGCGTGCCATGGAAGTCACGTAAAGCGTATCGAGCGCATCGCCGCCGAACATGACGCTGGTGATGTTGCGCACCGGCATTTCGATGGTTCTGTCGAGGCTGCCGTCGGGCGCGTAGCGCATCAGCTTGCCGGCGATGATCTGCGCATTCCACAAATAGCCCTCTTCATCGACCGTCGAACCATCGGCCAGGCCGGGATCGTCCTTGGTCGAAACGAAGACCCGCTTGTTGCTGATGGCGCCGGTTTCGATGTCGTAATCATAGGCGTAGATTTCCTGTTTGAAGGAATCGGCGCGGTAGAAGGTCTTGTCGTCGGGGCTAAAGCAGGGGCCGTTGTTGCAGATGATGCCGTCTTCGAGCTTGTGCAGGGAGAGATCGGCGTTGAGGCGGTAGAGCCCGGCGAGCGCCGCCGATTCATCCTGGTCTTCGCCGCCGGTGAAAAGACGGCCGCGGCGGTCGGCCTTGGTGTCGTTCATGCGCACGCGCGGCTTGTCGTTATCGACCTTGGCGACGAGTTCGGTCTTGCCGGTCTCGAAATCGATGAAGTAGAAGCCGTCGGCGAGGGCGATAATGTTGCCGCCTTGCGCTCTGGGGAACACTGCGGCGACGTCCATCGGCATCTTCCATTTATTCGATTTATCGCTGCGCGGCTCATAGCGCCAGATAAACGGGCCCTCGATATCGACCCAATAGAGCACGCCCTTGTTGGGGTCCCATATCGGCCCCTCGCCGAGATAATTGTTGCTTTCCACCACGCACTCGATCTTGACCAATTTCCCGCTCCTTTTTTTTCGAGAATTCCGCCAGCCCAGAGTAAAGTCGAAGCGCCGGCTCCGGTTTGACCTGAGTCAAGCGCGGCTCGTTCTATTTAACGGTCTGGATAACCGCCTCGGAGCGGCGCAATTCCTCAAGCGGGATGTGGCAGGCGATGCGGTGGCCGTCCGGAGATTCATGCACCGGCGGCGCCTCGCGCTCGCAAATGGACCCAAGTTTTTTCGGGCAGCGGGTGTTGAACGGGCAGCCCGAGGGCGGGTCGAGAACGCTCGGAAGCGCGCCTTCGAGCACGATGTGGCGCTTCTTGACGTGCGGATCGGCGATCGGGATGGCGGACAGCAATGCTTCCGTGTAGGGATGATAGGGCGGCGAGAAAATATCCACCGTCGCGCCTGATTCCATGATCTGGCCGAGATACATGACGATGATACGGTCGGCGAGATAGCGCACGACGCTGAGATCATGACTGATGAACAAGAGCGTAGTGCCGTGCTCGCGCTGGATGTCCATCAACAGTTCGGTCACCGCCGCCTGCACCGAGACGTCGAGCGCCGAGACCGGCTCGTCGGCCACCACCATCGCCGGATTGCCGGCGAATGCGCGGGCGATGCCGACGCGCTGCTTTTGCCCGCCCGAAAGCTGGCGCGGCCGGCGTTTGGCGAAGTCGCGCGGCAGTTTGACCAGGTCGAGCAATTGGTA
>CAJXFT010000245.1 GCA_913053235.1 uncultured Alphaproteobacteria bacterium
CCAATACAGAATCACAAACGATTCCAACGAATCAACTTCTTTCCGGACGGACACTAAGATATTGTAATTCGAGCCATACCAATCCCCGAACGCGCGCTCAGCGGCCTTGATCATTTCGGGAGTAATCTCGATATCTGAAAGCTCCGGCCTGTCACGCTTTGACATAGTTACCCTGTAATATTTGGTACGTCAACCGGATAGTTCCCCGGCAACGAGTTGTCTTCTATAATTGTCGAGAATTACCCTGTTCGTGGCATAGCGAAAACGTAAGGAATTTCCTTCCTGGTCGCGGCCACGGCCGTTGCCGCTATTTTCTTCCGATTGAACCCAGGTTACGTCGACAATTCGGCCATCGCTGCACTCTATCGCGGCCGCCCCTCTGGCTCCTTTTTTAAGAAAGCTTGGTTGATAGGTTACCCAGGTAGAGCCTGAACATGATATGTCTCCGCCGACCTCATGCAGCGTTAGCGTCCCTGAGCCGGTCATACCGACCGCAATAGAGCCCTCAAACACGGCCGCATAATTGTCGAACGAGCCAACCGCGCTATATTTAATGGAACAGCTTTGTATGACCAAAGCCGCGAGCGCCAAGAGACAAAGCCTGATCAAATTACTCGACATCAGCCATTCTCCGTAAGACAATTAGATTCCGTCGAACCCGCCCAATAGCGGGTGAAATTTTGTTTTCCGCACGGCTCTTGTCCGCGATGGTCACTCAATCAAATGGCGAAGTCAATGAATTCCGCTCGCCCGGCTCACCGGCCGGGATATAGCGGCGCCCAACTGCTACAATTCTCGCCCGGCGGCGGGCAGAGGCATATAAGAGGCTTTGGCAAAAGGAGAGCGAGATGAAATTGGACGGAAAAACGGCGCTGATCACCGGCGCCACTTCCGGCATCGGCGAGGCTTGCGCCGAGCTGTTCGCCGGCGAGGGCGCCGAAGTGGCGGTGATGGGAAGCTCGGACATGGCCAAGGCGGAAGCCGTGGCGGCGCGCATCCTTGCTGCCGGCGGCAAGGCCAGGCCCTATCTCGGAGATCTCCGCAAGGTCGGCGAAATCGCCCAGCTGGTGGCGGCAGTGAAGGCGGATTTCGGGCGCATCGATATTCTCGTCAACTCGGCCGGGCTGTTCTACCCGACGCCGGTGGGCGAGATCGGCGCCGGCGGCGGCAAGGAGGGCGGCACGTCCGAGGCCGACTACGACCGCATGATGGACGTCAATATGAAAGGCATGTTCTTCTCCATCCAGGAAGTGGCGCCGATCATGAAGGCCGCGGGTGGCGGGCGCATCATCAATATTTCCTCGGTCGCCGGCGTCATGGCGCTCGGCACCTACTCGGCCTATTGCGCCGCCAAGGCCGGGGTCAATTTCATGACCCGCGCACTGGCCCAGGAGCTGGCGCCGCACGGCATCGGGGTCAACGCGATCCTGCCCGGCAACACCGAAACGCCGATGAACCTGGACATCCGCACGGAGCCCGAATTCAAGCCCATGCTCGACGCCATGGCGGCGAGCACGCCGAGCGGACGCACCTACTCGGAGCCCATCGACATGGCGCGCGCGGCGCTGTTCCTGGCCAGCGACGACGGCCGCGCCATGCACGGCGCGCTGATGGTGGTCGATGAGGGCTTTTCGCTCGGCATGTAATGGGAGGTGGCGGACGGGAGCGATGCTGAGCTGGCGCATCACCTATATGGAGCGAACGGCGCGGCCGGAAAACGGCGCGCCGCCGACGCCGGCCGCGGGTGTGACATTCGCGCGCCACGCCGATATCGCGCTCGACGCCTACCGCGATCTGCACCGCAAGGTGGGCGAGGAATGGCTGTGGTGGGAACGCCTGGTGCTCGACGACGCGGCTTTGCGCGCCGTGATATGCCACCCCAACACGGAAATTTTCGTTCTTTGCGTGGGCGCGGAATTTGCCGGCTTCGCCGAGCTTGACCGAAGCAAGGCAGAAGCGCCCGCCATCCGCTTTTTCGGCCTTATGCCCGATTTCATCGGCCGCCGCCTCGGCGCTTACATGATGGAATCCCTGCTCCGCCTGGCCTGGCAGCCGCCCGTGCGCCGGATCACGCTCGACACCTGCGATTTGGACCACCCCGCCGCGATTCCCTTCTATCGCCGCCACGGCTTCACCGAGACGCATTCGGAGCTGTGCACCGCAGAGGACCCACGCGAGACCGGCATCCTGCCGCGCACCGCGGCGCCGCATATCCCGCTCAATCGAAAGTTATGAATAACACCAACAGCCCCGCCCAAGCCAAGGCGGCGGATCACATTAAGACTCTCCCAAACGGCACACCCCCCGGAATGCTTCTTCAGCATTCCGGCAAGCGTGACTACGCGCCCGAGTTAATACGAGGTAGCCAAGGGAGCGGATGCGACCGCCCGGCGATTGAGGGACCAAACAAAAACCGCGCGGATGCCCCCCGGTGTTGTGAGCGCGCTCCGCGCGCTAAGTTCGCCCCTTCTTCCCAACCCTTCTTCCCCCCGGGGAAGAAGGGCTTATTCATGGGTAAATAGAACAACTATGTATCTCGACCGCAGGCTCTGGCAATTTACCGAAGGTGTGCGCGGGCGCATGGGGCTCAGCATTCTCCTCGGCCTGCTGGCGGCGGCGGCGGGGGTGGCGCGTCTGGCGCTGTTGGGCTGGCTGCTGGCCAAGATATTCTCAGGCCAGCCGATCGCCGAGCTGGTGCTGCCGTTTATCCTCACCGCCGGTGTGATGCTGCTGAGGGGCGTCCTCGAATATACCCGCACCATGATCGCCCACCGCACTGCGGCCGCGGTGCAGGTGACGCTGCGCCGGCGCCTTTACGATCATGTGATCGCTCTCGGCCCGGCCTATTTCGGACGCCAGCGCAGCGGCGCCGCGCTTCTCACCCTGATCGACGGGGTCGAGCAGTTGGAGACCTATTTCGGCCAATATCTGCCGCAGCTCTCAGTCGCCGCGCTGGCGCCGCTCGGCATATTCGCCTTCATGGGTTTTCTCGACCTGCCGCTCGCCGGCGCGCTGTTCGGCTTCGCCATTTTCACCCTGCTGGCGCCGGCCGCCTTTCACCGCTGGGACCGCGACGCGGCGCAGGGGCGGCAACGCGCCTACGCCGCCTACGGCGCCGAATTCCTCGATTCGGTGCAGGGCCTCGGCACCCTTAAATCCTTTGGCCAAAGCGGCGCCCGGGGGCGCCAGCTCGCCGCCAGGGCGCATGACGTGTTTCGCCGCACCATGTGGGTGCTGGCGACCAACTCGCTGTCGCGCGGCATCACCGATGGCGGCATCGCCGTCGGCGCCGCGCTGGCGCTCGGCATCGGCGCCTGGCGCGTGGCGTCGGGCGAGATCGGCATCGAGGTGTTGCTGATCGTCCTCATGATGGGGGTCGAGATCTTCCGTCCGATGCGCGAGCTGCGCATCCTGTTGCATCAGGGCATGCTCGGACAATCCGCCGCCGAGGGGCTGTTCGAACTGCTCGGCGCCGAGCCGCTGGTGCGCGAGGCGGCGGCGGCAGCGGAAGCTGCTCGCGATGCCGATCTGCCGCCCTCGCTGAGCTTCGAGGGCGTCGATTTCCGCTATCCCGGCGGCCGCCACCCGGCGCACCGCAATTTGAGTTTCGCGATCGAGGCCGGCGAGCGCGTCGGCATCGTCGGCCCGAGCGGCTGCGGCAAATCCTCAATCGTCCGCCTGGCGCTTAGGCTTTACGACCCTGACCAGGGTCGGATTTTACTCGGCGGCGCCGATTTAAGGACCCTCGGCCTGGCGCAAATCCGCCGCCATTTCGCCGTCGTCCATCAGGACACCTATCTCTTTCACGGCACGGCGGAGGAAAATATCCGTTTCGGCAAGCCCGATGCGACTGGCGCCGAGCTCGAAGCGGCGGCGCGCGCGGCCAACGCGCATGACTTCATATCGCGCCTGCCGCAGGGCTACGACACGGTGATCGGCGAGCGCGGCGTGCGCCTGTCGGGCGGCCAGCGCCAGCGCATCGCCATCGCCCGGGCACTTCTCCACGACGCGCCGTTTCTGGTGCTCGACGAGGCGCTCTCGGCGGTCGACGCCGAAAACGAAGCGGTCATCCAGCAGGCGCTCGACCGCCTCATGAAGGGGCGCACGGTGCTGATCCTGGCGCATCGCCTGTCCAGCGTCATCGGTGCCGACCGCATCCTGGTGCTCGAGGAAGGCGCGCTGGTCGAACAAGGCGGACATCAGGCACTGATGGCGGGCGGCGGGGTATACGCCCGCCTGATGGCGGCGCAGGCGGCGGAAAGCACCGCGGACGCCAAGACCGACGCTGCGCCACCATTAACGAGCGCCGCGGCGGCGGCGCCGCTCGAGGATATGCAGCTCGCCCGCACGCAGCCGGCGGATGAGATCCTGCGCGCCGGCCATATGGGCTGGTGGCGCGCCGCCGGGCTTCTGATGCGCCTCGTCCGGCCCCTGCGAAAGCGCGTCGCCCTCGCCTTTACACTCGGCGTCGCGCGCGTCATGGCGTTGATCGGCGTCGGCGTGTTGAGCGCCTTCGTGGTGGCGGCGGTGCGCCACGGCGAGCCCTTCGGTGGGCTGCTGATCGCGCTCTATGCGCTGGCGCCGTTCGCAGGCATCCTGCATTGGCTCGAATCCTGGGTCGCGCACGACATGGCCTTCCGCCTGCTCAGCGAAATGCGCATCGCTTTGTTCGCCAAGCTCGACGCGCTGGCGCCGGCCTATCTGTTGCGCCGGCGCAGCGGCGATCTGGTCGCCATGGCGACGCAGGATATCGAAAATGTCGAGTTTTTCTTCGCCCACACCGTCGCTCCCGCCTTCGTGGCGCTGCTGGTGCCGGCCGCCGTGCTCGCCGTCATTCTGTTTTATGGCTGGCCGATGGCGGCGGCGCGGGCGCCGTTTCTGGCGCTGATCGCCATCTC
>CAJXFT010000246.1 GCA_913053235.1 uncultured Alphaproteobacteria bacterium
TATGGACGCTGACGCCGTACGGGTCGTAGCGCTCATATTGAAACGTGGTCGGCTGGATCGGCCCGGCGATGCGCCCGGCATCGTCGCGCGCAATCTCGGCGAAATAATGAAAGGCCGGCGCGACGTTGGCCAATTCGCCGACCGATTCCGGATAGGGCTTGCCGACTTCGCGCGTCATCAACTCGCACACCGGCGCCGGGTCGGCGGAAGCGATCGAATGGGCGACATCGTGCAGGGCCGCGGCGCGGCTCGTGGCGTCAAACCCGCCCCATTCTCCTTGCGCCGCGCGGGCCTGCTGAACGACTTCGTCCAGCCTGTCGGCGTCGCAATCCGCGATCCTGCCCACCGGCTCAAGCGTCGCCGGATTGATCACGTCGATGGCGTTTGCGCCGTCGACGCCGACATAGTCGTTGCCGATAAAAATCTGCCGGGCAAAGGGGTCAAATGCCGCCATTGTTATTACCTTGTTCGTCGGCGATAAGAGCGTTCAAATTTATGCTCATTGACGAATCGTTTGGCAAGAGAGTTGACCGGTGACGGACAACAAAACTATCGTTTTCTTTCCCGAGGCGACCTTCGGGCCGTCGATGAATTGTGTCGGCATCGCCCAGCGCCTGCGCGAGCGCGGCTATGAGGCGATTTTTGTTGCCGATAGCTCGTTCAAGGGCCAGTTCGAGCGCTTCGGCTTTCGCGAGCGCATGGTCGCCATGTCGGCGCCCATGGACGAAGCCGCGGCGAGCCAATATTGGCGCGATTTTATCGCTTCCCACCTGCCGCATTACAAGCTGACCGCGATCGAGCAGATTCCCAATTACGTCCTCGAATGCTGGGACACCATCGTCGACACGTCGGTCTATGTGCAGCAGGAGCTCGGTCAGGTGCTGGCTGATATCCGCCCCGATCTCATATGCCTCGACAATTGCATAATGTTTCCGGCGATCAAGCAGGCGGGCTGCCCCTGGGTGCGCATCGTCTCCTGCTCCGAGAACGAGATACCGGATCCCGATATTCCGCCCCATCTCTCCGGCTGCGGCGAGAATGACAAGGCCGGCTTCGAGGCCTATCAGACGCTCTTCCTGGATGTCATCAAGCCGGTGCATGAGAGGTTCAACGCGTTTCTCGAATCGGTTGGCGAGGCGCCTTATCCGCTCGGCCAGTTTCTCGAACCCTCAGCCTGCATGAATTTGCTGCTCTATCCCGAGCCGCTGCACTATAAGCGGCGCAATCCGCTCGACCCGGCGCGCTATCAATATCTCGAGGGCTGCGTGCGCGAGGACGAGCCCTACACCCTACCGACATTCGCCAAAAACGCCGACAAGCCGCTCATTTACATAGGCTCGGGCAGCATGAACGAGGCCGATGTCGAGCTCAACAAGCGCCAGATCGCCCTCCTCGCCAAGCTGCCCTACCGCACCTTGATAAGCGTCGGCAATATGGTCGATGAATATGGCGAATTGCCCGGCAACGTGCATATCGAGCCCTGGCTTCCCCAGCCTTCCGTGATCCCGCAAGTCGATCTCGTCATCCACCATGGCGGCAACAACAGCTTCAACGAGTCGCTTTATTTCGGCAAGCCGGCGATCATCATGCCGTTCTGCTGGGACGGCCATGACAATGCCCAGCGCGTCGAGGACAAGGGCTATGGCGCGCAGCTCAGGCGCTATGCCTGGAACGACGAGGAATATGCCGGCACGCTCGAACGATTGCTCAATGATGATGCGATGGCGGCGCGTCTGGCCGAGGTCAGCGCCCATATGCAAAAGCAGGACGGCCGGGCGAAAGCGGCCGGCATTCTGATCGATATACTGGGCCAGGCGTAAGGGCGCCGTCCTCACATGGCGTGCATACGCTGGCGCTTGGGATCGACGAAGGGGATGCTGGCGACGGTTGCCGGGCACTGAATGGTGGGCCCCACCAGCTCGACGCGCGTTCCCGGCTCGGCTGCCGAGGGGGCGATATGGACCAAGGCCAGCGATTGCCCGAGCCGCTTTGAATAGGCCGGCGTGGTGACGAAGCCGAGCTTTTCGCCGCCGATGCGAAGCTCGGCGAAATGTTCGACCACGGAATCATGTTCCGCCACCAGCCCGCGCAGCTTCACCTTCTCCTTGCCTTCGAGGGCGAACAGCGCCTCGCGCCCGCGGAAATCCTTCTTGGTGCGCGAAATGGCCCAGCCGAAATTGACCTCCCACGGGGTGTTTTCCTCGGTCGCCTCGGCGCCGTAAGCCATCAGCCCGCTTTCGATATGCACCATTTCAAGCCCGGAGAAGGAAATCGGCATCAGCCCATAATCCTTGCCCTGCTCCATGAATTGCTGCCACAGCGCCACGGCACCGTCCGCGGGCACGAATATTTCGTAGCCGCGTTCGCCCGAATAACCGGTGCGCGATATGATGCGCTCGCTGCCGAACAGGGCGGCCTTTTCCTGGTGGCAATAGCGCAGGCTGAAAATATCCATCGCCGTGCAGGAATCGAGCAGCGCGGCTGAATTGGGCCCCTGCAGGGTGATCATGTGCAGGCTTTCGTTGAGCTCGACGCTGACATTCCTGCCCTTGGCCCAGCCTTGCAGCAGTTCCAGGGTCGGGCCGATGCTGGTGACGGCGAGATAGACATCCTCTTCGAGATGGAAGATGAAGCCGTCATCGCAGAAATGGCCATTGTCCTGAAGGATCGGCACATAGGCCGATTTCCCGACATAGAGCTTGGTTATATCGCGGGTGACGAGATAGTCGATTGCCGCCTCGGCATCGGGCCCGCGCACATATATTTTTGTCAGCGCCGAGGTGTCCCACATGCCGACCGCCTCGCGGATGGCGTCATGCTCGGCGTTCATATCGCCCGGCAAGGCCATGGCGACATCCATATCGTTCCACGGCGCCATTTCGGCGCCGAGCGCGCGGATAGTGGCGTCGAGCGTCGATGTTCTGCCTGCCATCAGCGCACCATATAGACTTTGCGGATGGTCTCAGCGACCGTGCAATCGCCTTTCCAGCCGGCCGGAAAGGCGCAGGTCATGCCGGCGGTGACGTTCGTCACCTCGCCGCCATCCTCGGTATAAACCGCGCGCCCGGCGAGAACGTAGAAGAACTCGTCCTTGCTCACTTCGCAGCGCCAAGTCCCCGGCGTGCATTGCCACACCCCCATCTCCGATGATTTGTCATCGTTCTGGAAGAAGATCAGGCCGCTTTGATGCGATACCGGCTCGCCGATCGGCTTCGAGACGTCGCCCCAATCGGTAAAGGTCGCGGCATCGAGCGTGGCGGCGTTTTCGAGAATATGCGCCGGCATCGCTATAGGCCCGCCAGCAGATCGTTGATTGCGTTGGCGGCGCGCATGCGGCCGTCCTGGGCCTGCATATATTCGCTCGTCGCCTTGACGTTGGCGCGCATCTCGCGGTCGCCCAGGACGCGTTCGATATTGCCGAGCAGCTCCTCGTCGCGCCAATCATAGCGCGCCATGCCGATGCCGTGGTTGGTGTCGTTGACGCGCTGTGCATTGTCATGGCCGTCCCAGACGAAGGGCATGACGATGGGTGGAATGCCGAAATAGAGGCTTTCGTTGAAGCTGTTGTTGCCGCCATGCTGGATGAAAACATCGACATGCGGCAGCACCGAGGTCTGGCGGTACCAGCTATTGAGGATGACATTGTCGGGCGGCGTATCATATTCGCCGATATAGTCGCCGACATTGACCAGCACGCGATAGGGCGCGGCGCCGAGAACGGCCATAATGCGCTTGACCAGATCGACGTCCGACACACCCAGACTGCCATAGCTGAAATAGATCAGCGGCGCGTCGTTGTTGGCTTTGAATTGGGGCACCTCATAGCCCTCGCTCTCGCGCCGCACGCAGCCGTCGAGATAGACGAATTTCTTCGGGTCGAGCGGATTGCGGCGCTTGAAATGGAGCGGCTTGGGATAGAGCAGCAAATTGAGATAGGGCGAAGGCAGGACGAATTCCGGGAACGGCAGGCGCTTGCAGCCCTGCGTTTCGAGGAAATCCATAAAGCCGTCATGCAGCGGCTTGACCTCCTTCTCGAACTCGGCCCGGTAGGCTTCGAAACAGGCCTTGTCATCGGCGCCGCAGCCGGACAGATGGGGCGGAATATCGGGATCGATGATCTCATTTTCCGAGCAGGAAATCATCCGCACCCAGGGACAGCCGGCCTGCTCGGTGGCGGGGTAGAGGGCGACATTGTCGTTGATGATGAGGTCGGGTTTGATTTCCGCGAATACCTTGTCCAGGCCGTTTTTCACCGACCATTCCGAGGTGTAGATGATGGCCTCCCAGCAGCCCTTCACATAGGTGGCGATCTGCTCGTAAGCGGAGGTCTTGAACGTCGGCATGAACTTGATCATGAAGTCGTCCCAGTATCTCGCTTGGGCTTCGGCGCTCATCGGCTCCATGCAGGACACATATTGCTCCTCGAAGCCGTAGCTCTCGACCGTACCCTTGAGGCCGGGTTCGAGGACAAACACCGGATCATGGCCCATTTCCCGCAAGCCCTGGCAGATACCGACCAGATTCATCACCGGGCCGATGGCGCCGGGCTCCGGAAACACCGCGATTTTCTTGCCCATTTTTTTCCTTTCTTGGTGCGGATGCCCGCAAACCCGGCGCAATCTAACATGTAATATCCTGGCGCGGTAAACCGCCAAGTGACAATAACGAGGCGCGGCGTTAAATTGGTGGCAGCAAAAATCCGGCTGCAAAAAGTCATAGGGAGAATGAGAGCGATGGCACGCGACCCCAAATATGATTGCCTGTTCGAGCCCATCCAAATAGGGCCGAAAACCCTGAAAAACCGCTTCTATCAGGCGCCGCACTGCATCGGCGCCGGTTCGGAAAGGCCGGGCTCGCAGGCCGGTCACCG
>CAJXFT010000247.1 GCA_913053235.1 uncultured Alphaproteobacteria bacterium
CGGCCCTTCCAGCGCCGAGAAATCTGGCGCCAGCGCCGTGGTGTCGGCATCGCCCTTGGCCTCGGGCGCGGCGAAAGTGGCGCCGCGCAGCATCAGCACCGCCATGCTCTTGCCGGGAAAGCCGAATTCCATATTGACCTTGCCGCCATAGCCGCCGCGCGTCACGTTTATTTCGCCGGACTCGATTTGAACATCGAAAACATCCGAGGCGAAGCCGCTCCCCATGCGCGCCGCGACCGCCGCGCCATAAGCCATGCCGCTCGCCGAATGGGCGATGAAGATGGCGCTGGGCGTGCGCTCGGCGGCAATTGCACATACCGCCTCCTCATAGAGCGCGGCGTCGAAATGGGCGTCGGGCGCGGCGACGGAGAGCAGTTCATCGACGCCCAGGAGATTGGCGGCCTCAGCCAGCGAGCCATCCGCGTCACCGATGACGGCGACCATCAGCGGCGCGCCGAGCGCCTCTTTAAGCGCGGCGGCGGCGCCGATCATCTCGCCCGTGATATCGCGCAAACTGCCTTCGATATGCTCGGCGACTACGAGAATTCCCGGCATCTTCACTCTCCCCGTTTCTTGCGCACGATATCGGCGATTGCCTTGGCGACCTCGGCCGCGCCGCCTTCGAGCATCTCGGCCTGGCCGGATTTGACCGGCACGCTCAAGCGCCGCAGCCGCGCGCCGGCCTGATCGAGGCCGATAGCGGCGCCGTCCAAGACGGCGATGGTTTTTTGTTTCGCTTGCTTGATCATGCGCATGGTGGCGTAGCGCGGGCGGTTGCCGCCGGTCTGGATGGTCAGCAGCGCCGGGGCGGGCAGCTCGAAACGGTGGCGCACGCCGCCTTCAAGCTCGCGCGTCGCGGTCAGCCTGGCGCCGCCGTCCCATTCGGCCTCCAGAACCACGGCGGCGTGCGGCAGGCCGAGGATGCGCGCCAGCGCCGTGCCCGTGGCGCCTTGCGCCAGATCGCCCGATTGCACGCCGGCGAGTATGAGGTCCGCTTCCTCCTGCTGGGCGACGCCGGCGAGTGCCCGCGCCACGGTCACCGGGTCGGCCGCCGCCAGGCTGTCGTCCCACACCCGGACGGCGCGGTGCGCGCCCTTGGCCAGGACCTTGCGCAGCGTGTCTTCCGCTTCTTCGGGACCGATGGTGACGGCCACAACTTCGCCGCCGCCGATTTTCTCGCTCAGCAGCAGCGCTTCCTCGAGCGCCGCATCGTCCCATTCGTTGAGGGCGTATTCGAAATGCTCGGCGGCGATACTGATGCCGTCCTCGGCGATGCTGAATTCGTCGCCCAGCTCGCCGACATGCTTGACCGCGACAAGGATGCGCGGCCCGTCCTTGGGTGGAATGTCATAAGCCGGCAGCTCAGCCGCAGTAACCGGCCCGGTAGCGGTGGCGGCGGTCGCCGCCTGAACTGGTTCCCCGGCAAGCGGCTCTACCGCCGCCAATTGCCGCGCCAGTTCGGGGTTCTCGGCGAGCCGCTGCATGACTTTTTCGGCCACCGTTTCGGCGATGCGCTCGGCGGCGATTTCCGCCACCTGTTTGGCGGCGACATCGGTGATGCGCTCGACCAGGGAGGGCAATTGGCGCAGGTCGATGCTCTTAAGCTCGATCGCTTCGGCGACCAGCTCGGCGAGATCCTTGACCTCGAAATCGCCCTCATGGCCGCTGGTTTTTCTGGCGTCTTCAAACATCGTCATATCCTTGGGGCAACAGACAACAAAAACATCGATTGCGCCGAGCGCCGCCGCTTCATGCATGCGGTTCTCGGCCGGTTTCTCCACGCCCGGCGGGTCGGGCATCCAGATGCGCCCGCCGCCGGCGCCGCAGCAGAAGGAATTGTCGCGATTTCGCGGCATCTCGACAAGTTCGCAGCCGATCAACTCCAGCACCCGGCGCGGCTCCTCATAATTGCCATTAAGCCGCCCCAAATGACAAGGATCGTGCAGCGTCACGCGCCTCCCCAGCGGTGCCGTCACTTTGAGCCGGCCGTCTTCGAGCATGGCGGCGAGGTGGGAAGTGTAATGGCTGATCGGCGCGGTCTCGGCGAAATCGGGATATTCGTTGCGGATGCTGTTGTAGCTGTGCGGATCGGTGGTGACGATGCGCGTGAACGGTTTCGCCGCCGCCATCGCCGCCTGATTATGCTCGACCAGGGCCTCGAACAGGCCCTCCTCGCCGGCGCGGCGCACATCGTTGCCGGCATTATGCTCGCCGTCGCCGAGGATGGCGAAATCGAGCCCGGCGGCCTGAAACAGGCGCGCCACGGTTTGCGAAACGCCCTGGTTGCGCGGATCGTAAGAGGCGTAATCGCCGACGAACCAAAGCTGATCCGCCGCTTCCTCGCGGATGTCCCTGACATCAAATTCCAGCGCCTTGGTCCAGGCGCCGCGCTGGCGCGGACTTTCGCCGAAGCTGTTGCCGCGGTCGGCGAGCATGCCGAAGGTATCGCGCAGCTGCTGTTCCATCTCGTCGCGCTCCACCAGATGGCGGCGCATCTGCACGATCATGGTGGGGTGCTCGATGCCGACCGGGCAGATTTCCATACAGGCGCCGCAGGTGCGGCAGGCCCACAACGTCTCCGCGGCGATGACATCGCCGACCAATTGCGGGCCGCTTTCTTTCACCTTGCCTTGCGTGTGCTCAGCGAAGCCGCGCAGATCGAGGATCAGATCGCGCGGGCTGAGCGGCGCGCCGCTGGTGCGCGCCGGGCAGGCCTCGTGGCAGCGGCCGCATTTGGTGCAGGCGTCGAAATTGAGCAGATCCTTCCAGGCGAACTGGTTTATCGCCGAGATGCCGATCACCTCATCGCCGTCCGTAGAGGCACGCGGCAGGCGGCGGAGCGCGGCGCCATCGCGCACCGCGAGCGAGCCCATAACGGCGATCATATGCTTGGCCTTGTTCCACGGCAGGGCGGCGATGAAGGTCAGCGCCAGGACGCCGTGAATCCACCAATTGGCGCGCCGGACGGCGGCGGCGCCGGCCTCGTCCATGCCGAGGCCGGAGAAGATTTCCGCCACCAGCCAGCCGACCGGAGACCAGCCGGCCCAGGGCGGCTGCTCATGAACCAGGCGCACGGCTTCCTGCAAATAGCCGGTGAGGATGATGAGGGCCAGCGCCCACAGGAAAAGCGCGTCCTCCGCCACCCAGCGCCGCGCTTGCGGGCGCAAGCCTTCTTCGCCGGCATGGGCGCGCAGATAGTCGAGCTTTTCCGGGCGCTGGCGATAGCGCCGCCACATCATGAAGAAAATGCCGGCGAGGAGCCCGATTCCGGCGATATCGACGACCAGACTGAAGGCGAGATAGAAGGCGCCCTTCCAGAACGAGACGCCGAGGGCGGGGCCGGTGATGTCGTAATCGACGGTGATGATCGAAGTGGCGATAAAGAGGATGGCGAAGCCGTAAAAGATCGTCCGGTGCGCCTCGCCGGCGGCGCGGTCGCGCCGCACCAGGGTGCGGTGGCTGAAAATATCCATCACCATGCGGCTGAGGCCGCGCCAGATATGGAGCGGCACGGGGCTCTTGCGGGCGCGGAAATATTTGACGAAATGGCGCGCGAAGCCGATCAGAAAGACGGCGATGGCGCCCCACGCCACGACATAGAAAAGGATATAGCCGAGCGACCCGATATCCCAGAATAGTTCGCGAGTCTCCACTAGCGCGAACTCGAATGAAACCAGTCGTCGGGATAGGGGTACCACCAATCCTGCAGGATCGGTTTGGGATCAATCGTCACCATCTTGATTTGGCGGAAGCTGTTCAGCCCGGCGCGGCCGAACAGGCTGCCGATGCCGGAATATTTGCGCCCGCCAAAATGCAGCGCGTTGCTATCGACCAGCGGGTTGTTGACGTTGACCATGCCGCTATCGATTTTTTCGGCGGCGCGCATCGCCTCGTCCATGCGCGTGGTCAGGATCGAGGCGCCGAGGCCGAAGCGCGATTGATTGGCGAGCGCGATGCCCTCGTCGACATCGCCAACACGGCAGACCGAGGCGACCGGCCCGAAAATCTCGTTCTGCATGATCTCCATATCGGGGGTGACACCGCTTAACACGGTCGGCTCGTAATACCAGCCGAGGTTACGGTCAGGCGGAATACGCCCACCGCATTCGGCGATGGCCCCGGCGGCGATCGCCGCATCGACCATGCGCGCCGCCCTGTCGCGCGCCGCCTCGGTGGCGAGCGGGCCGATCTCATGCTTGCCGAAGCCGTCGCCGACGCGAAGCGCCTTGGCGCTGGCGCTCAATTTGGCGACGAATGCATCATGGATGCCGTCGACGACGAAGATGCGCTCCGCCGAGGTGCAGATTTGGCCCGACAGGTGAAAGGCCGCGCAAGTGGTCGCGGCGGTGGCAAAATCGAGATCGATGGAATCGCTAACGATCAGCGGATCGTTGCCGCCGGCCTCGATGACGCAGGGCTTCATCTTGGCGGCGCAGCTCATGTTGACTTTGATCCCCGTCTCCACCGAGCCGGTGAAGGCGACGACGTCGGTACCGTCCGATTCGACCAAATGCGCGCCGGCCCGGCCGCCGCCGGTGACGCAGGAAACCACGCCCGGCGGCAGGCTCTTGAAATGTTCCATAAAGGCAAGCGTGCACAGCGAGCTGATTTCCGAGGGCTTGACTATAATCGCATTGCCCGCCGCGAGCGACGCCGCGACCGACATGGCGAGGATCAGGAGCGGGTAGTTGTAGGGCGTGATATGGACGCTGACGCCGTACGGGTTGTAGCGCTCATATTGAACCGACATTTCCCAGATAACCTTCAGTTCGGAGCAGATTGTAGATCATCACTACC
>CAJXFT010000248.1 GCA_913053235.1 uncultured Alphaproteobacteria bacterium
CGGCGCCGCGCCCAGCATGCGTGCCGCGATATAGGCGGCGTTGAAGGAATCTCCCGCCGCCGTGGTATCGACGGGATGGGCGACGCGGGGCGGCGCGATGCGCCATTGTCCCTTTTCGGCATCGCCGGCGAGTGAAACCAGGCAATCGCCTGGCCCGTTCTTGATCACCACTTCGCCGGCGCCGAGGGCGTGCAGGCGCTGGGCGCTGGCCTCGGGCGAGGGATCGCCGAACAGCGCCCGTTCATCGTCGAAGCTCGAAAGAACGAGCGTCGCCGCCGCCGCGCCGCGCGTGATTTGGCGCCGCGCGCTGTCAATGTCGGGCCACAGGCGCGGCCGGTAATTGCTGTCGAAGGCGACGCCGCCACCACGCGCGCGGAGGCGCGCCAAGGTCTCAAAAAGACGCGCGCGGCCGGCCTCGCGCATGATGGCGAGTGTAATACCGCTGACATACAGCAGATCGAAATCCGCCAAAGCCGCCGCCAGCGCGTCGGCGCCGGCATCGGCGAAGAGTTCGCGCGCCGGCGATTCGGAGCGCCAATAATGGAAGCTGCGCTCGCCCGAGGAATCGGTGCGGATGGCGTAGAGCCCGGGCAGCGCGCCGGCCTGGCGCGTCACCAATTCGGTACCGATGCCTTCGGCGCGCCACGCCGCCAGCATCTCGTCGCTGAACGGATCACCGCCGAGGATGGTGGCATACGCGACCGCCATATCCTCGCCGGCGAGGCAGCGCGCCGCATAGACGGCGCTGTTGAGGCTGTCGCCGCCGAAGCCGCGCTGCGTCGCGCCGCCGGCGTCGGTCAGTTCGATCATGCATTCGCCGATAAAGGCGAGCCGTTTCATGCGTCGATTCCCGTGGTTCAGTGGTCAATCTGGTTTATAACAAAAGCCGCCACGATAAAGTGCAGGAGAGCAGGAAAATGGAATTCGGTTTCAACGTTCCCAATGCCGGCCCGCTGGCGAGGCCGGCGGCGATCAAACAGCTCGTCGAGCGCGGCGAGGCGCTCGGCTTCACGATACTCGCCATTCCCGACCATATTATCATCCCGCGTAAATTCCGCCCGGTCTATCCCTATACGGATACCGGCGAGACCGACTCTTTCGACAGCGGCGAGGTACTCGAGCCGCTCGCATTGATGGCCTCCCTGGCGGTGATGACGCGCAAGGCCCGGCTGCTCACCTCGGTGCTGGTGCTGCCCTACCGCGAGCCCGTGCTGACGGCGAAAATCTTCGCCACCATAGACGTGATGTCGGGGGGGCGCGCCATCGCCGGCTGCGGCACCGGCTGGATGGAGGAGGAATTCACCGCCGTCGGCGCGCCGCCCTTCGCCGAACGCGGCAAGGTGACGGACGAATATATCGCCGCTTTCCGCACCATGTGGACCAGCGAGGAGCCCAGTTTCGCCGGCGAATACACCAATTTCTCGGATATTTATTTCCGCCCCCAGCCGGTGCAGAAACCGCATATTCCGATCTGGATCGGCGGTGACAGCATGGCGGCGCTGCGCCGCACCGCGCGCGTCGGCGACGCCTGGTATCCGGTCGGCCTGAGCCCTAAATATCCGCTCAATACCGTGCCGCGCTACGCCGCGCGGGCCGAGATCCTGCGCCGATTGACGGCCGAGGCGGGGCGCGACCCGGAGGCGGTCGAACTGTCCTTCTGGGCGGTGTGGTACCACGAGGGCGGGCCGGTCACGGTCGATGACGGCAGCCGCCATATCCTACTCGGCAGTTCCGAGCAAACGGCGGAGGATATCGCGCGCATGGCGGAGATCGGCGTTTCCAGCATGGTATTCAATTTTCTGCGGCCGACGCTGGCGCAATCGCTCGAGGCGATGGAGCGCTTCGCCGCCGAGGTGATGCCGAAGGCCGGCATGGCGCCGTGAAGCAAAGGACCGGCGAATCTGAATTGCCGACACCAAAATCGGCGGTGGCCGGGCTTGACTGGCCGGCCATTACGCGGCGCAACGGCAACATCATGTTGGCGCTTTTGTTCCAGCTCGAACAAAGCCAATGGTGGTCGCCGGAGAGGCTCTGCGCCGCGCAATTCCGCCAGGCCGCGCAATTCCGCCAGGCCGGGCAATTGCTGCGCCATGCCCGCCAAACCGTGCCGCACTACCGCGAGCGCCTGAAAGACCTGGCATGGGACGGCAAAGCGCCGCCGGATGCCGATCTATGGGCGCAATTGCCGCTGCTCAGGCGCGAGGATGTCCAGGCCAATGAGGGCCGCGCGCTGTTGAGCGAGCGCTATCCGAAAAGCCACGGCACGACGCGGAAAGTGCATACATCCGGCTCCAGCGGCAAGCCGTTGACCGTGGTTTCCAGCAATATCGCGGCGATATTCTGGAACGTCATTACGCTGCGCGATTTTCTTTGGCGGCGCCTGCGCGGTGCTCGACATTTCCACTCCCGTCGACAAGCAAGTGGAATGGCTGGCGCGCCAGCAGGCCGCCTATCTCATCACCTATCCTTCCAATCTCGAGGCGCTGCTGCTGTGGTGCCGCGAGCGGCAAATCCGCTTGCCCACTCTCAGCCGCGCGCAGACCCTTTCCGAAGTGTTGCATCCGCGCGTGCGGGCGCTTTGCCGGGAGGTCTGGGGCTTTGGCGTTGACGATATGTATAGCTGCCAGGAAACCGGTTACATCGCTTTGCAATGCCCTGATCACGAGCATTACCATGTCCAGTCGGAGAACTTGATGGTCGAAATTCTCGACGCCGAGGGCCAGCCCTGCGCGCCGGGAAAAATGGGCCGCGTGGTGTTGAGCGATCTGCATAATTTCGCGATGCCGCTGATTCGCTATGATATCGGCGATTTCGCGGAATTCGGCGGGCCATGCGGTTGCGGGCGCGGGCTTCCGGTTCTCAGGAATATCATGGGCCGGGTGCGCGGCATGCTGACGCTGGCCGACGGCTCGCGCATACGGCCGGATTTCGGCGGCCCGCATTTCCGCGAAGTGGCCGACATCCGGCAATATCAGGTCATCCAGAAAAGCCTGGAGAGGCTCGAAGTGAAGCTGGTGGCGCCGCATGGTTTGAGCGCCGGCGAAGAGCGCGCGCTCAGGCAAATGATCCTCGCCCAGCTCGGCCACCCGTTCGAGATCGAGTTCAGCTTTCACGACGATATTCCGCGTAGCGCCGGCGGCAAGTTCGAGGACTTCCGCAGCGAAATCTAAACCTTCGCTGCGCCCGCCGGCATGTTAGGGTGCGCGCCGCATGAAGGAAATTTCCGACCTACCGACCCCGGCCGCGAACATCGAAGGCAATGTGTGGCCCGTCTTTCCGGGCCAACGCGCGGCGATGATGCTGTCGCTTTTATTCCAGCTCGAGCAAAGCCAATGGTGGCCGCCGGAGCGCCTTCAGGCGGCGCAATTCCGCCAGGCGGCGGAGCTGTTGCGCCATGCCCGGCGCACCGTGCCCTATTACGGCGAGCGGCTTGCCGATTTCGGCTGGCGCCACGGCAAGCCGCTGACGGCGGAGATCTGGTCCGAGCTGCCATTGTTGCGGCGCGAGGATATCCAGGATGCCGGTGAAAATCTGCACAGCCGGGCGCTGCCCAAAGGACATGGAAAAACAGAAACGGTTTCGACATCCGGCTCGACCGGCAAGCCGGTGCGGGTTGTCGCGACGGAATTGACCGCCGCCATGTGGAACGCCTTCACGCTCAGGGACTATATCTGGCGGCGCTGCGATTTCGCCGCGAAACTGGTCGCCATTCGTTACGACTATACGCAAAGCGCAGTTTATCCCGACGGCAAGCAGGCGAATTCCTGGGGCCGCGACAACGGCGCCGCGCTGCCGACCGGCCCGGCGGCCTTGCTCAGCATCATGACTCCGGTGGCGAGCCAGGTCGAATGGCTGGCCCGCCAGCGGGTCGATTATCTCATTACCTATCCCTCGAATCTGGAGGCCATGCTGCGCCATTGCCAGGCCGAAATGATTCGCTTCCCCACGCTTCGCGAAGTGCAGACCATGTCGGAGCTCCTCAAGCCGTCGATCCGCGAGCTCTGCCGCGAGGTCTGGGATGTCGGGATCGTGGATATGTACACCTGCCAGGAGGCCGGCTACATCGCCCTGCAATGCCCCGAGCATGAGCATTATCACGCGCAGGCGGAAAACATGATCGTCGAGGTATTGATGGATGACGGCAGTGCCGCCGCGCCGGGCCAAACCGGCAGGGTGGTGATTACCCATCTGCACAATTTCGCCTCGCCGCTGATCCGCTACGATATCGGCGATTTTGCCGAGGTCGGCGATGCCTGCTCCTGCGGCCGCGGCCTGCCGGTGATCAAGCGCATCGCCGGGCGGGTGCGCGGCATGGTTACCCTGCCCAACGGCGACCAGTTCTGGCCATTCTTCAGCAACCGCAAATTCAACGAGATCGCGCCGATCCGGCAATATCAGGTGGTGCAGAAAACCCTCGACAGCCTGGAAATAAATCTGGTGGCGGAGCGCAAACTTTCGCCCGATGAAGAAAACCGGCTGCGCACCCTCCTCGCCGAGCGCCTCGGCCATCCCTTCGCCATGACGTTCAACTATTTCGATGAAATCCAGCGCAGCGCCGGCGGCAAATTCGAGGATTTTAAGTCGGAATTGTGAGTTGAAGTACGGAATAAGCCCTTCTTCCCAGAGGGGAAGAGGGGTTGGGGAGAAGGGGGAAACCAAGCGCGCGCAGCGCGCTCGCAACGCTGAGTGTGGCATCCGCGCTCTTTTTGTTTGGTCCCTCAGACGCCGGGCGGGGGCATCCGCCCCCTTGGCTACCTCGTATTAACTCGGGCGCGCG
>CAJXFT010000249.1 GCA_913053235.1 uncultured Alphaproteobacteria bacterium
CATGCACATCTGGGGCCTCTATAACGGGCGCTACGGAATGTCCGACAATGTGCCGCTCAACAGCGAATCCGATACCAGCATCACCATTCGCCCGCTGGACGGCGATAGCTACAGCCTCGAGCCCTATCCGTTCCGCGAGAGCGCTATGGAGGTTTCCTTTCAGGGGCGTTATTTATCTCCCGTCGAAGCCGGCGGTGAGCCCGATATGGCGGCGGTCATGCGCGATACGCCGCCGGAGCGCCAAAGCGCGACCTTAATCGCGGCCTGAACAAAACTGACCCGGGGAGAGAACAGGTTATGAAAGCGGTTGTCATTCATCGTCACGGCGGCCCGGAAGAGCTCGTCTATGAGGATATCGAAACGCCCGAGATCGGGCAGGGCGATGTTCTCATCAATCTGAAAGCGGTCGGGCTCAATCATTTCGACCTCGATGTGTGCGGCGGCATTTCCGGCTATCTCAGCCTCGACATGCCGCATATTCTCGGCTGCGAGGGCGCCGGCGAGATCGCCGAGGTCGGTGCCGCCGTCACCGCCTTCCGCGTTGGCGACCGGGTGATGCCGTTCCTCACCACCTCGTCGGGGCAATGCCGCCACCGCATCTGCAACTGTGCGCTGGGCATGGACAATATCTGCCTCGATTTCGACAAGCTCGGCGTCACCCGCTGGGGCACTTACGCGGAGTATGTCAAGGTCAGCCAGCAGAATCTCATCCGCATGCCGGACGAATTACCCTATCTCGATGCCGCCGCCACCCAGGTCGCCTATGCCACGGCGTGGGAGCTGGTGATCAACAAGGCGCATGTGCGCCAGGGCGAGGACGTGCTGATCAACGCCGCCGGCAGCGGTGTCGGCTCGGCGGCGATCCAGGTGGCGCGCCTCGCCGGCGCGCGCATCATCGCCACCGCCGGCTCGGACGGCAAACTGGAGCGCGCCCGCCAGATGGGCGCCGACGATGTGATCAACTACAACAAGACCGAGGATATCGCCGCGGCGGTGATGGATATGACCGGCGGGCGCGGCGTCGATGTCTGTATCGAGATGGTCGGCGGCAAGATTTTGCAGCAAAGCCTGGCCGCGCTCTGCCTCAATGGCCGCCTGTCGACCTGCGGCGCCCATGCCGGCGAGAAAGTCGAGCTCGACATGATCGAGTTCTTCCGCAAGCAGATCACCATGACGAGCTGCCATTTCGCGCCGAAATCGACCAACACGGAAGTTCTCAGCCTGGTCGGCCAGGGCAAGCTCCGGCCGGTCATCGCCAAGGCCTTTCCGCTTGCCGAAATGCGCGCCGCGCACGAGCTTCTGGCCAGCCGCGATTTTTACGGCAAGGTCGTGCTCGAAGTCTGACGAGCCGTAGATGGCCGAAATATTACTGCGCGGGGTCTCCAAAATATTGTCGCGGAGATATCTCCTCGACAATGTCGACATGACCATGCGTCACGGCGAGCTGACGGTCATTTTCGGCGATTCCGATAGCGGCAAGGTGACGGCGCTGAAAGTTATCGCCGGCATCGAAAAGGTCTCGAGCGGCGATGTTTTCGTCGGCGGCACGGCGGTGACGAAACTGAAGGGCGGCAAGCGCGATGTCGCCATGGTGTTCGAGAAGCAGGGCTTGCTGCCGCACAAGAACGTCTTCGACAATATCGCCTTCCCGCTGCGCATGGCGAAAATCGACAAGGCGGAGATTCGCGAACGCGTTGATGTCGCGGCGCGGCGCTTCGGCCTTGAAGATGTGCTCGACAAGAAGCCCAAGAGACTGAGCGAGGAGCAGCGCCACCTGATCGGCATCGCGCGCGCCGTGGTGCGCGACCCGGCGGCCTATCTGTTCCAGGCGGTGAATCCGAAGGGCGGCGAGGCGATCCGCAAGCGGGTGGTCGGCGAAATGCAGCGCCTGGTGCGCGACGATGGCGCCACCGTCATTTACGCCACCGAGGACAGCGCCGAGGCCTTGCACATTGCCGACAAGATCATCGTCATGTCGTTCGGCGCCGTCGCCCAGGCGGCCTCGCCGAAGCAGATCTACCGGCGCCCCGCCGACCGCGATATCGCCGAACTGTTCGGCGCGCCGCCGATCAATCTGCTGGCCGGCGAGATCATCACCCATGATGGCGGCATGGCGCGGGTGCGCCTTGCGGGGGGAAGCGAAATAACCGTGCCGGCATATGCCAAGGCGCCGCTCTCCGGCGCCGAGGTGACGCTCGGCATCCGCCCGCCGCACATCAAGCTGGAGCCGGCGGAGGGCAACATCATCGCCGCGAGAATCCGGCAGAAAAAAATTTCCGGCGGCAAATCCATCCTCGACCTCGATACGCCGGAAGGCGAGATCACCGCCGCCGTCGGCGAGGTCGAGGTGGACAATGTGACGCTTCACCTGCCGGCCGAGAACTGCCTGCTGTTCGATGGCGACGGCCGCGCCATACGGCGCAAGCCGCCACGGAAGCGTAACGCGTGATCAGTCCGGCTCGCCCAGCCGTTCCAGTATTTCGCCGCGCAATATGTGTTTTTGTACTTTGCCCGTCGGTGTCATGGGAAATTCCGCGACAGCGATGACGTGGCGCGGAATCTTGTAGCTGGCGATGTTGCCCTTGCAATGCGCGGTTACTTTTTCGAGGCTGACGCTGGCGCCTTGCGCGGCGACGATGAAGGCGACCGGCACCTCGGCGAGGCGCGCATCGGGATAGCCGACGATGGCGGCCTGATCGATTTCGGGCATTTCCAACAGATAGGCCTCGACCTCCGCCGGCGAGACGTTCTCGCCGCCCACTTTAAGCATATCCTTGAAGCGGCCGAGGAATCTGAGATGGCCGTCGGGCCGCATCAGGGCGGTATCGCCGCTGTGCAGCCAGCCGTCGGCGTCGATCGCCGCCGCAGTTTCCTCGGGCCGGTTGTAATAGCCCTTCATGAGCTGATAGCCGCGCACCAGCAGCTCGCCCTGCTCGCCGGGCGGAAGCTCGGTGCCGCTGGCCGGGTCGATAATGCGAAATTCCAGCCCGGGCGCGGGAAAGCCGGACGCCTCGCAGCGCTGTTCCTCGGTGGAATCGGTGAACGAGCAGGCGGCGAAGGCCCAGGTCTCGCTCATGCCCCAGCCCGTGATCGTCGGCGCCAATTCGCGTTGGCTGCGCCGCGCGATCGGGATGGAGTTCTCCATGCCGGCCGGGAAAGTGCCGAAGCGCAGCGATGACAGGTCGCGCTTGTCGCGCGCCTGGCAGTCGAGCATGTCCTTATAATGGGTGTCGAAACCGTGAATGATGGTGGCGCGCTCGGCCTCGACCAGGCGCAGCGTTTCCGCCGCGTCGAAACTCTCCATGAGGATCTGCCGGGCGCCCGAGAGGATGGCGACCAGAGCCGATTCGCTGTAGCCGTAGAGATGAAACATCGGCAGATTGTTGATGATGGCATCCGTGAAGGTGACGCCGAAGCGGTTGATGCGCTCGCTGACGTTGCGGATGATGACATGGCTGTGCATCACCCCCTTGGGGTGCCCGGTGGTGCCCGAGGTGTAGCCGATGATGACGCTGTCGTCGTGATCGACCGCCGCCGCGCGCGCCGCAAGCTCGCTCTCGCTGATTTGTTCTCCGGCCCGCAGCAGTTCGGCCCAGCCGATCATGCCGGGCTCGGGCTCCTCGGCGACGAGAACCGCGCGGCGTAATTTGGGGAAGTTTTTGCAGTTCAGGGCGCGCGGCTCGCCGGCGCCGATATCGGGCAGGTTTTCGCGCATCATGGCGAGGTAATCGACCGGTCCCGAGCGCGCCATGGATATCCAGGTGGCGCTCTCCGACTGCTTTACCGTATAGGCGACGTCGGCGGTGCGGTAGCGCGTGTTGAGCGGCACCAGCACGGCGCCGACCTTGGCGGTGGCGTACATGAGAAACAGCCATTCCGGGCGATTGACCATCCACAGCGCGACATTCTCGCCGTGCCCGACGCCGATCGCGATCAGGCCGCGCGCCACCCTGTCGACCTCGGCGTCGAACTCGGCGTAGCTCCAGCGCTGCTCGCGCGTGCAAAGCGCCTCGCGTTCGCCGTATCGGCGCGCCGCCAGCGCCGGCAGGTCGCCGAGTTTCAGCTTCTCGAACCAGTCACTCATCTAGCATCCATTGCCTGTCGGACATTATCCACTAAGCTTCTCCGCCTATAGAAAAGCCATAACGCGCTGGTCCGGGCAAGTGGTTCCAGCGAGCAGAGGGAGAAAAACCATGTCCGAGCCGGCTATCCTGAGCGATGTCGACGGCGCGATTGGGGTCATCACCATCAACCGGCCCGACAAATTGAACGCGCTCGACCTCGCCACCATCGAAGCCATGCAGGTGGCGCTCTCCGATATGGAAGCGGACGGGGCGGTGCGGGTGATCATCTTCACCGGCGCCGGCAAGGCTTTCGTCGCCGGCGGCGATATCGCCGACCTCAACTCGCGTCGGGGGTTGGCGCATTACAATGAATTCGCGGCACCCATTCACGATCTTTTCCGGCGCATCGAAACTTGCGACAAGCCGACCATCGGCGCCGTCAATGGCTGGGCGCTGGGCGGCGGCTGCGAGCTGATGCTGGCGCTCGATATCCGCATCGTTTCCGAAGCGGCGCGCATCGGCGTACCGGAAATCACACTCGGCCTGTTCCCGGGCGCCGGCGGCACCCAGCGCCTGATCCGCCAGATTCCGCTGTGCCGCGCCAAGGAGCTGATGTTCGCCGGCGATCACATCAGCGCCGGGGAAGCCGTCGCCCTCGGCCTCGCCAACCGTGCGGTGGCGCCC
>CAJXFT010000250.1 GCA_913053235.1 uncultured Alphaproteobacteria bacterium
TTCAGGACATCACAGAGCAAATAGAAGCGGAAGAGGCGCTGCGCAACAGCGAACACCGATTGCGCGAGGCACAGCATATTTCCAACATAGGCGATTGGGAATCCGTCGGCGCCACGGAAAACAGGCGTTGGTCGGACGAGATATACCGGATTTTGGGGCGCGATCCGGAGAATTTCGAATCGACTTATGGCAGCTATATGTCCTGCATCCACCCCGACGACCGGGATCGGGTCGCGACCACTGTCAGGGAAGGCATGGCGTCGGGCCGGCCATTTTCGTTCGAGCATCGAATTGTCCGCCCGGATGGCGGCGTGCGCCATGTCTTGCAACGCGCCGTCTCGCGCCCCGCCGAAAGCGGCGAAATGGGCCGCGCCGGTACGATTCAAGATATCACCGAGCGCAAGGAGCTGGAGGAGCGGCTGCAGCAGGCGCAGAAGATGGAAGTCGTCGGTCAGCTTACCGGCGGCATCGCGCATGATTTCAACAATCTTCTCTCCGTGATCATGGGAAATCTGGAATTGATCGGCGAACGCGTCGCCGTCGGCAAGGAAGCGGCCGAGTTGATCGAGCGCGGCGTGCTTGCCGCCGAGCGCGGCGCCAACCTGACCCACCGGTTGCTCGCCTTCTCGCGCCGCCAGACGCTGATGCCGGTGGCGCTCGATCTCAACATGCTGGTCTCGGGCATGACCGAGATGCTGCGCCGCACGCTCGGCGAAACGGTTCGAATTTCAACCCGGGAGCCGGCGGATTTGTGGTTGTGCGAAGCGGACCGGTCGCAATTGGAAAACGCCCTGCTGAATTTGGCGATCAATGCGCGCGACGCCATGCCGGGCGGCGGCAAGCTGACCATCGAAACGGCGAATGTCACGATCGGCGAGGATTGGCGGGGGGATCGGGAAATCGAGCCCGGCGCTTATGTCATGCTGAGCGCGGCCGACACCGGCAGCGGAATCAGCGAGGGCGACTTGGAGCATGTGTTCGAGCCCTTCTTCACCACCAAGGATGTCGGCAAGGGCTCGGGGCTTGGCCTCAGCATGGTCTACGGCTTCGCCCGCCAGTCGGGCGGCACGGTGACGATCGACAGCGAGCCCGGCAAGGGCACGGTGGTGAAACTCTATCTGCCGCGCGCCACCGAAGAAACGGCGCGGCGCGAGGACGATCGGGTCCGGGTCGAGATCAAGCGCGGAAAGGGAGAGCGGGTGCTGGTCGTCGAGGACGATCCCGACGTTCGCGAGCAGGCGGAGCAATTGCTCGCGTCGCTCGGATACGAAACCACGCCGGCGGAAACGGCGCGCGCCGCCTTGAACCTCATCGCGGCCTCGCCGCGTTTCGAACTGATATTGAGCGACGTGGTGCTGCCGGATCTCAACGGCCCCGCGCTGGCGGAGGAAATTCTACACCGCGATCCGGATGCCGCGATCCTGTTTATGACCGGCTACGCCAAAGGCACCTTCGAGCACCACGCGAAAGAGGAAAAATCGGCGCATTTGATCAACAAGCCGTTCAGTCGGGCCGAGTTGGCGCGCGCCGTTTATGACGCGTTGCAGCGCTTGTAGACCAGGCACGCGGCGGCCAGATCCTCGAGCGCCGCGCCGACGGATTTAAAGAGCGTAATTTCGCCCTTATCGCCGCGCCCGGCCGCCGCGCCCGACGTGAGCGCGAAGAGATCGGTGGTGATCGCGTCCTCGGTGATGGCACCGGCCTCGATGGCGAGCAGAATGTCGCCGGCTTCCGAAAGCGCGCCGGCCCGGGTATCGACAAAGAGCCGCGCCCGCGCCATGGCCGCGTCGTCGCTCTCGCGCATGTCGGCGCGGAAGGCGCCGACCAGATCGAGATGCACGCCGGGTTTCAGCCAGCCGCCCCGGATTAGCGGCGCTTCGGAAAGCGTCGCGCAGGAAATGATATCGGCCCAGGCGGCGGAAGCTTCGAGATCCTCGGTCGGCGAGATGTCGAGGCCGGGCGCCGTCAGCCGCCGGGCGAGCGCTTCGGCGTTATTGGGATCGCGCGACCAGACGCGTACCTCGCGGACCGGCCTGATCGCCGTATGGGCGCGGATAAGGTGCGGCGCCAGACTGCCGGAACCCACCATCAGCAGGCGCTCCGAATCGCCGCGCGACAGATAGTCCGAGGCCAGCGCCGAAGCGGCGGCGGTTCGCCAGCGAGTTAAGACTGTCCCTTCAATCAACGCCAGCGGCTCGCCGCTGCTCGCATCCATCAGATAATACTGGCCGAGCACGGAAGGCAGGCCGCGCGAAGCATTATCGGCGAATATGGTGACCGTCTTGACGCCCATCATGCCCCGGCCTGCCAGGCCGGCATGATCAGCAGGGTGCCCCCGGCGGCGCCCGGCACCTCCACCGTATGGTGATGGCGCGTCGGCATCTCGCAGCCCAAACGGAACATCTCGCGCAAGCTCTCGATAAGCGCCGGATAGTCGAGCAGATCGTCGAGCGCGTCGGCACCGATGATTTGCATTTTGCGCGGCTAACCCGCCCGGTAGCCGTAATCCTTTGCGGCGCGCTCGGGCGAGATATAGCCCTCGGCGATATCGTTCGCGATCGCCGCGCGGTCGCGTTTCTTGGGTTCGCCGTAGCCGCCGCCGCCGGCGGTGCGGATGCGGATGCGGTCGCCCTGATGGACGGTGATGTTGGACCATTTGCTGGTCGAGGGCTTGTTGAAGGCCTCGGTCATGGTCTGCCAGTCGCTGCCGCCGGCGGCCATGAACACCGTCGTGCCGGTGCCGCCATGACTGCCGCCATTGAGCCCCCAGGCGCTGTGATGGTGGCGGTCGGAGAGCTGGCTGATGATCATGTCGGGATTGTGGCAGGCGAGCGTGCGCGTCGTCGCCAGGCCGCCCCGGTAAGTGCCGGCGCCGCCCGAATCCGGCACCAGGCTGAATTTTTCCGTGAACCAGGGATAGCGCGTCTCGAACACTTCGACCGGAATGACGCGGCAATTGCCGTTGATCGAATCGGTGGCGTCGTTGCCGTCGGCGTATGGCCGCCCGCCCCAACCCGACAGTTCGATGTCGTAACAGGCGAAATATTCGTCGAATTCATGATCCTGGCCGCCGAACACGAAATTGGTGTGCGAGCCGCCTTCCGCCGCCATGGCGCGGTGCGGGATGCCCGGCGCCAGCGCCCCCATGACAGTGCCGGCGATGCGCGGATGGGTCTCGGTGTTGCCGCCCACTTCGGGCGCCGGATAATCGACATTGACCACCATATTGGGCGGGGCGACGATGCGGATGGGGCGGAAACAGCCGGAATTTTTGGGGATCGTCTCGTCGGTCATGTGCAGGATGGCGTTGTAGGTCGCCGACCAGGTGACGCCGAGGGTGGCGTTGATCGGGCCCTTCATCTGCGCCGAGGAGGCGCTGAAATCGACGACGATCTCGTCGCCCTGGACGAAGGCGGCGACATTGATCGCTGCGCGCACGTTCGAGAGCCCGTCATTGTCCATATAGTCCTCGAAATCGTAGCGCCCGTCGGGAACCTGGGCCAGCTCGGAGCGCATGCGCGCCTCGGAATAATCCATCAAATCGGCGCAGGTCTGGTGGAACAGCTTGGTGCCCTGCTTTTCGACGATTTCCTTGAGCCGGGCGGCGCCGACCTCGACGCCGCTGATGAGCGCCCGCATGTCGCCGTAATTGTGACGCGGCGTGCGCACATTGGCGAGCCACAGCTTCCACACCTCGGCGACATCCTCGCCGCGCTTCTTGATCTTGACCGGCGGCACGCGGATGCCTTCATGAAAGATTTCCGAGGCTTCGGCCGGGAACGAGCCCGGCGCCATGCCGCCGACTTCCGCGACATGGCCGATGGCGACGGTAAAGGCGATCAGTTCGCCGCCGACGAAGACCGGCGTGAACAGCGAATGCTCGGGCGTGTGCAGGCCGCCGCGATAGGGATCGTTGTGGACGATCACATCGCCTTCTTCGATATCCTCGAGCGGGATTTCCTGCAAGGAGGATTGGATCACCAGCGGCATGCCGCCGATCTGCGCCGGGCAAAACTCGGCCACGGCATACATATCGCCGTTCGGCGCCGCGATGGCGCAGGTGAAGTCGAGTGCTTCGTTGAAGATCGTCGAATAGGACGTCTTCATCAGGGTGATGCCCATTTCGCGGCACACTGAGACCATGGTCGAATCCAGAATACTCATGGCGACCATGTCCATTTTTCGGTCCTTGCTCATGCCGGGGTCCTATTCGACGCCGCCTAATCGTCGCCGGCGCCGTCGAGGCCGTAGACCTCGTGCGCCTGGCGGGCCGAGATATAGCCCTCGGCCAAATCCTCGCGCACGCGTTGCTGCGGCCGTTCGCCCGGCGCTCCCCAGCCGCCGCCGCCCGGCGTTTGAAAGCGGATGCGGTCGCCCGGCGCGATGGTGACGTTCGACCATTTGCTCGGGCTGACCTTGCCGAAGGCGTCGTCGATGGTGCGCCATTCGACGGTGTTGGCGGCCATGTGCCAGGTGCCCGCCAGGCCGCCGGAGAGGCCGCCATGGAGGCCCCAGGCGCGGTTGCGGTGGCGGTCCGACATCTGGCTGCCGGTGATCGCGGTATCGAGGCTTTTCAGCGTGCGCTGGGTGCTCAGGCCGCCGCGGAATTTGCCGGCGCCGCCCGAATCCTCGACCATGATGTAGGATTCGCACTGCATCGGAAAACGCGTCTCGAAGACCTCGACCGGAATGACGCGGCAATTGCCGTTGATCGAATCGGTGGCGTCGTTGCCGTCGGCG
>CAJXFT010000251.1 GCA_913053235.1 uncultured Alphaproteobacteria bacterium
CTTCTTCCCCTCGGGGAAGAAGGGCTTATTCGGGGCGGCCGATGTGCTCGTCTTCCCCTCGGGGAAGAAGGGCTTATTCCGGGCTGCGGTCAGGTCAGATGGCCAAGTTTTGCGTAAACCAAACAGCCCGCCTCTGATTTCGCCCAATGGTGGCTGCCGGCGGGATTGCGGCCCCAGCAGCCTGCCTCGTAGCGGCCATATTGGTCTTCCAGCCCGCCTTCAAGGACGAACAGTTCCTCGCCGCCGGGATGCGGATGTTCCGGCACTTCGCAGCCGGGCGCCATGCGGTAAAGGCTGATCTGCTCGCCATTGCTCTCGTCTTCGTGCAGCACTAATTGGCTGCTGCCGGCGATGCCGGTTTCGCGCCAGGCTGCGCTCAGAGTATCGATCCGCACTTCCCGGCGCGCGGCGCCGGGAAATTGCCGCAGCTTGACCAACAGCACGCAGCCCTCTTCGGAATGAGGCGCATGGCGAAAGCCTTCCGGGTTGAGCATGTAGCTCCCCCTGGGATAGTCGCCGGTTTCATCGCTGAATATGCCCTCGAGCACCAAAATTTCCTCGCCCCCGGGATGGCCGTGGGCGGGGAAACCCGCACCGGCGTCGAAGCGCACCAGCGAGGTAACGCGCCCCGCCTCGACCGGCCCCGACAATTCCAGGCGCTTGCGCCAAACCCCGGCGGCCGGGCTTGACCGCCATTCCATTTCAGCCGTATCGCACACCACCCGGCGCGAGAAATCGGCGTTTATCTGCTCCCCCGTCATAGCCACTTCCTCCTTCAACTCTTGGTGATACTCCCCTGATGGCGGCGGCAATGCTGGCACGGAAAGGGTAACTTGCCAAGCTGGCGGCGGCGCGCCATTGTGCCCGCCCAAAGCGGAGGAAAAAGCCATGATCGACCTCTATTACTGGCCGACCCCGAACGGTTGGAAAATCTCCATACTCTTCGAGGAATTGGGGCTCGACTACAACCTCATCCCGGTCAACATCAGGGAAGGCGATCAATTCAAGCCCGATTTTCTCAAGATCGCCCCCAACAACCGCATGCCGGCGGTGGTCGATTCGGACGGCGCCGACGGCAAGCCGCTGTCGATCTTCGAATCCGGCGCCATCCTGCTGCACTATGCCGAGAAGCATAAGAAATTCATCCCCGCCGACGAGCGCGGCCGCAACGAAGTGCTGCAATGGCTGTTCTTCCAGATGGGCAATGTCGGCCCGATGCTCGGCCAGTGCCATCATTTCCGCAATTATTCGGTGGAAAAACTGGACTACGCCATCGACCGCTACACCCGCGAGACGACGCGCCTTTACCGCGTTGTCGACAAGCGCCTGACGGGGCGCGATTACATCGCCGGCGATTATTCGATCGCCGACATGGCGATATTCCCGTGGATGCGTATCTGGAAAAATCAGGGCCAGGACATCGAGGAATTTCCCCGTCTCGCCAAATGGCTCGACCGCCTGCATGAGCGCCCGGCGGTGCGCGCCGGCCTCAAGGTGATGCGGGACGAAGCGCGCCAGAAGCAGGAAATCACCGAAGAGCAGCGCTCGGTGATGTTCGGCGACATACAGTTTTCGGCGCACTGAGCGGCGGCGGAATAATTCGCCGGCCAAGCCGCTGCCATGATCGAACTCTATTATTGGCCGACCCCGAACGGTTGGAAGATCACCATCCTGCTCGAGGAGTTCGGCCTCGATTACAATGTCGGCCTCGATTACAATGTGATCGCGGTCGATATTCTCAAGGGCGAGCAATATGCGCCGGACTTCATCGCCCTCAATCCGAACAGCAAGATTCCGGTGCTTGTGGATTCGGATGGCGATGGCGGCGAAGCCGTCACATTGTTCGAATCCGGCGCCATCATGCTTTATCTGGCCGAGAAAACCGGGCGCTTTTTCGCCGCCACCACGCGCGGCAAATATGACGTGCTGCAATGGCTGATGTTCCAGATCGGCGGCGTCGGTCCGTTTTTCGGCCAGGCCAACCATTTCAACCGCTATGCCTCCGAACAGGTGCCCTACGCCATCGCGCGCTACACCGGTGAAGCGGCGCGCCTGCTCGGCGTCATGGAGCGCCAGCTCGACGGCAAGCAATGGATCGCCGGCGGCTATTCGATTGCCGATATGGCGCTCTTCGGCTGGGTGCGCGACTACGCCAAGGATGACGAGATCCTGCGGCCTTATGGCAATGTCGCGGACTGGTTCGCTCGCTTGCTGGAGCGCCCGGCGGTGCGGCGCGGCCTTGCCGTGCTCGCCGAGTCGCGCAAGGCGCCGGGGCAATTCGATGACCAGGCGCGCGCCGTGATGTTTGGAGAAGCAAAATGAGAATTATCATCCCGGATGCGCAGTTTCCCGGCGCCGCCGATGTCGAACTGGAAGCGCTCGGGCCGGGCGGCGAGGTCGAGGTTCACCGCGTCACTCGGAAGGCGGATATCCCAGATGAATCCTGGGCCGCCTGCGACGCCATCCTGGCGTGGCAGGATATTTGGGTGGACCCGCCGCTTCTCGAAAAGCTGGAAAAGTGCCGCATCGTCGTGCGCTGCGGCATCGGTTACGATCGCATGGACCTCGCCGCGTGCGGCGCGCGCGGCATCCCGGTGTGCAACGTGCCGACCTACGACTTCACCGATGTGATGAGCTCGACGCTCGCCATGTCGCTGGCGCTGATGCGCGGGCTCTTTACCTATGACCGCGCGCTGCGTCCGGACATGGCGAAGGGCTGGGACTGGACCCTGGCGCCCGAGATGCGCCGCGTGCGCGAACAGAACTTCGCCGTCATCGGCTGCGGGCGGATCGGCACCGGCGTGCTCTTAAGGGCGAAGGGCTTCGGCATGACGCCCGGCTATTACGATCCCTACCTGCCCACCGGGCACGACAATTCGCTCGGCGTCAGACGCTTCCCGAGCCTCGACGAAATGCTCGCCTGGGCCAATGTGGTGAGCATCCACACGCCGCTCAATGACGAGACCAGGAATATGATCAACCGCGAAACGATTGCATCGATGAAGCCCGGAACCATCTTCGTCAATTGCGCGCGCGGCGGGCTGGTCGATCTCGATGGCCTGGAGTGGGGCTTGCGCGACGGCCCGCTCGCAGCCGCCGCGCTCGATGTCTTTGCCGAAGAGCCGCCGGCCAGCCACCCGCTGATGACGGCCTGGCTGGAAGAGGAGGAATGGCTGCGCGGGCGGCTCTGCATCACTCCGCATTGCTCATTCTATTCCGAGGCGACATTCGCCGAAATCCGCCACGGCGCGGCGGCGACGGCGGCCGCCTATTTGCAGGGCGGCAGCCTGATCAACTGCGTCAACGAAGCCTTTTTGGCAGGTCATCGATGAACGGCCGCGCCGACATCGGCCAGATCATGCCCAGGGAAAGCGGCGCGTGATCGATCTCTATACCTGGCAAACGCCGAACGGCTTCAAGGTCTCGATCCTGCTGGAGGAGCTCGGCTGGGACTACCGCGTGCACGAGATCGATATCGGCAAGGACGAGCAGTTCGACCCGGCCTTTCTCAAGCTCTGCCCGAACAACAAGATCCCCGCGCTCACCGACTCGGAAGGGCCGGACGGCGCGCCGATCGCGCTGTTCGAATCGGGCGCCATATTGATCTATCTCGCCAACAAGGCCGGGCGATTCATCTCATCCGATCCGATCCGCCATATCGAAGAGATCCAGTGGCTGATGTTCCAGATGGCCAATGTCGGGCCGATGTTCGGCCAGACCTATCATTTCAGGTCCAAGCTGGAGCCCGAGATCGCCTATGCGCGGGCGCGCTATTTGCGTGAGACCCACCGCCTCTACGCGGTCATGAACAGCCGCCTGGAGGCGAGCGAATATCTCGCCGGGCCCGATTATGGCGTCGCCGATATCGCCACCTGGCCGTGGGTCTCGCGCTTCGAATGGCACGCCATCGCGTGGCCGGATTATCCCCATCTCAGGCGCTGGTTCGATAAAATCTGGGCCCGCCCGGCGGTCAAGCGCGGCCGCGCGGTGCCGCGCGTCGGCGCCATCTGGGCCGGCGCTTTTCCGGAACAAAGCGGGGATTAGCGATCGCCATGTCCAATTTGAATCACCCTTCCGTGATGCGCGTGCGCGCCTGGCTGGCGCAAGCCGGCTCGACCGCCGAAGTGATCGAGCTCAACGAGACGGCACGGAGCGCCCAGGACGCCGCCGACAGCATCGGCACCGAGCTCGGCAGCATCGTCAAATCGCTGGTTTTCGCCGTCGCCGGCAAGCCGGTGATGGCGCTGGTGGCCGGCGACCGGCAATGCGACACACAAGCGCTGGCGGCGGCGCTGGCGGCGGCGCTCGGCGGCGCCGGCAAGGCCAAGCGGGCGGATGCCGATCTGGTGCGCGAGGCCACCGGCTTCGCCATCGGCGGCGTCGCCCCGGTGGCGCATGAACGAAATTTACCGATCGTCATCGACGCCAGCCTCGGCCGTTTCACCACCGTCTACGCCGCCGCCGGCCACCCCTATTGCGTCTTCGCCACCAGCCTGGCGGAACTGGCGCGCCTCACCGGCGCCGAGGTGAGGGAGGATATCGCCAAGACCGGATAAGGCGCAGGCCTTGCCCGGCAAAGCCTCCGCGTTGACACTCCGCCAGCGCCCATTTAGATAAGGTGGTTCCCCGTCCAACGGGCGGCAAGGAGGGGTGGCCGAGTGGTCGAAGGCGACGGTTTGCTAAACCGTTATAGGGTGTAAAGCTCTATCGAGGGTTCGAATCCCTCTCCCTCCGCCA
>CAJXFT010000252.1 GCA_913053235.1 uncultured Alphaproteobacteria bacterium
CCCTCGTCAAGACCGGCTCGAGCACCTTCACCTCGACCAATTGCGAGCATCTGCTGCACGTCATGGGCATCACCACCCTCGTCGTCACCGGCATCTACACCAATAGCTGCGTCGAGGGCACGATCCGCGTCGGCGGCGATCTCGATTTCCGCTGCGTGATGGCCGAGGATGCCTGCGCCGCGATGTCGCCGAGCGGCCATGCCAACGCCATCGAATATCTCGACGGCAATTTCTGCCACGTCAAATCCAGCGATGAGATACTCGGCCTAATGCGCAAAGACAGCGCAGCAGCATAGGAATAAGCCCTTCTTCCCCATGGCGTAACCTGTGGGGAAGAGGGGTTGGGGAGAAGGGGAAAACTTAGCGCGATAGCGCTTTTTGGTGTTCCCTCAAACGCCGGGCGGGGGCTTGGGCGCCCTCGCCCTAGCTCGCCTTCGACAGCTTGTCCGCCAGGCGCACCGGCTCCGGCAGGCGGTAGCGGGTGGCGCAGCTGAGCGTCAGCGCCAGGGCCGTTCTCAGGCTCACCCGGTGGCCCGTCGAAACGTAGACGGGCTTGACGCCGGTGCGGCTGCGCAGCACCGCGCCGATGCGCGTCGCCGGCGCGGCGCCCTTAGCTATATCGACAAGCGGCGCCCACGCGCCTTTCTCAAAGCCGGGCTCATCGTGGCTGCCGGTGAGGCGGGATTTGGCGACGCCGATGGCGGGCAGATCGGTCAGCAGACCGATATGGCAGGCGATGCCGAGGCGGCGCGGATGGGCGAGGCCGTGGCCGTCGCACATCAATATGTCGGGCGCGATATCGAGCATCGCCAGGGCATCGAGCAAGACCGGCACCTCGCGGAACGAAAGCAGGCCGGGGATATAGGGAAAGTCCGTCGGGCGGCGCGCCACGGCGCTGGCGACCGGCGCCAGATCGGCCATGCTGAGAACCACCGCGGCGCCGCGCGTTACCTTGCCGCCATCCTCGAAAGCCACATCGAGGCCGGCGATATGTTTGAGCGCGCGCCGCCCGCCCGGCGGTAGGCGGTCGCGGCGCTCGACAGCAGCGGCCAACTCTTTTTGCAAGGCGATGGCTTGCTTGGGGGAGAGATTCCAGTCGTGGGAAATCATGAGTTTAACTCTCAAACACCGAATAAGCCCCTCTTCCCAGAGGGGAAGAGGGGTTGGGGAGAAAGGGGAAACTTAGCGTGCGAAGCACGCTCGCAACACCGGGGGGCATCCGCGCTCTTTTTGTTTGCCCCTCAAGCGCCGGGCGGTCGCATCCGCTCCCTTGGCTACCTCGTATTAACTCGGGCGCGTGGTCACGCTTGCCGGAATGCTGAAAAAGCATTCCGGAGGTGTGCCGTTTGACAGAATCTTTCTCGGGTTCCTCCGGCGCGGGGTGGGCGGCGCCCCTTAATACCGCCCTAACCCAGCTCCGACTTCCTCAAATTCTCGGCGAATGTGCGCAGGAAAACGATCGAGGCCTGCGTCTTTGGGTCGCCGAGCAATTTCAGTGTCGCCATGAAGCCGCCCGGGGCGGTGTAGTCGGATGATTCGCGCACCGCCTCGTTGACCGCTTCCTTGGCGGCATGGGCGAGGTCGGCGACCTCCTCGTTGGCGAGGTTGGTCATCATATGCTCGACGAATATGGAGAGGCGCTCGACCATGCTGTCGGACATGGCGTTGCGCAGCGCGGCGAGCATATGGAGCAGCTCGAAGGTCGCGGTCAGGCCGCCGGTGCGGTGCAGCACGGTCAGTTCATCGAGCAGGCTGTGCACCGCCGACCGCGTATCCTCGTCGTTGAGCCGGTCCAAGAGCTCCATGCCGTTGCCGAGCGTCTCGGTCAGGCGGCCCAGCATCTGGTCGGTCATGGCGTCGCTGGCCGCCGCGATCAGGCGGTTAAGCTCTTCGGGCGCGTTGGCGCGTCTATCTATTTCGCTCATTGCCCGGCCCCCTAAAGCAGTCCGCGCGCCGACAACCAATAGAGCCGGTTGTAGGCGAGCTTGGACCAATGGATCATCTTCGACGGTGGGCCGGGGTTGGGCGGGGTTTCATAGTTGAACCAGACGTAAGTGCCGGTATCCATGCCGGTTTCGACAAAACAGAACACCTTGCCGTCATAGGGGCGCGCGGTGCGGCCCTCGAGCACCAGCGAGGCGAGATTGTCGACCAGGGTGTCGGCCTCGTAATGCGCCGTCGAGCCGGCCTTGGAAATCGGAATGTTGGTGGTGTCGCCGACGACGAAGACGTTGGTCGAGCCCTCGCGGTTGAGGCTGTAGCGGTCGGTCGGCACCCAGCCGCCGGCGCCGAGATCGGAGGCCTCGATGACCTCGGCGCCGCGGTGCGGCGGGATGGTCACCAACAGATCGTAGGGCAGCGTCGAGCCCTCTTCCGATTCGATCGTCTTGGCCGCCGGGTCGACCGATTTGGCGTTGAAGAAGGTCTCGGATTTGATGCCGAATTTGTCGAACTCGGCGCTCGTCCAATGCGCCACCGGCTCGAGCGCGTGGAGGCGGCCGATCGGATAGGTGTAGGTGATCTCGGTCTTGTCGGCGAGGCCGCGCTTGGCGAGATGATGATGCAGCATGAAGCTGATTTCGAGCGGCGCCACCGGGCATTTATGCGGCGCGTTGACATTGACGACGATCTTGCCGCCATCGAACTCGGCCAGCGCATTGCGCATCTTGCGGGCGCCGTCGAGGTCGTAGAACCAGTGCGCGCCCTCGGCCATGCCGGGAATCTCCTCCGGCACGATGCGCGAGCCGGTGGCGATGACCAGATAATCATAGCTGATACTCTTGCCGGATTGGCATTCGACCTTGTTGCCATCGACGTCGATATTGGTCGCCGGGTCGAGGAGGAAATTGACCCGCCGGTCGAGCACCTTGCGCTGGTCGCGAAACAGCTCGGTCTCGCGCATGGCGCCAAACGGAATATACAAAAGGCCCGGCTGATACATGTGCTGGTCGGTGTTGCCGAGCATGGTGATCGAAACCTCGCCCTTGCCGAGGGCGCCGCCGAGCTGGCGACAGAGGCCATTTGCGGTGATCGTGCCGGCCAGCCCGCCGCCGACTATCAGTATGCGCTTGCTCATTATTCTCTTCTCCCTGCTGTTTTCGGACGGCCGGGCCAGGCGCCGGCTTCCGTGGATAATTTCTATTTCGATTTTCTGATGCGAAGGCTCCAATAGCCGTCCTGCTCGACCGTCTCGCCCATTTCATGGCCGACCTTGGCGACCCATTCGGGGATGTCCTTGACCGAGCCCATATCCGACGACCAGACCTCGATTTCATCGCCGATCTCGATCAGCTTGAGGCCGGCGATGAGCTCCAAGAGCGGCCCCGGGCAATAGGAGCCGCGGGCGTCGATGGTTGTCGTGGTCATGGTTGCGGCGCCGCCTTCTCTTTAAAGTACGATCAGTTCGCCGGCCTCGGCGTCGGAGAGGAATTTCGTCAACCCGCCGGCTTCGTCGAACAGGCCGTCTTCGAGGTCATCCAGGGACCATTCCTGGATCGCCAGGGCCATCGAGCAGGCGATGATCTTCAAATCGCCCAGTATCTTGCCCTGGGCAAACAGCTCGATCGCGTCAGGTGCGCCTTTTTCCAACATCGCGGCGGAAAAGGCGCCGCCCTTGTAGCGCGCCTCGGCGCTCAGACCTTTCTCGAAAATCATGATCGCCGCCATGCTGACAAAAAGCTGGGTCGGACGTTCGGAGACGGCGGCGACCGAAGCCATCATGCCGGCGAGCTGCACCTTCTCATGCTCCGGCGAAGCCAAAACCACAAACAATGGACCAGCCGACATAGCAACCTTCCCCGGGGCCGAACAATATCGCCACAATTATCTAGCAGATATTTGCCGGCGAATCACCCGCACTATGAATATAGTCGGGCCACACCAACGAATAAGCCCCTCTTCCCCTCGGGGAAGAAGGGCTTATTCAGGGTTACGGTGGCTTACTGCTTCCGCGCGACGCTGGGTCGCGCTGAAACCGCTTCATACCATCTGGTGAAATTCACACAGGATTCGGGAATCCGCACTTTGCAGACTTTTTCGGTGAAATTCATGGCGCAGAAGGCGGTGATATCGGCGGTGGTGAAATCGGCGCTGGTGATGAACGGGCTGTCGCCGATCTGGGCGTCGAATTTTTCGATGAACCATGTCATGCGGGCGCCGCCGCGCTCGACGAGCTCGGGGATTTGTTCGATGCGCTCGGCGCGGCCCGGCAATCCGCGTCCGGCGAAGGCGGGATGGGAGTTTCGGAACAGCTCGCTGGCGGCACCGATGCCTTCCATATCGGCGCGCCGTTCCCACATGTCGATGCGGGCGCGCTCGAGCGCGTCGCTGCCCATCAGGGGTGGCTCGGGATGGATCGATTCGAGGTAGCGGCAGATCGCCATCGCCTCGCCGATTTGCGTGCCGTCGTCGAGTTCCAGCACCGGCACCAGGCGCTGGCTGTGGTCGGCCAGATATTCGTCGGAAAGCCGCGCGCCGGCGTCCGTGCCGGCATCGATCACCGGCATCTCGATGGCCTTTTCCTTGAGGAAGATCAGCACGCGGCGCGGGTTCGGCGCGCCCTTCCAGTCATAGAGTTTCATGTTGTTCCTCTCCGCGTTTGATGGGCCACCAAAAACGCAACCCACAAAGATTCTTCCAAACGGCACACCAACCGGAATGCGTCTCTTGCATTCCGGCAAGCGCGACTGCGCGCCCGAGTTAATACGAGGTA
>CAJXFT010000253.1 GCA_913053235.1 uncultured Alphaproteobacteria bacterium
TTTGCGAGTATAGCCTTGTGCTCGGCGTTATCGACGATATCGAGCCACACCTTAAGTTCGACCCCAAGCGTCTCTCTCGGATCGCTCAGGAGGTCGGCGAGACGGCGTGTGAGGTCCTCTGCATTTGGCATGGCAACCACAGGCATACACCCGTCGACGTAGCTCTCGCAATGGCATATCGCTTCTCTGCCAGTGGCCGCAGCCATGATGGCGCGGGGCTAGAGCGTGAGCACAAAGACAAGCAACGCGGCGGCGCCGAGCTGGGTAACGAGGTACATGCTGCGGTCGATCCGCTCGACCACGTTATTGCCTTTCCAGGACTGGATGGACCAGCCGGCCCGCCCAAGCGTAGCGGACAGCACGATGAAGACGGCCGCCACGCGAAGCCAATCCTCGCTACTAAGGTTGAGCCCATCGAAGCCCCACCGCTGCACGACGAGAACGGCCCCGATGGTACTGGCTGTCAAAGCGACGCCCTTCCAGAACCGCCGGCGCAATGTCCGGGCGGTCAGTTCATGCTGTTCGGCATTGTCGCCAACATATTGGTCGGGAGCCCATCGCCGCGCGAGCAGCAGGAACAGGGGCGGGCAGAGGTAAACGCAAAAGCCCATGGCGACGATTTTCATGGCGCTCATACGAGCAACTCGTTCCAGCTCAAGCCCCTATTTTCTTGGAAATAATTCGAACAATGTCATATGACTCGGGGTTGAGTTTCATCTTTTGCACGGCGTGGCTGACCAGTTCGTCAAAGGCCGTGGAATCATAGCCCTGGTGATCGGGCCACAACTCTATGTCCGTCTCGATTACCAGCACGGTTTTGTGCTCCCGGCCTTCCATCTCATACTCAATCCAAGTGCGAACGACGTTTTTGTATGTGGGCATTTCATCTCCTATTGCTTTTCGACAATTCGCCTTCTGATATTATTCAGAAATGCCGACCGTTGTGCTTCGCAACTACCACTGTGAACAAATCGGAGCGGCTGTCGTCCAACCCGGCCGGATCGGCGCAAAATGGGAAGTTCGGCTTTAGCATCGCAAAGCTCGTTCCTGTGGTGCCTTTCATAACCAGTATCACCAGATATTCACCTTCATATTCCCCCGCAATCTGAAATGTCACATCGACCCTGGCCAACACAAAGGTTGCTGCCGGGTAGTTATCCATCGCGTACTCGTCAGCGGTTCTTATCGCGTTGTTCGATATGTACTTCCAAAACGGAAAATCATTGGCGCGTTGGCCCTCGGGGCATTGCTTCTCGAATACCGCGAGCGGGTCGCTCTCCTGGGCACTTGCTTCCCAATTGCCGAAGACAACCATCAGCGCGAGGACCAGTGTTGACATGTATTTCATTTCGGCCTCCACTCCCGCGCCATGCGTTGGGCTTCGGCTATTTGCGATTGTGACATAAGGCTGCCACCCGGTTTATCGGCAAGCCACCGCTTCACGGCAGCGACCTGGCGATGCGGAAGCCGACGGTTTGGATGCGGGCCTGGGAATCGTTCCTGAGGCGGTAGGCGGAACGGATGTTCGCCGAGCCGCTGTACCATGAGCCGCCGCGAACGATGCGGGCGGAACAATCGCCGGCGCGCCACACATTGGCGCTCGACGGCGCGCCGGCATAGCTCTCGTTCCAGCAATCCTCTACCCATTCCCACAGATTGCCATGGACATCGTGCAGGCCGAAGGCATTCGGCGGAAAGCCGCCGACCGGAACCGTTTTCGCCCGGTAGAGGCCGATTGCCGCACCGCCGTATGGATAGTTGCCGTCATAATTCGCCTGATCGGTGGTTATCGCCGCGCCGGAATGAAATGGCGTCACCGTCCCGGCGCGGGCGGCATATTCCCATTCCGCTTCGCTCGGCAATCGGTAGGCTTGTCCCGTCTCGCGGCTCAGCCACTCGGTATAGGCCGTGGCGTCGTCATGGCTGATGTGGCTGACCGGGCGCTGACCGCGGCCCCAGCCGCTGTCGTCGGATCGATAGCCGTTGCAGCCGCCATCGCCGACGCAGGCGTCCCACTCGGCGAACGTCACCTCGTATTTGCCGATCGCAAACGGCTGGCCCAGCGCGACCCGGAACACCGGCCCCTCATGGCTCTCGCGCTCCTCTTCGCTGTCGGGCGAGCCCATCATGAACTCGCCGGCCGGCACCACCACCATCTCGGGGCAGTCGGGGCAATCGCGGAAGGCCGCGCCGGCGCTCGGGCCGGTCCGCTTTTCCTGCAATAAATTCTTGAACACATAGCCGACCCGGCCGCCGGCGAGCGCGATGCGATACCAATCGCCGTCCTCCGTGCGCCCGGTGACGCTGACATCCTCGCCGCGCCTCAGCGTTTGCAGCTTGCCCAGCGAGGCGTTGGGGCCGGAGCGCACATTGGCGTTCTTCAGCGCCGTCATTTCCAGCTCCAACGGCAGAATGACAGGCGTCGCCGCAACGATCCGAGGCGGCTCACCGGCGCCGCCCTCGGGCAGGGAAACCAATATGTAGCCCCCGTCGCCGCGCACCGTCGCCTGTTGCTCGCGCAGATAGGTCCTGCGCGCCGCGTAGGTCATCTCGTCATCGAGATAGGCGCGCACCTCGGCCAGCGTCACCGCGCCGTCGCCATTGCCGTAACCGGCGCCGTCCGCCGCACCGTAAAGGCCCTCCAGCAGGAAGCGCGTAAAGAGGCCGTGCCGGGTTTCCTCGTCCCAGCTCGCCAGCTGGTCGCCGCGCGCGGCGGTGACGACCGTGATGCCGGCGGCCACCTTCTCCGGAACGTGGCTGAGACCGATGCTGGAGGCGGCGCGGGTCAGGCGGCCCTTCGGGCTGTCGCCGGAAAAGCAGGCATCCAAATAGACCGTCACCGAGCGCGCCTTCAGCTTGGCCAGGTTGGCATAGAGCAGATCGACCGGATAGCCGTTGAACTCGGGCGTATCGGGGTCGGCGTCCACGGGCAGGAGATAGCCGCGCCGGTCCTGCGGGCCCGGCACGCCATGGCCGGAATAGAACACCACCACATCGGTTTCGCCCGCTTTCACCCAGCTCCACAGCTTGGCTTCATGGCTGCGCACATTGCCGAAGGCGGTGGTCATTTGCGCCTGCGTCGCATCGCGAAGATCGAGAATATTGCCCTTGCGGAAACCGAGCACGTCGATGACGAAGCGCTTCATGGCGGCGGCGTCGTTATGCGCGAAATCGACGTCCGGCACACCGCCGGCATAATCCCGGTTGCCGATGATGACGGCGACGGCGTCCTTGTTGACGGTGGCGGCGGCGGAGGTGACGGCGAAGGGCGCGTGCAGCAGCATCCCGCCAATCGCGGCGAGCGCGATGAAAGAAATCGCCGCCATTCGTTTCAGCATGCGAGCGCCCGAAAAACTCTTGCGCCTCAACCGATGGACATAGTGGCAGATCAAATAACAACCCGCAATCGGCCGCGTGCATATCTACCCGCATCCAGACATCAAGTTTCACCATTCCTTAAGTGGCTGGCCGTTAATCTGGCAAGATGGTTGGTGTTGTGCGCATAGATCGAGCGGCACCCGGCGCGGCGCAAGCGCCGGCGCCGGCGCCGGCGGACCGTAGCGAGATCCTCAACATGGCGGTGCGGCATCACCAGGCCGGGCGCCTCGACGAGGCGGATGGGCTGTATCGCCTGCTGCTCGAAGTCGAGCCCGGTTTTGCCGAGGCGCTGCATCTCTCCGGCCTGATCCGCCTCGAGCGCAACCAGCTGGGCGAAGCGCTCGAACTGATCGCGCGGGCGATCGCGGCAGACCCCGGCAACGCCGCCTATCACGGCGATCTCGGGCGCGCCCATATGGCGCTCGAAGACAGCGAAGCGGCGCTCGCATCCTTGCGCCGCGCCGTCGAGCTGGGTTCGAATAGTGCCGCGAGCCTGGCCGGCATGGGCCGGTTGCTGCACCGGCTGGAGCGCTTTGACGAGGCCATCGAGTGCCTGCAACAGGCGCGCCGGGCGGCGCCGGATTCGCCCGATATCGAATGCGATCTGGGCAGCGCCCATGACGCCCTGAACCGGCGCGATAAGGCCGTGGCCTGCTACCGGCGCGCCATCGAGATCGACCCGGGTCACGCCCAGGCGCACAGCAATCTCGGCCTGGCGCTGTTCGATCTCGGCGATTTGCAAGGCGCCGTCGCGCATGGCCGCCGCGCCGTGGAATTGCAGCCCGACGCCCCGGCCGCGCATCTTAATCTGGGCTGGGCGCTGTTCGGCTCGGCCGATAATTCACAGGCCCGCGAGCATTTCGAAGCGGCGATAAAGCTGGCGCCGGAGATGAGCGAGGCGCAATCGAAGCTGGCGCTTTGTTATCTTTCGAGCGGCGATATCGAAGACGCCCATGAGCATTTCAAGCGCGCGGCGCAGCTCGCCGTCCGGCCACGGCGCCGCTCGGCGCCGTTCAAGCTCAGCCACGATATCGACCAGATGCGTCACCTCTATGCGCGCGGCGTCGCCGGCGACGACATCCAGCGCATCATCGCCGGCTATGAATCGGTGCGCGACGCCATGCCGTACGATGCGCCGCAAGACGAGATCTTCACGCTCAACCAGGCCCAGCGCGACAAGCTCAACCCGAGCTATGACAGCGCCTATTACATCCCCGCCTGCCCGATGCGGGATTGCTCGGCGCTCGGCAGGGGCGTCGAGCAGAAGCCCGTCGAGAGTTCCTATTTCAGCGCACAGCCGAACTTCGCGGTCATCGATAATCTCTTA
>CAJXFT010000254.1 GCA_913053235.1 uncultured Alphaproteobacteria bacterium
TGCGCGTTCTTATCCAAAAAAACACGCTCGGACCAACATGCAAGGGTTGGGAAGAGGGGGGAACCAAGCGCGCGGAGCGCGCTCGCAACATCCGGGGGCATCCGCGATTCTTTGTTTGGTCCCTTGTATGCCTGCGCGGGTCGTTCGGAAGGTGTAATTAAAACTGTCACTGTCACCCAGCGAAGATCAAGAGGCCGAGGGCCTGGACATTACCGATCACGGCGAGCGTGGCTACAATTTGTAACTACGTTGTTTGACCGGCCCGCATGCCGCTGATGCCGCGTCGGGCCGCCCCGATGGCGCCAATTGAAGGCGCGCCGAATCGATCTAATTTGAATCGGCACTGAGAGACGTAACTGTTCGCATCGGGGCGGCAACAAATGCCGACACAATTCGACGCGATCATCATCGGCACCGGTCAGGCCGGGCCGGCGATGGCGGCGCGTATGACGCAAGAAGGCCTGAAGGCGGCGATCATCGAGCGCAAGCTGTTCGGCGGCACCTGCGTCAATACCGGCTGCATTCCGACCAAGGCCCTGGTGGCGAGCGCGCGCGCCGCCCACATGGCGCGCCGCGGCGGCGATTTTGGCATCGCCATCGAGGGCGACATAAAAGCCGACATGAAGCGCGTCAAGGCGCGCAAGGACGGCATCGTCCGCCAGTCCAACCAGGGCGTCACCAACTGGATGAAAAACATGGACGGCCTTAGCGTCTTCGAAGGCCATGGCCGCCTCGAGAGCGCCAATACGGTACGCGTCAACGGCGAGCTGTTGCAAGCCGACAGGATTATTCTCAACGTCGGCGGCCGCGCCGCGGTTCCCGACATGCCGGGCATCGGCGAGATCGATGTCCTGACCAACGCCTCCATGATGGCGGTCGATTTTCTTCCCCAACATCTGATCGTCATTGGCGGCAGCTATATCGGGTTGGAATTCGCCCAGATGTACCGCCGCTTCGGCAGCCGCGTCACCGTGGTGCAACGCGGCGAGCGGCTGGTCGGGCGCGAAGATGCCGATGTTTCCGAGGCGATCAGGGAAATCCTCGAAAACGAAGGTATCGAGGTCCGTCTCGGCGCCGAGTGCGTCGGATTTGAAAAGCGCGGCGCCGATGTCGTGGTGAGCGCCAGTTGCGCGCCGGGCCGCCAAGAGATCGTTGGCAGCCATGTGCTGCTCGCGGTCGGACGGCTGCCCAACACCCATGATCTCGGCCTCGAGGCGGCCGGCGTCGAAACCGACGCGCGCGGGTTCATCGCCGTCGACGACCAACTGACGACCAACGTGCCCGGCATCTGGGCGATCGGCGACGCCAATGGCAGGGGGGCGTTCACCCACAGCTCCTACAACGACTACGAAATTCTTGCCGCCAACATGTTCGACCGTGACCCGAGGCGCATTTCGGACCGCATCACCACCTACGGGCTTTTCATCGACCCGCCCTTGGGCCGCATCGGCATGACCGAAACCGAGGTTCGGGGTTCGGGCCGCAAGGCGCTGATCGGTAAAATGGCGATGGCGCGGGTGGGGCGCGCCAAGGAGCGCGGCGAGACCCAGGGCTTCATGAAGGTGCTGATCGACGCCGCGAGCAAGAAAATTCTCGGCGCCGTCATCCTCGGCATCGGCGGCGATGAGGTCATCCACTCGCTGCTCGACGTCATGTATACGGGTGCCCCCTACACGGTGATCCAGCGCGTCATGCACATCCATCCCACCGTGAGCGAGTTGATCCCGACGATGCTGGGAAATTTGCAGCCTTTGGAATAGATTGGGTTCAGCATTTGAGCTGTCTACCCGGTGGCCGATTCGGCCGTCATTCCAAAGGAATCATCTGTGAGCGACGAGAAAAAATTGCGGAATTGGGCGGTGCTGGAATCGCGGACGCTGTTGTCGGCTGAGCCGTTCTTTAGCGTGCGCGCCGAGCGCGTGGCGCTGCCGGACGGGCGCGAGGTGGCGGATTACTACCAGATCGATCTGGCGCCCTTCGTCTGCATTTTCGCCGAGACCGAGGACGGGCGCATACTCGTCATCCGCCAATACAAGCATGGCGCGCGCCGGGTCTCGCTGACCTTTCCGGGCGGCGCGATCGAGGCGGGGGAGGCGGCGTACGACGCGGCGCGCCGCGAACTGCGCGAGGAGACCGGCTATGAGGCCGGGCGCTGGGTGTCGCTCGGCGAATATGCCAACAATGCCAATCAGGGCTGCGGCAGGGCGCATCTGTTCATCGCCAAGGAATGCCGCCAGGTTTGCCAGCCGGAATCCGGCGATTTGGAGGAGATGCAGGTGATGGCGATGCATTTGGAGGACATCATGGCGGCGGCCAAGCGCGGCGAATTCGTGCTGCTCAACCAATTTACCCTGTTGTCTCTCGCCACCCACCCGGATCTCCTGGCTGCCCTGGCCGAGGAGGTAAATCATGCTGAAGGATAAAGCCGGCATCGTCACCGGCGGCGCCTCGGGCATCGGGCGGGCGACGGTCCTCGCCATGGCGGCGGCGGGCGCCAAGGTGCTGATCGCCGATATCGACGAGGCGGGCGGCGAGGCGGCGGCCGAAGAGGTGCGCGCGGCCGGCGGCAGGGCTGAGTTCCTGCGCACCGACGTCGCCGAGGCGGCCGACATAAATGCCATGGTCGAACGCGCGCTGAGCAGCTTTGGCGGGCTCGACGCGGCGTTCAACAATGCCGGCGTCGAGGGCGATCAGGCGCTTTTGGCGGAGCAGGACATGGCGCGCGTGCAGCGCGTCTTCGATATCATGATCAACGGCGTCTATCTCGCCATGCAGGCCGAGATCCCGGCGCTGCTGGAGCGCGGCGGCGGTGCCATCGTCAATATGAGCTCGATGTGGGGTCTCGCCGGCTATCCCGAATGGTCGCCCTACATCACCGCCAAGCACGCGGTCGCCGGCATGACCAAATCGGCGGCGCTCGAAGTGGCGGCCAAGGGCATCCGCATCAACGCCGTGGCGCCGGGGCCGATCCTCACGCCGCTCCTGCTGCGCGGCTGGAACGACGATCCTTCCGAGGCCTCGGGACGCGTGCCGATGCGCCGCATCGGCCGGCCCGAGGAGGTCGCCAGCGCCGTGGTATGGCTGCTGTCCGATCAGGCCAGCTTCGTCACCGGCCACATCATGCCCGTCGACGGCGGCATGCTGGCCGAGAAGGGCTAGCCTTACCACTCGCCCCGTTTCAGCCGCCGCTCAGCCGGGTGCGGCGGCCTTCAAAAGCGCCACCGCTTGCGTGTGCAACGCCTTGTCGCCGGCCGCCACGACCCAGCCGCCGTCATGCACCGGCGCGCCGTCCCACAGGGTGATGATGCCGCCGGCGCCTTCGACGATGGGGATCAACGCCTGGATGTCCCACACCTTCAGGTCGCCCTCGATAACCAGATCGATATGCCCCGCCGCCAGCAGGGCGTAATTGTAGCAGTCGCCGCCGAGGCGCAGATATTCGACCTTCGAGGCGATGGCGTCGAAGGCGCGGCTCTGGGCATCGGTGTGCATCATGTCCATCTCGGTGATGCCCAATCTCGCCTGTTCGAGCCTGCCACAGGCGCGCGTACCGAGCACCTCGCCGTTCAAGGTGGTTTGGCCCGGCACGCCGATAAAGCGCTCGCCGGCGAAGGGCTGGTTGAGGGCGCCGAGCACGGCCCGGCCGTTCTTCCAGAGCGCGATCAAGGTGCCCCATGCGGTAAACCCGGTGATGAAGGCCTTGGTGCCGTCGATCGGGTCGATGACCCAGACATATTCGGCGTCGAGGTTCTCAACGCCATATTCCTCGCCGATGATGCCGTGATCGGGGAAGCTCTCATTGATCAGCGCGCGGATGGCTTTCTCGGCGCCGCGGTCGGCCTTGGTGACCGGCGAATAGACGCCGGGGCCCTTGTCGGCCTTGTCGAGAACTTCGACGGGCTGGCGAAAATATCGCTTGATGACGTCGCCCGAGGCGTCGCAGAGGCGATGCAGGAGGGCGACATATGCGTCAAGCTCGGCGGCGGGGATGTCGGCGCTGTCAGTGATAATTGACGCCTCCGCACACATTGATGGCCTGGCCGGTGATATGGCGGCCCTGCCGGCCGGCGAGATAGACCGCCATATCGGCCACGCTTTCAGGCCCGATCAGGGCGCCCAGCATATTTCCGCGCATGGTCGCCTGATAGGCGCTGTCGAAATCCTCGCCGCGCTGTTCGGCCGCCTTGCGGATCGCGGCGCTGGCCATTTTCGATTCGGCCCAGCCCGGGCAGATCGCGTTGACGCGAATATCCTGCTCGCCGACCTCCATCGCCAGGCATTTCATGAATTGCAGCACGGCATGTTTGGAGGCGTTGTAGGCGGTCCATTGGGCGTGCCCCGATTTGCCGCTGGTCGAGGCGTTGAAGAGAATGCAGCCGCCGCTTTTCTGTTCGAGCATGGCCGGCAGAAGATGGCGCGACACCAGATAGGGCGCCTTGACGTTGGTGTCCATGATGCGGTCCCACATCGGCTCGTCGATTTCCGGGACCGGCGCGAAATCCGCCCATCCGGCATTGTTGACGATGATGTCGATGCCGCCGAGGCGCTTGAGAGCATCGCCGCACATCGCCTTGATCTCGCCCGTATCGAGCAAATCGGCGGCCACCGAAACGGCGCTGCCGCCGGCCGCTTCGATGCCGCGGCGGAGCTCGGCC
>CAJXFT010000255.1 GCA_913053235.1 uncultured Alphaproteobacteria bacterium
TTCCATGGGTGGTAGTGATGATCTACAATCTGCTCCGAACTGAAGGTTATCTGGGAAATGTCGGTTCAGGCCTCGGCCTGGTGCGCCTTCAGCCATGCGGCGAGCGGCCGCCACAGGCTGCGTTTGGCGCGCGGGCTGGCGATCATGCCGATATGGCCGAGCGCCGGGCGCCAGGTTTCCGCCGCCGGGATGAGGGCGCTCAGCGGTTCCGCCGATTCGGGCGGCACGATGCGGTCGCGGCGCGGCACGATATTGAGCACCGGTGGCACCAGGCGCTGCGGATGGATGGCCGCGCCGGCGACCCGCCAGCGCCCGCGCGCCGGTGCGTTGGCGCCGTACCAGCCGAGCAGACAGTCGCGCGCGACGCCGGCCGAAAGATCGACGCCGTCGTTGAGCCAATCCTCCAGGGCGACGAAATTGCGCGCCGCCGCACTCTTCGGCGCCAGTTTGGAAAAGTGGCTGAACTTGCGCGCCGCCAGGAGCGGGTCGAGGGCGGCGAACAGGGCCTGGATGACATCGACCGGCAGCACCCCCAGGCCCGACAGAATCGCCTCGAGGGGAAGCTTGAGGGCGGCGATGATTTCGCCCTGCCCGGCGCGGTGGAAATCCCACGGCGTCGCCATCAGGACCAGCGAAGAAACATCGCCCGGCCGGGCCAGGGCGGCCGGCATGGCGAGCAGGCCGCCCATGCAATAGCCGGCCAGCGCCACGCGGCGCCCGGCGGCGGTAAGCGCCGCGTCGAGCGCCGCGTCGAGCCGCCCGGCGATATATTCGTCGAGCCCGAACTCGCGCTCATCGCCCTCCGGCGCGCCCCAGTCGAGGAGCATCGGGCGGACGCCGGAAGCGGCCAGATAGCGCATCAGGCTGCGCTCGCGCGTCAGGTCCAAGATATAAGCCCGGTTGATCAGCGAGGGCACGAACAGCACGGCCGGTGCGCCACCATCCGCCGGTCCGCCGTCGGCCGCGCCGCCATCACCATAATCGAGCAGGCGGCTCGAACCGTGGCGCCAAAGCAGCGCCGGGGCGTCGCTTGCGCTCTCCAGGCGGCGCCGGTAGGGGTGCTGGCGATAGCGTTCGATGCCGTCGACAAATTCCGCCATGCGGCGCTGAATCTCGCCGCTGAGCGCAGCGGCGAGAGCTTCAGGATTTTGCTTTGCGAGGGCGCTTGCGAGCGCCGCCGCTTCTGGTGCCAGCGCGTTGTTCCAATTGAGCGAGCCGCTCCTCGCATGCGGCAACACGGCGAGCGAGCTCATCCAATTCGCCGCCGCGCTGCCGAGAAGCAGGGCCAGCGGCCGCGGCCCCTGCCGAGGCGCCGGAACCCGCTGTTTTGCCGCTGCCGTCATCCGCGCTTCCGTTTTCATCGCCGCCGCCGCTATCGGCGGCCTGAATTCCGAAATTGGAATAGGCCGCCATCATTTCGTTCAAGGTCGGGTCGGCGGCCATGATTTCCAGTTGGCGCTGCCACAAATCGACAAAACGCGAGGCGAGCGCCTGAAGCTCGTCCTGCTTTTCGCCTGCCGGCCCATCGCCGCCATTGCCCTCATCCATGGCTGCAATATAACCCAATCCCACGCCCCGGTCTCCAATGACGCGCCGCAACATTAATTTGCGCATCGCAGCATTTGCTGCCAGACTGAAGCGATCTTCGATAATGGCCGAGTTGGCTGCGGCAGGCGAGTGCATGACTGAAGATAATTCATCCGGCGGCGCGGATGCAGAGCCCATCATCATTAAAAAATACGCGAATCGGCGCCTCTACAACACCGCGACGAGCAGTTACGTCACGCTCGATCATCTCTGCCAGATGGTCAAGCAGGAGACCGAGTTTACCGTGCGCGACGCCAAGACGGGTGAGGACATCACCCATCAAGTGCTGACGCAGATCATCGTCGAAGAGGAATCCAAGGGACAGAACCTGCTGCCGATCGGGTTTTTGCGCCAGCTCATCCGCCTCTATGACGATTCGATGCAGTCCCTGGTGCCGCGCTATCTCGAACTCACCATGGAGAATTTCGGCCAAAATCAGGAGCGCATGCGCTCGCGCATCGACGAAGCGTTTGGCGGCGTGTTTCCGATGGCCGAATTCGAGGAATTGGGGCGCCAGAACATGGCCGCCTTCCAGAAGGCGCTCAACATGTTCTCGCCGCTGGGCGCCGGCGAAGGGCGCGCCGCCAAACCGGCGGCTCCACAGGAATCCGAGCCATCCGAGCCATCCGAGGCATCCGAGGCGCCCGAGGCAGCCGACGGGGACGCCGACTCGGGCGATGAAATTTCCCTGTTAAAAGGCCAGCTCGACAGCATGCAGGCGCAGCTCGACAAGCTGGCCGAGAAAGCGGGCCGGGCAAAGTAGGGCGCCTCGCGGCGATCGCCCCCCGTGGGCACTGGCGCGGCGTCGGGTTGGCAATCAGTGGCGGGTGACGAGGCTGATGACCTTGCCGCCGGCGGGCAGCGGCACGGACCGCGATATTATTTATACCGGCGCCAAAAGACCGGTGATCGCCTCAGCCAATTGGCGGCGCCGGAAGGGCTTTCGAATGAGCGGCAAATCGGCACCGAAAACCGGCCCGGCGCCGGCGAATTCCTCATTATATCCGGAGGTCAGCAGCACCGGCAGTTCGGGCCGGCAATCGCGCGCATGTTCGGCCAATTGCAGGCCGCTCATGCCGCCCGGCATGACGATGTCGGTGAAAAGCAGATCGATATGCTGGTCGCTATGCAGGATTTTAGCGCCGAAGGGCCGTCCGTCTTGGAAATCACTTGATAGTTGAGGTCCTCGAGCGTCGCCTTCATCAAAGTCCGAACTTCCTCGTCATCCTCGACCACCAAAATAATTGCCTCGCTTTCTTCGAACAAAGGGTTGTCCTTCCGTCTGCATCGTTTGGCCAGGGCGGCATCCGGGCGGTCATTCGGCGCCGGCACAGCGACGGTTCGGCCCAACCCGTACAAGGATACTCGGTCCCGATGCAAACTAGCGATTGCACGTTCGGTCAGTTATACTCGTTAATTTGGAATATCTTGAATGGCCTATAATTGCCGCGATTTATGACGAACTGTGTATTACCGGTGAAATAAATGCGCCAAATTCCCGGCCGCGGCGGCGGCGTAAGAGATATGATCCATCGCAAACTCCGAAGCGCGGAAAAGTGGAAAGTTACAGTGATTGACCAATAACCAATAAGGGGGATCGAGATGAATTCCGACAGCAGCGACGTCAACGGTGAAACGGAAAGCACCGGCATGCCCGGCCTTCGCGGCGCCGAGCATATCGGTTTTACGGTGCCTGATATGGACGAGGCGGTACATTTTTTCCGCGACATACTGGGCTGCCGTGAATTTTACGATTTGGGCGAATTCGGCGCCGATGGCGATTGGATGACGGAAAACCTCAACGTTCATCCACGCGCCAATATCAAATCGATGCGTATGTTGCGTTGCGCGCATGGCAGCAATATCGAACTGTTTGTCTATGAGTCTCCCGACAAGAAAACCGAGCAGCCGCGCAACTCCGACAATGGCGGCCATCACATCGCATTTTACGTCGACGATGTCGCCGCCGCCGTGGCCCATCTGAGGAAGCACAACATCAAGGTATGCGGCGACCCGAAATTGATGGAAGACAATCCCGAGGGCGGCGTGAGCTGGTGCTACTTCGTCTCGCCGTGGGGCATGCAATTCGAACTGGTGAGCTACCCGGGCGGCAAGGATTACGAAAAAGATTATCCCGACAAATTGTGGAATCCGGTTCACCCGGCCGATTAGGGCTGTGAGCACGGGCACGGCGCGGCTGAATTCGCGCCACCGGATGACCCGGCTCGGCGCCGCTTTTGAGAGCGTCGGCCTCGTCATTCTCGGCGCTTTTCACCCCGGTCCGGACGACGATATCCCGCCCCCGGCCGCGGCCAGCCGCGCCGCGACGATCGTCCTTGCCGGCAATGGCGGCGGCTCGATGTGGCCGTATTTTACGGCCTCGCGAGGCGCCGGGGCGGATGCGCTGAATGATTGGAGCAGTGAAATATTCCAGGCATTGGCGGCGCGCTTTGGCGCCCGCGCCGTGTTGCCGCAGGACGGCCCGCCCTATGCGCCTTTTCAGCGCTGGGCGCGGCGCGGCGGCCAGGTTCACGACTCGCCGATCGGCATTCTCATTCACCCGACATATGGCCTCTGGCACAGCTATCGCGGCGCTCTGGTTTTTAGTCGAAAGCTGGCATTGCCGGCGCCGGGCGAGGCGCCCTCGCCATGCGGCTCATGCCCGGACAGACCCTGCCTCAATGAGTGTCCGGCGCGAGCGTTTCAGCCCGGCCGTTACGATCTGGAGCGCTGTGTCGGCGAAATCGACGGGCGCGAGGATCACGATTGCCGGATGCTGGGCTGTGGCGCCCGGCGCGTCTGTCCGGTCGGGCGCGAACATATTTACCCGCCGGCGCAAGCGCAATTTCACATGGCGGCATTCATGGCAAAACATGGCAGGAAGCACTGACGGCGGTGTCGCGGTTCGAGCGTCCTCGCCCGGCGCCGCGAAAGCCTAGAGCAAATCCCGAGCAGGTGGAATCACCTGCGACGACGCATTTGCTTGCACCCAAAGAGATAGAGCGTGGCGGG
>CAJXFT010000256.1 GCA_913053235.1 uncultured Alphaproteobacteria bacterium
TTGGAATTGAAGCAAATGCGTCGTCGCAGGTGATTCCACCTGCTCGGGATTTGCTCTAAGATTCACCCGCGAACTTCAGGAAACCAGCTGATCCAAATCGGCGTTACTTCACCCCCGATACGGTAATCTCGCGAACCGCGAAATCGCCGCCTTCATTGATCAGCGCAACGCCATTGAAGGGGTCGCGGAAGCTTCTGTCGCTGGTCTCGACCAGGATTCCGCCATCGACTGAAACGCTCATGCCGCCGGATTCGTCGCGCACGAACAGGATGCGGTGGCGATAGCCGTCTTCGAGCTTGAACCGCCGGTTATGTACGGCGAGGCGGCGCGCGCCGCTGCGCCCGAAGCGGAGAAGCTCGAAGGACGGCGAGGCGCCGGCATTGTAAACCAGGCGATAGCCGGCGTTGCGCTGGTAGCCCTGGAAAACATCCACCTCGAAGCGGCCGTCACCCTTGCGCGAGACCATATCCATCTGAATGGTGAAGCTGTTGGAAATGACCAGGCGGGTGAACAGTTCGGCGCGGGCGTTCCGCAGCGCCGCCTGCTCGGCGGCCTTGGCGGCCTGCTCCCTGGCGATCGCCTCCTTGGTGCGCTCGATTTCCTCGCCCACCGGTATGTTCGGCTTGCCCGAAACGATGATCGACTGGACGAGCGTGTAGCGGCCGGAATTGTCGCGAATTTCCTCCAATTCGGCGAGCCGGCTCTGCATCGCGCTCGGCCCGCCCTCAGCCTTGATCGCCGCTTCGACGCGCTCGATCTCCTCGCCGACCGGCACATAGGCTTGCCCGCCAGGGTCGAGGATTGCACCAGGGTATAACGCCCCTTGGCCGCCTTTTTGGCGTTTAATTCCTTGAGCAGCGCCGACAAGGCTTCGGTTTGCGAGGGTTCCGGCTTCTTCGCCACGCTGCGCAGGCCGCGGCCGCGGTCGACGGTGAACGTCCCTTCGGCCTGGCGCCAGCGCGGATTGCGGGTGAAATTGCCGTCGCTGAAATCGTCATGCATCAGTTGGACGAGTTTCGACCCCTGATAATCCTCCAGCGCCTGGCGCAGTTCCTCGAGGAATTTCGGGTCGGCCGCGCGGGCGCGCTCCGCCGCCTCGATCAGCTCGGTGATTTCCTGGACCAGCGCGTCTCCGCGCTCGGACGCCGCTTGCGCCCGGTCGCTCTATATCAAATGGCCGGCCGCCGCAAAACAGAAGGCCGCCAGCACCAGGCCGATGGTTGTTACGCGTCTCATGTTTCCGCTCCCTCAATTCTGCCTCTACGATAAGCCATTCGCGGCGCTTGGCAAGAATGAGTTATCATTGCTCTCATCGCCATAGACGGCGGGTCATGAATCATGGTGTGATCACACGAACGCCACAGAAACGCCAAGGTGAAAATAAAGGCGAGCGAAGGAGCGGCCACATTGAGCATTTCCTATCCCGACCCGACCTCGCGCTCGGCCGAATTGAGCCGGCGCGCGCGGAATGTTTATCCCGGCGGCACGACGCGCGGGCAGACCTATTATAAGCCTTATCCGATCTATGTGGCGCGCGCCGATGGCTGCCGCGTGACCGATGTCGACGGCGTCGAGCGCATCGATTTTCTCAACAATTACACGGTCCAGCTTTTCGGCCACTCGCACCCGGATATCGTCGCCGCGGTGCAGCACCAGGCGGCGCGCGGCATGTGCTTCACCATGCCGTCCGAGCTCGATATCGAGCTCGCCGAGATGATCCTCGGGCGCGCGGCCACGTTCGATCATCTGCGCTTTACCAATACCGGCACCGAGGCCGTCATGCACGCCGTCAAGGGCGCGCGCGCCTATACCGGCAAGCCCAAGATCGCCAAATGCGAAGGCGTCTATCACGGCGCCTATGATTATGCCGAGGTCAGCCTCGATTCCGACCCGCAACATTGGGGCCAGGACGAGCCGCGCGCCGTCGGCCACACGCACGGCGTGCCCGAAGGGGTGACGAGCGATACCGTCATCCTGCCGTTCAACGATGTCGCGGCGTCGAGGCGCATTCTCGACGGCCATGCCGGCGAATTGGCGGGAGTCCTGTTCGACGCGGTGCCGTCGCGCTGCGGCGGCATTCCGGCCAGTGCCGATTACGTCAAGATGCTGAAATCCTTCACCCGCGCCAACGATGCGGTGCTGATCCTCGACGAGGTGGTGACGTGGCGCCTCGACCATGGCGGCGCGCAGACCCTCTACGGCATCGAGCCCGACATGACGACACTCGGCAAGGTGATCGGCGGCGGCATGCCGATCGGCGCCGTTGCCGGGCGCGAAGAGGTCATGCGGGTCTATGATTCGAGCCAGGGCAAGGCGATGTGTTCGCATTCCGGCACCTTCGCCGGCAATCCGGTCTCGATGGCGGCCGGCATCGCGGCGATGAAGCTGCTGACGCCGGAGGCCATCCAGCGCCTCAACCAATTGGGCGAACGCGCGCGCGCGGGCATCCGCGAAGCCTTTCGCCTCGCCGAAATAGACGGCCAGGTGACCGGCGAGGGGTCTTTGATCCTGATGCATTTTTCGACCGAGGCGCTCGGCAATTACCGCGCCACCTGGCGCGCCCATACCGAACGGCGCGCCGAGATGCTGGAGGATTTGTTTCGCCGCCTGTTGAACCGCGGCGTTCTGTTCAGCACCTGGGGGCTGGGCTGCCTGTCGACGGCGATGGGCGAGGGTGAAGTGGATCATCTCGCCGAAGCGGTATTGGCGAGCCTGAAAGAGATGAAAGAAGAAAACGGAAAGGCAATGGCATCATGAGCAGCACAGCGAATTCGGCCGGCGCACGTGCCGTCGAGAATATCCTGCATGGCTACAGCAACCTTGCGGCCCTCGAAAAAACGCCGCCGGTCGTCGTCACGGGCGGGCGCGGCGTGCGCATCATCGACGAGGACGGCAAGGAATATATCGAAGGCGCCGCCGGCATGTGGTGCGCCTCGTTCGGCTTCAACGAGCCTGAATTGATCGAGGCGGCGATCCGGCAATTCAAGAAGCTGCCCTATTATCACAGCCTGATCGACAAGACGACGGAGCCCCTGGGCGAGTTGGCCGAGCGCCTCAAGGCGCTGGCGCCGGTGCCGATGTCGAAAGTGTTTTTCGCCAATTCCGGCTCCGAGGCCAACGATACCGCGGTCAAGATGATCTATTACTACAACAACGCGCGCGGCCGCCCGGAGAAGAAGAAGATCATCGCCCGCCAGTTCGGCTTTCACGGCGTCACCATGGCGGCGGCCAGCATGACCGGCATTCCCTCCATGCATGCCGGCTTCGATCTGCCGCTGCCCAATTTCAGGCACACCGAGTTTCCGCATTATTACCGCTTCGGCCGGGACGGTGAATCGGAAGAGGAATTCGCCACCCGCTTGGCCGAAAGCCTGGAGGCCATGATCCTCGAAGAAGGGCCGGACAGCGTCGCCGCTTTTGTCGCCGAGCCGGTGATGGGCGGCGGCGGCTGCGTGCCTCCGCCCAAGACCTATTTCGAGAAAATGCAGGCGGTGCTGAACAAATATGACGTTTTCATGATCGCCGATGAGATCATCACCGGGTTCGGCCGCACCGGCAACATGTTCGGCTCGGATACCTTCAACATCAAACCCGACATCATGACCATGGCGAAGGGGCTGTCCGGCGCCTATCAGCCGATCTCGGCGATCATGATCACTGATGAGATTTACAGCGTGATAAGGGATGAGAGCAACAGGATCGGCTTTTTCGGCCATGCCTTTACCACCACCGGGCATCCGGTCGCGGTCGCGGTCGCCAATCGCGCCCAGCAGCTCATGCAGGAACGCGATATCGTCGGCCATGTGAGGCGGGTTTCACCGGCCCTGCAAAACGGCCTCAGGGCCTTTTCCGACCATCCGCTGGTCGGCAATGTGCGCGGCGTCGGCCTGATGGCGGCGCTCGAACTGGTCGCCGAAAAGGAAACCAAACGCTCCTTCGACCCGGCTTTCAAGGTCAAGGAGTTTATCCGCCAGCGCGCCCAGGACCATGGCCTCATCATCCGCTCGGCGCTGTCCGGCGACAGCGTCGCCTTCTCGCCGCCGCTGATCATCACGGAAGACGAAATCGGCGAAATGATGCAGCGCTTCGCCGCCGCGCTCGACGACACCACGCGCTGGATCGAGGAAAACGGCTTGCGCGACAAGAAGCCGGATTGAGTGGCTTGACGGCAAAGAATATGGAAATCTCACCGATCAGGAACAAGCGCGACTACCGTCAAACACTGAAGGAAATCGAAAGCCTGATGAGCGCCAAACGGAACACGTCTGAAGGCGACCGGCTCGATATTTTGGTTACGCTCGTCGAGGCGTGGGAAGCCAGGCACTATCCCATGCATCTCGGCGACTGAGGGAATCCACAAAGACTCGCTAAATCGGCACACCATCCGGAATGCTCTTGCATTCCGGCAAGCGCGACCGCGCGCCCGAGTTAATACGAGGTAGCCAAGGGGGCGGATGCCCCCGCCCGGCGTTTGAGGGCCAAACAAAAGAGCGCGGATGCCCCCCGGTGTTGAGAGCGCGCTCCGCGCGCTTAGGTCGCCCCATCTTCCCAACCCTTGCATGTTGGTCCGAGCGTGTTTTTTTGGATAAGAA
>CAJXFT010000257.1 GCA_913053235.1 uncultured Alphaproteobacteria bacterium
CGGCTTCACCGATGTTCTGCTGGCCGAGGGTGCGGCGCGCGTTTACGCCGTCGATGTCGGCTACGGCCAGCTCGCCGACAAGCTGCGCCGCGACGACCGCGTGATCGTGCTGGAGCGCACCAACGCCCGCCATATCGGGCCCGAGCAGGTGCCGGAGCCGGTCGGTGCGGTGGTCTGCGACGCCAGTTTTATCGGCCTCCGCACGATCCTGCCGGCGCCGCTCGCCCTGGCCGCGCCGGGCGCCTTTTTGATCGCTCTGATCAAGCCCCAGTTCGAGGCCGGGCGCGCACGCGTCGGCAAAGGCGGAATCGTCCGCGATCCGGCCGTCCACGCCGAAGTTTGCCAAACCATGCGCGACTGGTTGGCGGCGCAGCCGGGCTGGCAGGTGCTCGGCATATGCGAGAGTCCGATCACTGGCGCTGGGGGCAATAAGGAGTTTCTGCTCGCTGGCGAATTCGGCAGCTGAGGAAGGTCCTGCCGCCATATAGACTCCCGGTTGGGTTTGAGACCGGTTACTATCGGGAAATGGAGGGTTTTCAAAATATTGTAGAGGCCTGGAAGACCATTTCTCATTTTCCGGGCTGGTCAGACCCAGAGCCGGAAACGAGCTATGCGTGGTTTGACGCGCCGCTAGAAATAGACGGCGTTACCGAAACCGGACTTTTTCTCCATGGCGGCGCGTATATCGATCAGCCGGATAGCCATGTAACTTTCGAATTGATTGTAAGACAACCGGCCAACAATCGCCGTGTTCCGCTTTGTCGAGTCGACTGGCGATCACTAAGCTGAGGCCATACTAACAAAAGACGCAAAGGGTGTCTCAAGCCGGTCGCGTAATTCAGGCTGACGCGCCGGACCGAACCTTCTTGAATGCGGCGGCCTGATCGCATAGTAGGAGGCAGAATCAAATTTTCCCCTCTCCGGCAGATTCGCAGGCAGAAAAGGAAAGGGATTATTTCTTGAGATAGCCGTCGCGGGTTTGCGGCAGGCGCCTGCCGAGGATGCGCGATGCCACCTGGGTGCGGAGGATTTGCGCCGTGCCGCCGCCGATGGTGAACATGCGTGCGTCGCGCGCCATGCGCTCCAGGGGGTTGCTGCGCGAATAGCCGGCGGCGCCGAATATCTGCAGCGCGTCGTTGCTGACGCGGATCGCCATTTCCGAAGCGAAGATCTTGGCCTGGGCGGCCTCCAATATGTCGGGGAATTGGCCGGCCGGACACAGCGCCGCGCGGTGGATGAGACCCCGCGCCGCCGCGATTTGGATGCTCATATCCGCCAGCATCCATTGCAGGCCCTGAAATTCGGCGAGAGGGCGGCCGAACTGCTGACGCTCGCCGGCATAATCGAGGGCCAGGCGGTAGGCGCCCTCGGCGATGCCGAGCGCCACCGTCGCGGCGCCGACGCGCTGGCCGTTATAGGCGGTCATCAAATCGGCGAAGCCCTTCTTCAGGCCCCGCGGCGGCATCACCAGCATGTCGGCGTCCAGCGCCATGTCCTTCATCAGGACCTCGCTTTCCGGAATTCCGCGCAAGCCCATGGTTGGCTCGCGCTTGCCGATTTCGAGCCCTTCGGTTTCGCCGCCGAGCGCGATGAAGCCGCCGATGCCCTGTTCCTCGCCTTCAGCATCGAAGACGCGGGCAAAGATGAGAAAGAGGCGCGACACGCCGGCACCGGTAATCCAATGTTTTTTGCCGTTCAGGACATAGCCGTTGCCGCGCTGATCGGCGCGGCTGGTCATTTCCGTCGCCGCGCTGCCGGCCGCCGGCTCGGTGATGCAAATCGCCGGCTTGTCGCCGGCCAGCACCAGCTCGGCGGCGATCTTTTTCTGCGCCTCGCTGCCATAGGCCATGATGATGCCGATGGCGCCCATATTGGCCTCGACCGAAATGCGCCCGGTGACGGCGCAGGCCTTGGCCATTTCCTCGACCACCAGAACCGCATCGAGATAGCCGAGCCCCTGGCCGCCATGCGCCTCAGGAATCGTCATGCCGAAAAACCCGGCATCCTTGAGGAGAGCGACATTGTCCCACGGATAGGCTTCGCCGCGGTCGACCTCGGCGGCGCGCGCGGCGATTTCGCCTTGCGCCAATTCGCGGGCGCGTGCCTGAAGCGCTTTCTGTTCGCGGCTGAGGCTGAAATCCATCGGGCAATCCAATCTTTTGTACCGACATTTAGTATGCCATGGTGCCGGGCGACAAGCGCTATCCGCAGGGGCTCAATTATGCAAATCGATTGCTTCGGCCTGGCCATGACGGCGGCGAGCCCAGAGGCGGCGCGCCACTATGACGAGGCATTGCGCGCCTATCTCGGATTTCGCCGCGATACCGGCCACCATCTGAAGCAGGCGCTGGCCGCCGATGACGGCCTCTTCATGGGCCATTGCATCAAGGGATATTTCTTCAAGCTGATGGCGCTGCCGGCTTTGGAAGCTAAAGCCTTGCAATGCGCCGGCAGGGCGCGCGAATTCGCCAAGGTGGTGAGTGCGCGCGAATGCGAGCATCTGGCGGCGCTCGAAGCCTGGTGCGCCGGCGACATGATCGGATGCACGACCCGTTGGGAGGGCATTCTGGTCGACCATCCGCGCGACGTGCTGGCGCTCCGCCTCGCCCATTTCTGCCACTTCTATTCGGGCGACAGCGCCGCCATGCGCGATTCGGTGGCGCGCGTCCTGCCGGCCTGGGAGGCCGGCGAGCCGGGCGCCGGGTTCGTGCATGGCATGTATGCCTTCGGCCTCGGGGAATGCGGCGATTACGCCGCCGCCCTGGATATGGGAGAGAGCGCGGTGCAAGGCAATCCGGGCGATATCTGGGCCGTGCACGCGGTCGCCCATGTGCATGAGATGACCGAGGCGCGCGGCGCCGGCATCGCCTGGCTCAAATCGACGGAGGAGGGCTGGAGCGGCTGCAACGGTTTCGCCAACCATGTCTGGTGGCACCGCGCGCTGCACCATTTCGAGCGCGAACAATATGATGAAGTCGTGGCACTTTACGATGCCCGGTTCCGCGCCGAGCCGTCCGAGGATTATCTCGATATCAGCAATGCCGCCGCCATGTTGTGGCGCCTCGAGAGAATCGGCGTCGGTGCCGGCGGGCGCTGGGAGGAACTCGCCGACGAGGCGGAAAAGCGCACCGACGACCATCTTCTGGTTTTCGCCGATTTGCATTTCGCCATCGCGCTGGCGGCGGCCGGGCGCTTCGACGCGCTCGATGCACTGATCGAATCGATGCGCGCCGCCGGTGCCGGCCGGCGCACCACGCAGGAGCAGCTCGCGGCCCGCGTCGGGGCGACCCTGGCGCGCGCCGTCGGCGCAGGTTATCAGGGCGATTTCGACCTCGCGCTGCGCTTGATGTTGCCGCTGCGCTACCAGGTGCGAGCCATCGGCGGCAGCCATGCACAGCGCGATATTTTTTCCCTGATGCTCATCGATGCCGCCCTGAACAACGCCAATTTCGCCCTCGCCCGGGCGCTCCTTCACGAGCGCACCGCGCTCAAGCCGAACAGTCCGCGGGCCTGGAAGTTACTGGCCCAGGCGCTCGAAGGCGAAGGCAAGGCGAAAGACGCAGGCATGGCGCGGCGCCGCGCCGACGCGCTGCTCGGCGCATGAACGGGTGGGCAGGAAAATGATCCATAAAGGCTATATCGATATTTCGGCGGGCCAAATTCACTATGCCCGGCGCGACGGCGAGGGCGTGGCGATCGTCTGTTTTCATCAGACCGCGAGCTCGGGCGCCTCGTATCACCGCATCATGCGGACAGCCGGCCTCGCCAACCCGATTTACGCCCTCGATACGCCCGGCTTCGGCGGCTCTTTCGAGCCCGAGGGAATGCCGGCCTTCGAGCAATATGCGGCGTGGCTGTTTGAAGCCCTGGCGGCTCTCGGCATCGATGAATTCTACGCCCTCGGCCACCATACGGGCGCCGGTCTCTGCGTTGAAATGGCGGCGCGCCACGCGGCCTCGGTCAAGGGCATGATATTGATCGGCGCCTATCCGCTGACGGCCGAAGAGCGCGAGGAATTCCGCCGCCATTTTTCGGCGCCGATCGCCCCGACCGAGGATGGCGAATATCTGATGACGACATGGCGCTATCTCGCCGGGCTCGGCGCCAAGGCCGACCTCGAGGTTCACCACCGCGAGCTTTTGCATCACGTGCGCGCTTATTCGGGGCGCCACCGCACCTATTCGGCGGTGTGGGATTACGATTTCATGACGCCTTATAAAAACGCGACCTGCCCGATATTGCTGATGGCGGCAAAGGACGACGTGCTCTTTCCCTATCTCGAGCGCGCGCAAACCCTGCAACCGGGCGCCCAGACGGCACAGGTCACGGGCGCAAATTTCGAGCCCGACCTGGACGCCGACACCATCGTTGCGGCGCTCAGCGATTTCGTGCCAAGGTAATTATGTAACCTGTCACCGTAATTACAAACGGCACCACATACCCGGAATGCGTCTCTTGCATTCCGGCTGCGCGACTGAGCGCCCGAGTTAATACGAGGTAGCCAAGGGAGCGGATGCGAGTTATGTCCAGAATCTTCTGCAAATAGCATTGACCATGTTGCCGAGTGGTTT
>CAJXFT010000258.1 GCA_913053235.1 uncultured Alphaproteobacteria bacterium
GGCGGCTCTGGCGAAGGGATCGCCGTAGCCGCCGCCGCCGCCGGTGACCATGCGAATGACGTCGCCGCGCTTCATGATCGTGGTCGGCGCGCGCGCCGCGCGGCGCGCGTCATTGCCGACCTGAAGCTCGAAATAGTTGCACGAGCCCGGCTTGGCGCCGTCCCCGGCCCACGGCCTCTCGATCGAGCGGCCATAACTCGCCGAGAGCACCGTGTCGTCGGCCAGTATCTCATATTCGCGGATCGAGCCATAGCCGCCCCGATAGAGACCGGCGCCGACCCCGCCGGGAATATTGAGCGTATATTGATTGACGTGCACCGGAAATTTGGCTTCGAGAAGTTCGACCGAATAATTGAAGGTGTCGCCGTTGGTGATGGCGCTGGTGACGCAATTCCCGTCGCGCTCATCGGTGGCGCCCCAGCCGACCATGCTGGGCTCGATCATCACCCACGGCTCGCCCCTGGCGCGATCGTAGCCGCCGAGCACGGTGACGCAAAGGCTGTTGGCGCTGCCCATGCTGACGCGCTCGGGCGCGATCGGCGCCAGCGCCTTCCAGGCCAGCTCCGAGGCTTGGCCGGTGCCCTCATAGTACCAACCGACCGGCGCCGGCTTGGTGGCGGTGAACACCGTGCCTTCGGGCGCCACGATCTTGAGCGGGCGGAACCAGCCTTCGTTGGAAGGCGCCTGAGGATTGACAATTGCCTTGAATATCGTCTTTACCGCCGACACCAGGGCGGAGCGTGAGCAATTGACAGGGCCCTGGAGCTGGTCACAAGAGCCCGAATAATCGAAGGTGATTTCATCGCCCGCGACGCGCACTTCGACGTGAGTCGGAAAGCGTTCCTCACTGATGCCGTCACCGTCCACCCAATCCTCGGCGTGGTAAACGCCATCGGGCAGCGCCGCGACAGCGGCGCGGCTAACCCGCTCGCTGCTTTCAAGGATGTGGCGGAATGTTTCCTTGACGGCGAGCTGGCCATATTTGTCGCACAGTTCGAGGCAGCGCTTCTCGGCGATGCGTACCGAAGCCAAGGCCGCATTCAAATCGCCGAGCGCCATCTTCGGCAGGCGCACATTGTGCGCGATTATCTCGAACACGGCATCCTGGCGCTCACCCTCTTTATAGATGTGAATGCCGGGAAAGCAGATTCCTTCCTGGAATATCTCCGTCGCGTCGGCCGGCAGCGAGCCGGGCGACTTGCCGCCGATGTCGGTCCAATGGGAAATGGAGATGGCGAAGGCGAACAGCTCATCATCGATGAATATCGGCTTGATCACGCCGACATCATTGTAATGAGTCCCGCCCTCATAGGGGTTGTTGAGCATGTATATGTCGCCGGGCCGAATGCGGCCGGCGAATTTCTGCTTGATGACGCTGATTTGGGTCGAGAAGGTGCCGGTGAACACGGTGATGCCGTTGGTCTGAGACACCAGATCACCGGCCGGATCGCAAAAGCCGCAGGCGAAATCGAGAACTTCGTAGATAACGGGGCTCATGCTGCTGCGCATGAGCACCAGGCCCATCTCATCCGCCACGGCGAGCAACTTGCCGCGGATGATCTCACGGCTCACAACATCGGTCTCGAAGCCGTCGATGCCGTTGCCGCCTGCCTGCTTTACCATCGCATTGTCTCCTGTCGGAAATGGAAGCCACGAACATCAACCAACATTAAAGATTATATTTCGCGGATTGACGTTGGTGCAATGCGTTAGCGCCGCGCGGCCGAGATCAATGCGTATTTTGTCGCGCCAAGGCGAAACTCAGACCGTTACCACGATCTTGCCGCATTGGGTGTTGGATTCCATGTGGCGGTGCGCGTCGACGATCTGTTCGAGCGCGAAGGTGCGGTCGATCACCGGCGTCAGGGCGCCCGAGTTGAGCCCGGCAAAAATATACTCCCGCGCAGCGCCGAAGCGCGCCGGGTCGAGCACGAAGTCGAGCATCTGGTAGCCCGTGATGGTAAGCGACTTGGCCAGCATCGGCATCAGCGGATAGGCCGTCTCACCGGGGTGCAGCGCGCCATACTCGAAGATCGTGCCGTGTGGCGCGGCGGCGCCACACAGCACCGTCAGCATCGGCCCGGCGATCGGATCGAGCACGATGCGCGCACCGCCGCCATCGGTGATTTCCATGACACGCGCCGCCAGACCCTCCTCCTCGGTTGCGACAACATGGTCGGCGCCGATATCCAGGAGTGCCGCTCTTTTGGCGGAATGGCGCGTGGTGGCGATCACCGTGGCACCACGCTGTTTGGCGATTTGGATAGCGGCAATTCCGACGCTGCTGCTCGCCGCCGTAATGAGCGCCACGTCGTCCGGGCCAAGTCCGCCATAATGGACAAGCGCGCCGTAGGCGGTCAGGTACTGCATCCAAATGGCAGCGCCCTGGATCGGCGAAAGAGACGCCGGATAGGGCACCGCCACTTCCGCCGGCACCACCGCGCTTTCGCCGTAAACGCCTTGTTGGGTCTGCGAGAGCGCGAAGGAAGGCACGGTGGCCACCCGCTCTCCCTGCTTAACGCTGGTTACGCCTTTGCCAAGCGCATCAACCACGCCGGCAGCCTCGTAGCCGATGCGCGACGGCAATACAGGGCGCTCGTGATAGACGCCCTCACGCAACATGACCTCCGCCCGGTTGAGGCCGATCGCCTCGACCCTGATGCGCACCTCGCTGGGGCCGGGATCGCGCTCCGCTACCTGCTCCAGGCGCAGTACCTCGGGCCCACCTGTCTCGTGAAATCGCACAATTCTTACCATGCTCGTGCTCCCGCCGATTGCGTCGAATACCCATACAACTTAATTTGAGCGCCCACTCCGCCTAAATTGCTTGCGGCCTGTATCGATAAAACAAATCTTGTTTGCAAAGGAGCCCTGATCATGCCGTCAGTTCCCTCGGCGCTGGAGATCACCCAGGATATCGTGCGCATGGACACGCGCAACCCACCGGGCCACGAAATCGAGTGCGCCAACTATCTCGGTGATTTGCTCTCGGACGCGGGAATCGAGGTGAATTCCTATGAATTCGCGGACAACCGCACCAGCCTGGTGGCCCGGCTTAAGGGACGTGGCGGCAAACCGCCGCTCTGTTTCGGCGGGCATATAGACGTGGTTCCGCTCGGTACGAAAGAGTGGTCGTTCGATCCGTTCGGCGCCGAAATTGTCGATGGCAAACTCTACGGCAGGGGCAGCACCGACATGAAGGCGGGCATTGCGGCCTTCGTCCATACCGCGCTCATGCTGGCCGGGGAAGGCAAACGCGGCGAGGCCGACATCGTCATGGCAATCTGTGCCGGCGAGGAGAGCGGATGCGAGGGCTCGTTTTATTTGAGCGATGTCGGCGCCCTCGGCGAAGCCGGCGCGGTGGTGATTTGCGAGCCGACATCAAACTATCCGGTTCTCGGCCACAAAGGCGCGCTCTGGCTGCGCGTGGAGACCAAGGGCGTAACCGCGCATGGCTCAATGCCCGAGCACGGCGAAAACGCTATTTACAAGGCGGCGCGTTCCGTTTCCAAGTTGGAGGATTTCGATTTCAATATCGCGCCACACGATCTGCTCGGCGGCGCCACCCTCAATGTCGGCATGATTTCGGGCGGCCTAAACCTCAATTCCGTACCGGACCATAGCGAGTTCACCATCGATATGCGCATCCTTCCCGGGCAGGACCGCGACAATGTCCTCAGCGGCATCGAGAGTTATCTCGGCGCGGACAACAAGGTCCACAGCCTGGTAAATGTGAACGGCGTGTATACGCCTCACACGGACCCCTGGGTTCAGGAAGTCTACGACGTCATGGGCGGAATTCTGAGCGAGCGAATCGAGCCGCGCGGCGCGCCCTATTTTACCGACGCATCGGCCTTGACCCCAGCCTACGGAAATCCGCCGACCATCATCCTGGGGCCGGGTGAAATGAAGATGGCCCATCAGACGGACGAGTATTGCCCGGTCGCGCATATCGAGCAGGCGGCGGAGATCTACGAAATTTTGGCGCGGCGCTGGTGCGCGCTGTAGGTTGCGGAATTTGGATAACCGTTGAAGGCGCGGAGCCGGTTTCATACAATTTCCGTGTGGACTATCACTTGAATTGCGTGATAGCCTCGGGCTTAAGAGAAAGAGCGGTAAAAAAATAAAAAACCAGCCGTTGGCCCGTGCTGGAGCGGAGGTGTGCTTTCCCATGAGCGTTCATTCCCGGCGCTCATTTCGGGGGCATCGCAAATTAATGGGACTTCGCCTGGCCCGTTTCACCAAAGAAAACGGGAACGTTGACTGACAATCTTTAGTTGAAGGAACTCAATATGAAGATCATGATCATCAACCCGAACTCTTCGCAGGACATGACAGATGCCGACGCCGTCGCGGCCAGGACGGTTGCGCGCGACGGTACGGAAATCGTCGCGGTAACGCCTGAATATGCACCGGCTTCGATCGAATCCTTCTTCGACGAATATCTGTGCGTGCCCGGCATACTGAATGAAATCCGCAAAGGCGATCAACAGGGCTTCGACGCCTATATAATCGCCTGCTACGGAGATCCTGGCCTGCATGCGGCGCGTGAATATACCGACAAG
>CAJXFT010000259.1 GCA_913053235.1 uncultured Alphaproteobacteria bacterium
CGCTTACAGCCGTGATCAGATCGACGCGCTCTTTGAAGCTCGCCAACAGAATCCAGATATAGGGAACCAGCGCGACCGCCAGCAGGATGACGAGCGGTATCAGGAACCCGAAGGGAATGCGCCGGCGCATCTAACTCGCCCCCGTTGGCGCCGGCTTGCCGCTCACGATCTTATAGAAGATCGCCGCGACGACGAGCGACGCGAAGGCGAGAACGAGACAGATAGCGGCGCCGTAACCGAGATCCCATTTGAGGAAATTGGTGCGGTAGGCAAACGAGGCGATGACCTCGGTGGCATCGCCCGGGCCGCCGCCGGTGAGGACGTAGATGGTATCGAAGATCTTGCTGGCATCGATGGCGCGCAGCATGAGGGCGATGATGATGAGCGGGCGCAGCAGCGGAATCTGGACATGGCGCAGGATTTGCCAGCGCGAGGCGCCATCGATGGTCGCCGCCTCGATCGGCGCCCTCGGCATGGCGCTGAGCCCAGCCAGCATGATCAGCATGATGAAGGGCGTCCACTCCCAGATGTCGATAATGATCAGGGCGCCGAAGGCGGTGAGCGATTCGGAAAAAACGGTGCTCTCCTCGAACAGGCCGAGCCTGTTGAGATAGACGGTGAGAACGCCAAAGCTCGGCATCAGAAAAAAGCGCCAGATCATGCCGACCACGACCGGCGCGATCATGGTCGGGATCATCAGGACCGTGAGCACCAGGCGGCGCCCGGTGAATTGGCGGTTGATCCACAGCGCTATCATAAGCCCGAAGACGAACTCGAGCGGCACCGCGATCGCCATCAGGACGGCGGTGTGCAGTATGGCGCCGTAAAAATGCGAATCCGTGCCGATCAAATCGCGATAATTGTCGAGCCCGATGAAGGCCCCGCGCTTGGTCAGCGATGTCATCGAGAGTTCGCGAAAACTGTCGACCATTGCCAGCGTCAACGGCGCCACGGCGACGACGATGAGAAACACCAGAACCGGGCCCATGCAGACCCAGAGAAAGGTTTTGGTCGAGGCCGAATGAACGGTCGTCGCGTTGCTCAAGGCTCAGGCTCGCCCGTTCGTATTTCTTGTCATAACGTCTTCGGCCATCATATTCGGGTTGCCGTGCGCGGCGGTCTTTTCAAAACGCGCATGATCGTAACCGCCGTGACGTCATTCTACTAGCTGGATATTGTTAACCAGTGCGGCATGGCCGGTCTCCGATTGGCGCTTGATTTTTGTCCGAAGCCGGGTGCCGGCGAGCCGGGCCGCGCGGGTTTAATCCGACATGGGTTCGCCCGATAGCTCGGCGTCAAGGGCTTTCTCGATCATTTGACATGCTCCCCAGAAATTCCTCCATTTTGAAGTTAGAGTCCGTTGCCACGAAGAGACGGACGAATGAAGCGCGGCAGGTTCACGGAAGAGCAGATCATCGGCATTCTGAACGCCGAGATCGACGATCACCTTTCCGGCGAAAGCACCGAGGGCAGGTTTAATCACCGCAACGGCTATTCGAAGAAATCGGTGCTGGAGGAGGTGGCCGAATAGCAGAACCGGCCGCTCGATGTCTGCTATCCGCTGGTCTTCTTCGATGCCATCCGGGTCAAGGTTCGAGGCGGTCGCAACAAGACCAAGTTTCGAGGCCGGCGGCGGATCGAAGGCTCATTCACCTTGGCGCTGGCCGCCGACAACCTCGTCCGGCTGCCCAAACTGTTGGCCGGAGCGCCGCTATGAGCGCGCCCGGAGTCCGGCCAAATATCTTAAAAGAAAGGTGCTCGGCAAAAATAATCATGAGCAAATGCCGCGAGATGGTGGGTCTTTCAGCAGCCTGCTAGAGGCGAACGCGCTCGCTCTTCGGGTCATAGAAAGGTTTTAAGGAGATCGTCGCCGGCACGCGTTCGCCGGCGATATCGACCTCGAAGCGCCCCTTGAGCGGGTCTTCGCCGTCCATGCCGTTCGCGGTCTCGATGTAGCCCATGCCGAGCGGCCGCTCGAAGCCGTAGCCGAAGGCCGCCGAGGTGATGCGCCCGACGACGGCGCCATCGCGATAGATCGTCTCGTCATGGAACATCAACGGGTCGGACTGCTGCAACATGACATGGACGAGACGCTGCGAAAGGCCCGTCTCGCGCTGGCGCTCGAGCGCCTCGCGGCCGATAAAGTCCACCTTTTTCTTGAACGCTACCGCGAATCCCAGGCCGGCCTCGAGCGGGGTTTCCGCCGGCGTGATGTCATGGCCCCAATGGCGATAGCCCTTCTCGCTTCTGAGTGAATCCATGGCATGCATGCCGCACAGCTTGAGGCCGAGATCGGCGCCGGCCTCGAGCAGCCGATCGAAGACCGGCACCATGAACTCCGTCGCCAGGTGCAGCTCCCAACCGAGCTCGCCGACATAGGTGATGCGCATCGCCAGCGCCCGGGCATAGCCCATATCGATCTCCTGACTGCTGGCGAAGGGAAAGGCGGCGTTCGAGAAATCGGCATCGCTCACCCTGCCGAGCAGCTCGCGCGATTTGGGCCCCATCACCGCCAGAACGCCGGACCCGGAGGTGGTGTCGGTCAAATAAACCCGCGCGCCGTCCTCGATATTGCGCTCGATCCAGTTGAAATCGCGGGTTTGCGACGCGGCGGCGGTGATCACCAGGTAACGATCCTCGGCGAGGCGCGTCACGGTCAGATCGGCCTCGATGCCGCCGCGCCGATTGAGCAGCTGGGTGTAGACCAGCTTGCCGTTGGCGACGGCAACGTCGTTGGCGCAGATGCGCTGCAGTTCGCGTTCCGCGTCGGGCCCTTGCACCAGATATTTGGCGAACGAGCTCATGTCAAGGAGGCCGACATTGTTGCGCACGGCGCCATGTTCGGCGCGCACATAGTCGAACCAGTTCTGCCGGCCATAGGCGTACTCGTAGCGCGGCGCGACGCCCGCCGGCGCGAACCAATTGGCCCGTTCCCAGCCGACCGCTTCGCCAAAGCAGGCATTGTGCTCGATATGGCGCGCGTGCAACGGGCTCAAGCGCACCGGCCGCGCGGTCTCGACCTGGCGGTAGGGCCAGTGCATTTGAAACAACAGCCCGAGGCTCTCGCGCGTGCGCTCGGCCAGGTAGCGTCGGTTGTTCTGAAAGCGGCCGAAGCGTGCGATGTCGAGCTCGGCGAGATCGATGCTGGGTTGGCCCTCGAGGATCCACTCGGAGAGAACCTTGCCGGCGCCGGCGGCGTTGAGGATGCCTTGCGAGTTGAAGCCGGCGGCGACGAAAAAGTTCCTCAGCTCCGGCGCCTCGCCCATGATGAACTTGTTGTCGGGCGTGAAGCTTTCCGGCCCGTTGAGGAACTGGCGGATCGACGCACTCTTGAGGCTTGGAATCAGCTCCAGCGCGTTCTGCATCGGCATCTCGAACTGATCCCAGTCCTCCGGCAGCTCGATGAACTCGGCGCCGAGCGGCAGCTTGTCGAGCGCCACCGGCTTGGACACCGGCTCGAAGCAGCCGACCAATAGCCTGCCGGCATCCTCCTTGACATAAATACAGCCGTCGGTATCGCGCACGATCGGCAGGTCGTGCGCCAGCCCTTCGATCGGCTCGGTCACGATATACATGTGCTCGGCGGCGTAGAGCGGCACGTTGACGCCCGCCATCAGGCCGATTTCGCGGGCCCAGATGCCGGCGCAGTTGACGACATACTCGCAGGCGATATCGCCCTGCTCCGTCGCCACGCCGGTGACCCTGCCATTCTTGCGGTGCACCGCCGTCACCGGCGCTTCCTCGACGATGCGCGCGCCATTTGCGCGCGCCCCCTTGGCCAGCGCCATCGTGGTATCGACCGGATTGACCTGCCCGTCGCCCGGTATAAAGATCGCGCCCTTGATCTGCGCGACGTCCATCAGCGGCCACAGATCCTCTACTTCGCGCGGCGTGATCTCATAGGCTTCGACGCCGAAACAATCGCCCAGTGCCGCCATGCGCCTGATCTCGGTCAAGCGCGCGTCGGTGCGCGCGATCGGCATGCTGCCCTTGCACTGAAACCCCGTCGCCTGCCCGGTCTCCGCTTCCAGCGTTTGATAGAGGCCGACGCCATAGCGCGACAGCTGGGTCAGCGTGTGGCTGGCGCGCAGCTGATTGACCAGGCCGGCGGCGTGCCATGTGGTGCCGCTGGTCAGGTGCCCGCGCTCAAGCAGCACGACGTCTTGCCAGCCGAGCTTGGCCAGGTGATAGGCGATACTGCAGCCGATGATGCCGCCACCGACGATCACGACTCTGGCTTGGCTCGGTATGGCCTGACTCATCTTACGTCATCCTTTTTTTCTGGCAGGTCCTGGAACTGATCGGCCCCGCTTGAGTGGTCCAGACTGAATGTTAGTGCATGGCCGGTTTTTGGTACATCGGAACGATGGTTTCCGCGGCCGGTGGGCGGCATCGATGTGCCAAAATGGTGGTTGTCATAGACCACGAGAAAATGGGAGCCGTCCACCCCATCAGCTCATAGCGTCGGGCGGTTTTGTTTTATTGCATTAATTCACGCACGGCATCGATGATGCGTTCCTGCGACGGGATCGTTTCGACCTCG
>CAJXFT010000260.1 GCA_913053235.1 uncultured Alphaproteobacteria bacterium
GCATGGCGCGACAAAAAAAACCGGACCGCCAATCCGATCGGCGGGCCGGTTTTCCTAGCGCCGCGTGGCGGCGCGTTTTTAGAACGGATAGATGATATCGAAGAACTGCACGCCGTAACGCGGTTGCTGTATATTGGTCAACACGCCGCGGCCGCCGTAAACGACGCGCGCTTCGGCCATCTTGTTGTAGTCGATGGTGTTGGTCGAGCTGATATCCTCCGGCCGCACGACGCCGGTTATCGACAATTCGCGGACCTCGAAATTAACCCGCACTTCCTGGCGCCCCTGGATGACGAGGTTTCCGTTGGGAAGGATTTGGGTGACGATGGCGGCGACGGTCAGCGTGATCACCTCGTCGCGCACCACGGTGCCATCGCCCTTGGTGGTTTTAGAGGAATTGATATCGACCAGATCCGTTGCGTCGACCGCCTCGGGCAGGATCACATCGAGAGCGGCCTCAAAGCCGCCCAATGAGATGAGATCGTTGTCTTCATCGTTGGTGCGGGTCTGCTCTGTCTTGTTGTTGAGCGTCGCTTTGTCATCGATGGCAATATTGACGGTGACGATATCGCCGACCGTGGCGGCGCGCTGATCCTTGAAAAAGGCCTTGGCGCCGGTGCGCCACAATGAATTGGGCTGGTACGACACCTGTTGCGCGCGCGGCATCGGCAGGGTAATCGGTTCATAGGCCGGATCGCGCACGGGATTTTCGATCGCCGTCAATTCCGGTGTCCTGCCGACTTCGCTGAGGCGTTCAAGCGTGTTGCAACCGGCGAGAAGGGCGGCGGTGGCGGCCATGCACCCGAAGCGAAAGGCTGAATTTTTTATGCTGCGTTTCATCGTCTATTCCTTCAATTAAAGCCGATGAGACCGTTTTGCGAGACGATGACGGTATCCGGGCCCGTCGCCTTGGCAATAACGACCTTCTTGCTTTTCAGATTCATGATGCGCATTTCCTGGCCGGCGGCGCCGTCCTCGATGGCGCGGCCGAGCGCCATCAACAGCAGGCCGCCATTGCGGTATACCATGCGCACGGAGGAGCCCTTGGAGATCAGGATCGGCGTCGTCAAATCGGCGCGCCGCACCGCCATCTCGGCGCGCAGCGGCCGGCGCGCATTCATGCCGATCAGTTCGCTCATGCTGGCGACGGTGCCGTTCCTGATATTGGAGACGCGCAGACGCCGCCACGCCACGTCGGCCTCGCCGATGGTCTCGCCGCCATCGATGCGGCGAATGACGACCGGCAGCATCTCGGTGCGGTGAATTCGCCCGGTGACACGAACGCGCTGTGCCGCCGGATCATTCGCCGGCGCCGCCACCATGGCGCTAAAGCGCGTGTGCCGGGAATCGATATCGAGGCTGACGATATCGATTGCTGCCGAATTGCCGATGGCGACATGGATGGGCGTGATATGGCTCGACAATTCGAACTCGTAATTTTCGTCGAAGCCGTCCAGCGCCAGGGTCTCCTGCAGCGCGGCAAAGATCTCCTGGCGCCCGATGACATCGCTGAGGCGCTCGATGAACAGCGTTTCGTCACCGAATTGCGGTACCCAGGCAATGTCCTCGGCCTTCGCCAACTGGAGCAGTTTGGCGGTCGAAAGCACCATGCTTTTGCCGGGTTTGGGCGCCCGCATGACGGCGCTGTCGGCGGCGCTTTCCAGATCCATGAAAATATCGCCGAGCGTCACCACATTTTCGCTGACCGCGACGCTTTGGCGAAGCTGCACGGCGTTGGCATTGCCTGATGCGAAAGACAAAACCAGACACAGCGCCAGGGCGAGGATGAAATAGGCCGAAATTTGCATTCGCATGACTGCCTGCCTCCGCTCAGCGCATCTGATTGACGGCGGCCATCATCTCGTCGGATGTGGTGATGACCTTGGAGTTGAGCTCATAGGCGCGCTGCGCCGTGATCAGTGAAGTAATTTCCGCCACCGCGTTGACGTTGGAGGTCTCGAGGAAGCCCTGCAGCAGCGAGCCGAATCCGGCGGCGCCGGCGATGCCCGTGACGGCGGCACCGGAAGCCGGAGTCTCAAGAAACAAATTGTTGCCGATGCCTTCCAGCCCCGATTCATTGGGAAACACGTTGACTTCGAACTGGCCGACATTCTGCGCCGTCACCTGGCCGGCGATCTTGACCTGCACCTGGCCCGATTCGTTGATCGTGATCGAGGTGGCGTCCGGCGGAATGTTGATGCCGGGGCTGACGACATAGCCGTCGACGGTGACGATCTGCCCTTGCGCGCTGCGTGAGAAGGCGCCGGCGCGGGTGTAGGCCTCGTCGCCATTGGGCATTTCGATCTTGAACCAGCCGCGGCCCTGGAACGCCACGTCGAGAGAGTTGCCGCTGTTCACCAGGTCACCCTGTTCGGTGATGCGGTAGACCGAAGCGGTCTTGACGCCGGAACCCAATTGCACGCCGCTCGGCAGGACGGTGCCGGTATCGGAGGACTGGGCGCCGATCTGGCGAACATTCTGATACAGGAGATCCTGAAATTCCGGGCGCTGGCGCTTGAACGCCGTCGTGTTCATGTTGGCGATATTGTTGGAAATGACTTCCACGTTGAGCTGCTGTGCCAGCATTCCCGTGGCGGCGACGCTTAATGAACGCATTTTACATAATCCTCGATTTAGTTGACGGCGGCGATTCCGCGCAGGGCGCGGCGCTGCAGGTCATGATCCGTTTTCGATAATTTCTGTGTGCTTTGGTAGGAACGAAGAACATCGATCATCCGCGTCATTTCGAGGATCGGGTTCACGTTCGAGGATTCCAGCACACCCTGTTGGAGGCGGGTTTCCTCCGCCTTCAGTTCGGTCGGCTCTTCGGTGCTGGTAAAGCGGCCGCTGGCGGCCTTTTGCAGGATCGATTCGTTCTCGAACGTCACCACTTTGATGCGGCCGAGGATGCCGGATTCGGCGGATACCGTGCCGTCCTTGCTGATGCTGATCACGCCATCGCCTTCTTCCAGCGTGATCTCACTGTCGTCGTCGGAAAGGATCGGCTCTCCCGAGGATGCGACCAGCGTGCGGTCTTCGTCCAGTCTGAGGTGGCCCCTCCTGGTGTAGAATTCACCTTCGTCGGCTTCGATGACAAACCAACCAGGGCCACTGATCGCGATATCGAGGTCGTTGCCGGTATTGGAATAGCTGCCCGGGGTCATGTCGCGCTGAACCTTGTCCTCGGCGACGTAGCTGACCATGTCCCCATCGGGACCCGGCATTAGATGTTCCTTGAAGGTTACCCGCTCATTTTTAAAGGCGGGGGTGGTGATGTTGGCGAGATTCTGAGCGATGGCTTCCATTTGCTTGCGCAAAACCATCTGCTTCGACATTGAAACATATACGGCGCTTGTCATGTATCCGGTCCATTTTGATTGTTGACGCCTTGGCCGCTTATATGCAGGCCGCGTGCCAACTAGGATAATCTTTCAATATCAATGGCTTGGGAGATAGACCGCGGTGCAATCGGCGGCCGATCGAGGCTGCCCGGCAGGGATTGCCGGGAATTTATGTCCCCCTCGCAAGGCGGCTCAACGGAATGCCGCCCGTGGCGCTGCCCGTGGCGCTGCCGCTCAACCACTTCTTAACCAGTACAGCAGTACATTGATGGGACGAGAGCTCAGGCGGGCTGTCGATTTTCCGACTTCGCGATCCCGCCAACCATTGGAGGACCAGTCCGATGACCGATGTATCGGCCGACGAGCCGACCGTCGAGGAAGAGGTTGAAGAGTCCGAGGCGCCGCGAAGGCGGCGCTTTAGCGGCAAGAAGATATTTATATTCATCGTCCTGCCTATCGTTGTGATCGTCGTCGGATATATGGGTTTTCAGATGATGGGCGGTGGCGAAGAGGCGGATCCGTTGACCGAGGAAGAGGTCGCCGAGGCGCCGCCGGCCGAGTCATTTTATTACGATTTGCCGGACCTGCTGGTGAACCTCAATACGCAGGGCAAACAGTCGAGATATTTGAAGCTCTCGGTCAGCCTGGAGATTCACGAACAGGAAACGATCGAAAAGCTGGAAAAGCTGCTGCCGCGCATCATCGACCGCTTCCAGGTTTATTTGCGCGAACTCAGAACCGAGGACATCAGCGGCTCGGCCGGCGTCTACCGCCTCAAGGAAGAGCTGCTCGGCCGCGTCAACAAGTCCGCCGCGACTCCCGCCGTCAGCCAGCAGATGCACATATTGTTCGCCGACCTGTTCGTCGAGGGCGGTGCCGACACGCTGTCGCCACTGACCGCGCTCAGCCTCTATTACGAGTTTGGCGACCTGTCTCAGGACGGCGCGGCGGGCGGGCGGATCGCCGAGGGGCTGGCCAACCGGCTCGTCGATGTCGATCTTCTCGACCGTGCCAGCGAATTGCTGCAGCGCCAGCTCGCCTTCGTCGGCGGCGTCGACAATGCGCGCATCGGCGCCCGTCTGGCGGTGATTCATCTGCTCGACCAGAAGCCGGCGCGGGCCATTGAAACGCTGGCGCAAACCCGCGGCGAAGGCGCTGACGTGCCGGTGGCGCTGATGCAAGAGCGCCGCCACC
>CAJXFT010000261.1 GCA_913053235.1 uncultured Alphaproteobacteria bacterium
CGGCGCCCTGTCAGCCGCCAAAACCCGGTCAGGCTATCATACAGGCCCTGGCCGGTCGAACAAATCAATCGCCCTGGTAAGCTAAGGGTGGCGCCGTTTATCATGGCGGCGGAGCCGTTTAGGTGGGCCGGACGGGAGCACTGGGAAGGCCATATGGAAGACAGCCGTCTCGATCAATTCATTCGCCGAATCATGGCGCAGCGCGCCTGCCTGAACATGGCGGCGGGGCTCATCGCCGGCATGAGCGGCCCGATATTGGAGCTCGGCCTCGGCAACGGGCGCACCTATGACCATCTGCGCGAGCTTTTCCCGGGCCGCGACATATATGTGTTCGAGCGCGACGTCGCCGCCCATCCCGATTGCATTCCCGACGAGGCGCATCTGCTGCGTGGAGACTTCGAGGATACGCTGCCCGGCGCGCTGGCGCGCATCGGTAAGCGCGCCGCCCTCATCCATGGCGATATCGGCAGCGCCTATGCGCTGCGCGACGCCGAATTGGCGGCCTGGCTGGGACCGGCGCTGCGCCCGCTGGCGGCGCCGGGTGCGGTGATCGTCAGCGACCGTGCGCTCGGCGAGGCGATCTGGCCGGCCGAGCCGTTGCCAAGCGACGTGGCGCCCGGCACTTACTATATGTACCGCGCCGTGGCGCTCCATTAACCGGCCGGCGCAAAGCTTCGGCGCAGGAAATATTCCTTACCTGTCGGCGCTGGTCGGTAACGGCTAATCGGCAGCCGGCAGATGGGCCAGATATTCCGCCTCTATGACCTCTTCCTCGCCTTCGCCGGCGCCCGGCCGCATCCATGCCAGGACCAGTGCCGAGGTGCCCTTCTTCTGGAAATATTCGAGCTTCATCGGATACCACAGATCGGCTTCGACGGTAATGTCGGCGGGCCCGACAAGGCGGTCCGACAGCTTGCGCGGATCTTCCAGGATCGGTGTGTCGCTGCCTTGCCCAACCCACAGGCGCATGCCGTCATTGACCAGGGCGAGGAGCTTGAACTGGCCGGATTCGGGAAAGCGGACGAAGCCGGTAATGATGGCGGCGACGAGCGCGCCGCTATCGACGCCGAGTACCGGACCCTTCTGGCCGGAGACGAAATCGAGATTGGCGAGCGGCGCGCCGCGATCGGGCTTCTTGTGATCCAGCCAGTTATAGAGATCGTCGAGCTTTTCCAGTTTGAGATAGTAATAATCGACGGCGAGGCCGGGCTCGAGGGCGCTCGCCTCGGGTTGCGGATCGGCGGGCCGGGCGCCGTCGGCGAATGCGGCGGGCGTATGCAGCGCCAGGGATATCGCCAGGGACAATGCCAAAGCCAGGCACGCCCACGCCCGGCGGCTCGTAAATGCTTTAACATATTTCATTTCCAATGATCTCCTTACGCTGTCGCCGGATATCCGCCTCAGGATGCCGCGGCCGTGATGCCTTGTGCCTGGGAGGGGTCCGCGCGCACGAAATGTCCGGGCTCGAACTCGATTAAATCCAAAGTGCCGGTGCCGTCGATGGTGAAAGGCCGCGGCCATTCCGCCGGCCGCGAAGCGCGGCCTTCCATGAGTGCTTTCAGGTCGAGCTTGTTGTCGAGATTGGGCTCCGGCACGGCGGTCAGGAGCGCCTTGGTGTAAGGGTGGATGGGATTGCGGAACAACTCCTCGCGCGGCGCGATTTCGACCAGCCGCCCGGCGCACATCACCGCGATGCGCTGGGCGATGTAATCGACCACCGCGAGATTGTGCGAGATGAAGAGATAGGTCAGGCCCAGCGTGTCCTGCAAATCCTTGAGCAAATTCAGCACCTGCGCCTGGATCGAGACGTCGAGCGCCGAGACCGGCTCGTCGCAGATGATCATTTCCGGGCGCAAGGCCAGCGCCCGCGCGATGCCGATGCGCTGGCGCTGTCCGCCCGAGAAGCTGTGCGGATAGCGCCTCAGATAGCGCGGGTCGAGGCCGACGAGGCGCATCAATTCCTGCACCAGCTCGCGGCGCTCCTGCTTGTCGCCGATTTTGTGAATGACCAGCGGCTCGGCGACGATGTCAAAAACCGTCATGCGCGGATTGAGCGAGCCGAACGGATCCTGGAAGATGAACTGGATTTTTTGGCGGAACGGGATCAGCGCAGCCGTGCTCAGCGCCCGCACGTCGATTTCCCGGCCCTGGTCGTTGAATTTGATATCCCCCGCATCGGCGGCGATGGCGCGCAGGATCAGTTTGCTGAGGGTGGTCTTGCCGCAGCCGCTTTCGCCGACCAGGCCAAGGCATTCGCCGCGCCGCACATCGAAACTGACATCGTCGACGGCGCGCAGGCTGGCGGCGGTTTTGTCGCCGAACAATCCGGCCTTGCGGATGGCGAAGGTTTTGCTGACATGCGAGATCTTGAGCACCGGTTTATCGCCGTCGTCGGCGCGCGGGGCGTTCTTGCTGTGCTCCAGCAATGCCCCGGTTTCCGCCTTGATTTCGCGGATCGGCACCAGCCGTTCGCCGGGCTCCATGTCGAAGCGCGGCACGGCGCGCAGCAGGGCTTTCAGATAGGGGTGCTCGGCCTTGCGGAAGATGTCGTCGGCCGTGCCGCTTTCCATCAGCTTGCCCTGATACATGACGACAACCTCATCGGCGACATTGGCGACGACGCCGAGATCGTGCGTGATCATCAGCACCGCCATGCCGAGCTCCTGCTGCAAGTTGCGCATCAATTTGAGGATTTGCGCCTGGATGGTGACGTCGAGCGCGGTCGTCGGCTCGTCGGCAATCAGCAGCGCCGGGCAGCAGATCAGCGCCATGGCGATCATGGCGCGTTGGCGCAAGCCCCCGGAAAGCTCGAACGGATATGTTTTCAGGGCGCGATCGGGATCGGGGAATCCGACCAGGCGCAATATCTCCTGGGTGGTGCTCTTGACCTCCTGCTTGCCGGCGTCGTTGTGCAGGCGGAAAGCCTCGCCGACCTGGTCGCCCACCGTATGCAGCGGCGACAGCGACGTCATCGGCTCCTGGAAGATGATCGATATCCGCCCGCCCCTGATGCGGCGCATGCGCGCCCGGTTGGGGTTGAGTTTGGCGATATCGATGGGCGGGCCGTCATACTCCGGATCGTTGAGCAGGATCTCGCCGCCCTCGATGCGCGCCACTTTGGGCAGGATTTGCATGATCGATTGCGAGACCACCGATTTGCCCGATCCGGATTCGCCGACCAGCGCCACGGTGCCGGCCTTGGGGATGCGGAACGATATGCCGTCGACCGCTTTGATGATGCCTTCGGCGACATGGAAGTGAACGCGGAGATCGTTGACCCGCAGGAGATCCTTCACTTTTCTCTCCCGCCGCCGCTGCCCCGGGTGGGGGCCTGATCGGGCGCATCCATAACGCCGAGCGCGATCAGATTTTGCGCCGTCTCCGGGCTCAGCGCGAGCTGATGCCGGCGCGCCTCGCGCGCGGCGCGTGCCACCAGCTTGTCGAATCCGTCGAGCGAGGAATCGAGACGGATCGTCCGCTTATCTCCTCTCAGGCGAAGCTGCATCCACCCTCCATGGCGGTCCCGTCTGGTCGAAAAATAGCTCAGCTTAAGCTCGCGCAATTCGCTCCACGGGATATCGGAGCCCCATAGGCTGCGCAACGTTACACCGCCATTCGAGACCTCGACAAATGTATTGTGACGGATCACCGTGCGCAGGCCAAATAAGAAGAACAGAACGGCGAACCCGGCGAGAACGCCGGTGACCGCCGGCAGCGGCGTGACCAGGGCCAATGGCACCAATGTGAAGGCGAGGCCGGCGACGGCATAGAAATATTCCAGCGCCACGGCGCGCGCCGGATAACGCAGGCTGAGGCCGGTTTCCACCATCACGCGGCGGCCAACAGATCGGCGGGCGCGATCCAATGGGCGCCGGGATGGGCCGCGGTGCGGGCGAAAAATTCGGCGAGGAACCGCCATGCCGCCTCGTCATGGCGCAGATGATGGCTGAGCAGGCCGATCGGCTCATCCGCATCGCCGCCGCCCCGCCGCCGCCCCGCCAATTGTCCGCAGGCGAGGCGCAAGGTCTCGGCTTCGCCGAGGAAGGCGGCGCCGGCGCGCCAATCGAGAATGTCGATATGGCAGTTTACCCGCTTGAGGCCGCTCACGGGCGGCGCCGCGGCGCGCCCGCCATAGGTCGAGAGAGCGACATAGCCGAGCCCCGCCAGGCGCGGGATCAGGGCCGGCGCGATGCGGTTCCAGGGTGGCACCAGCAGCGGCAGGAATCGTTTCGGGAAGCGCTCCGACAAAAGCGCCGAGCCGGCGCGCAATTGGGCGATGCATTCGTGCAGCGAAAGGCTGCCGCCCAACTCGATCTTCTTCTCGTTCTCGCGCGCGTGGTTGGAGTGGGCGTAGCCATGTTGCGCGATGCGCCATTCAGGCCCGGCGCTGGCGTCGGCATCAATGCGCGCCGCCGCCGCTTCGCTCAAGCCGGCCGGTATGACGGCGAGCACCGGCGCCGGCGCGGCGCCGCCGGCGAGGTCGAGCAACCGAGTCAGCGCCGGTGAATCCTCCGCCGCG
>CAJXFT010000262.1 GCA_913053235.1 uncultured Alphaproteobacteria bacterium
TCGAGGAGATATCCGGCAGCTACGTCGAAATCGACCCCATGCCCGCCGCCCTAAAGGGGGGCGAGCCTCTTTCCGGACCGCTCACCTGGCGCATCAACCTGCCGCTCGGCACGGGAAGGCAATTCGAATATGAACTGCACGTCGTCTCCTCCGAGCGTGCGGTTGCCGCCGAAGTCTACAAATCCTTGAAAATCGGAGACATCACCACCGCCAACCAAAGCGGAATGTCGATAACCACCGCGCGCCATGCCGTTTTGCGGTAAATTCGCTTTTTCTTTCCATCAGGCGCGATTCAAGGAATTATATTGGAATGTCGGGCAGCAACTTGGGCAAAGGAATTTGAACCATGCTGGATCGGATTAGCATCACCATAGCAGCCCTTATGTTCTTACTCCTTTCCGCAACGGAGGGAGCAGCGTTCACTGCCAATGATCGGGGAAATTATGTCAAAGGGAACAATACTCTCGACGCGTGTTATATGCTTCAAGATATTGTAATTAATAAAAACAGTAATGTAGTTTTGTTTTTCTCCAAAATACACTATTCAGGGGAGCGGATACGGACACTCAGTAAAATGTTTTTGCTTAGCATCGCGCCTGAAATAGAAATACGGTCCGATATCCCTGGTCCTGGAAATCCATGCGATAAATACCCCAATATAGCGTTAGTAGAAACCCATCCTCCAAACCAGATTATTGGCGTTGATGGGATAAAAGGGACAACAATCACTTATAACAAAGGCGAAAAATTTACAATTTTCGTAACACCCAATACGCAAGATATTACTTTACACATGACCGATAGATTTGGAGTGTACCACGTTAGAAAATTTGAATTAATAGATTACATAAAGATTGCGATAAAATTAGCAAATGCATCCGCTTCAAACTGGCAAAAATCTCAGAAAAAAACAGAACAAAATTTTCAAGAGAAGGTGATAAGCGACAAGAAGCCATCAAAAATCGTTCTCCTATCTCCCGATGTAACACCCGAGAGAAATGTCTTCCGCATTGACAGCTACCAGACTTATGTCCGCGGCAAGGTCTCGGATAACGAGGGGGTGCTGACGGTTCTCGTCAATGGGAAGAAGACGGGTGTAAAGGAAGACGGATCGTTTGCGGCGAAGCTGAAATTGGCATTGGGAGCGAGCGAGATATCGGTTCAGGCGGAGGATATCAACGGCAACGTCGCTGAACGAACGTTCACCATCATCCGCGAAGAGTTTATTTCCGAGGAGACGCTTGTAGACGTTGATATGCCACCCAAGACGAAGATGAAGAACCCGGATGGGCTGGCCGTTATCATCGGGGTGGAGAGCTATCAATACGTGCCGGACGCGACATATGCCTACAACGATGCCGAGGTGTTCCGGGAATATCTTGCCGACACCATGGGCTTCAGCAAGGCGCGGGTGAAGATTGCCACCAACAGCAAGGCCACCCTGGCCGAGTTCAATAAACTGTTGGGCGCCAACGGGTGGCTGGCGCGCAACGTCAAGCAGGGGAAGTCGGATGTGGTGGTTTATTTTTCCGGGCACGGCATTCCCGATGCGGCGACGCGCCAGACCGGGCTTCTGCCTTTCGATGTCGATCCGAATTATTCGGTGGGGCTTCCGCTCAAGGAACTCTACGCGGCTCTGGGCGGTCTCGGCGCAAGATCGGTCACGGTATTCCTCGACGCCTGCTTCACCGGCGAGACACGGGAGAACAGGCTTCTGCTGGCGGACAGCCGAAACATCATGGTTGTTCCGCGCGAGGAGGCCAGCGGCATCGTCGTCGTCTCGGCGGCGGCGGCGGGCCAGACCAGCGGCGCGCTCACGGATAAAGAGCACGGCATCTTCACTTACTATGTTCTCAAGGGTCTCGGCGGCGAGGCGGACGGTAATGGCGACAAGCAGCTCACGCTGTCGGAACTGGCGGCCTATGTTCGGACAAACGTAAAAGAGCAGGCCGCCGTGGCGGGCCGCGAACAGATTCCCGAACTGCAAGGCGATGCGGAGCGCGTTCTGGTGGCGTGGTGAAGTTGATGTTGAATATTAAATAAGTCGCCTAAAATGTTGAAATAAAATTTAAATCACGCCTTCGCAAATCCCCTAGCTACCGCCTGCCGCAAATAATCCCTCTACCCCTTTCATAGACCCGTTTACAGCAACGGATTTATGAGGGCAGAAGGATGATTTCCTCACTTAAGCGACACAAACGCCGCTTTTCGGGCATCGCCGCCATCGGCTTCACGGCGCTGGCGCTTGCCGCCTGCAACACCAGCTTTTCGAGCCAGCCCGACGGCGGCATCGAATTTCGCGAAAATCGCCACGCCGAAATCACGGCGATGCGCGAATATCGCGATTGCCGCGACGAAGCGCTGGTGCTCGACGCCAAGGCGCGCCAGGCCGGCTCGCCGGCGCGCTATCTGGCCAGCGCGCGCATGATCGAGGGCTGCGAAGCGGCGCTCGGGCCGGAGAGCGCGCGCCTCGCGCTCGAGGAACGCATGCGCGCCTATGCGCTTTCCATCCAGAACTATTTCAAGGGCGGCGATATCGCCAAGGCGCGTGACAATCTCGGCAAGTTCAAGACCCATTTTGCCGGCAGCGATCTCTATTACGCCGACGGCGCCTCGTTCAGCGACACCATGACGCTGGTGCTCGGCGAAGCGGACGATGCCGCGCTCGGCGAATTCTCGACCGTCAATGTCAGCCCCGAGCTCAAGGCCGAGCTCAGGCGGGTGCGCTATTGGCAACGCAATTAAGGGAAGGGGAGAGCCATGTCAGCCAGACCCAAATACAGCATCGCCGGATCGACGCGCGGCTTGATCCTCGGCCTCGCGCTCAGCATGGCCGCAACCGGCGTCTTCACCGTACCGGCCTATGCCAGCGGCGGCGATCCGACCTGGCAGCCGCAGGCCAGCGAGCGTCTGGTCAAGCTGCCGGCGAGCTATATCAAGCGCTCGCTCGAGCAGGATTTCACGCGCTCCGAGCTCGGCCAGGCGCTCCGGGACATCGACACCGAGATCGGTTTCAAATCCGAGACGCTCACCGACCTTCAGGCCGCCATCGAAGCCTCCGAGGGCGAGGTGCGCACCGATCTCAGACACCAGTTCCTGGTCGAGAAGCGCGAATATATCGAGCTGGTGTCGCGCAAGATCGAATTGCGCCGCAAGGCGATGGAGAAAAAGTCGGGCGTCCTGGAAAAGCTGATGAAGCGCATGGGCCAGCAGGATGCCGAGCTGACGCCGATCCGGCGTGAGCTGATCGAGCGCCAGAGCGCCGCGCGGGCGCGCTTCGAAACCTCGATCTCCGGCGTCGATATGGAGCTGTTGGAAACCAGCGTGGCGCCGGAAAGCAAATATTCCAGGCAGTTCGCCAGCAATCTTTCGGCCATCGATTCGCTGTCGCGCGCCATCGAGCAGCATCCCATGAGCCGGGGGCCCGAAGTTGACGGCGTGCCGGTGACGCGCGAGGACTATGTGCGCCAGATGATCGCCGACGCCCAGGCCGAGCTCGAGCTGATCGGCCAGGAAGAGACCATCCTCGGATATATGGCGAAGCTGGTGGCGCTCGACGCCACGGCGCTCTCCGAAGAAGTCAGCGATGCCGAGCTTATCGACAGCGATACCCCCGAAGGCGAGAGCCTGACGGGTGCCGTAAAATTCTTTGTCGGCCAATGAGAGGAGTAACAACCATGAGCAAATCCATCAGCAAACTGTGCCGGCGCGGTACCGCCGCGCTGGCGTTGACGGCGGCCATCGGCGCCTTCGCCGTGCAGGCCGAGGCCGGCACGGTGGAGAATATGGAGCGCGAGCGCGCCATCCTGATCGAGACGCTGCGCGCCGCCGATATGGAAGCGAATGAGCGCGCCGGAAAGGTCGAGATCTCGCGCCACAGGCTGGTCGATCTCGAACGCATGGTGCTCAGGGACGACAGCCTGACCGGGCGCAACACGCCGACCGTGCGCCGCGCCTTCGCCAATTACGATCTCACCTTCATGGTCCATTCCGCCTCCGAGCAGCAGGTCGCGGTGATCGACGTCTGGCTCGGCCAGCTCGGCCTCACCACCCAGACGCTGATGAGCGCCAGCAAGGGCAGGCGTTGACATGGACGCCGCCCTCAACGGCTCCGGCACCAAAGCGCTGACCTGGTTCCTCGGCGCCATCGTGCTCGCCCTGGCGGTCGCGGTCCTCAGCACCTCGGCCGGCATCGGCGAGATCGTGGATTGGGTGCGCCACGCCTTCGGCGTGACGTTTCTGGTGCTGTTCTCGGGCCTGGTGCTGTTCACGCTCTTTTGTTGGCTGCGCCTGCAACGCAGCGCCGCGGCGCCCGAGCAGCGCAAGGTCTGGCTCGAGGCCGGCATGCACGCCGCCAACGGAGTCGCCACGCTCGGCCTCACCTATACCCTGCTCGGCATCTCGCTCGGCATCGCGGCGCTGTCGCAGAGCGAACTGACGCCCGATACCGTGCATGGCGTGATCGGCCAGCT
>CAJXFT010000263.1 GCA_913053235.1 uncultured Alphaproteobacteria bacterium
GGTTAATACCATTGACGTTACGCGATTGCCGCCCGCCGGCCTCAATCTTCCCTGAAGGCGCGGTTAAAACTGCCTGAAAGCGGGCTGATGATCGCTTCGAGCGCCGTGCGCGCGCCGGTGGTGATCATCACCTCGGCCTGCATGCCGGGCTGCAGCACCGCGCCCTGCAAGGCGGCGGCAAGGTCCTTCTCTTTCAGTTTGACGCGCGCCACGTAATAGCCGATTCCGGTCCGCTCATCATTGAACCGGTCGGCCGAAACATATGTCACGACACCGGCAATCGGCGCCATATTCCTTTGGCTGAATGCTGAAATTCGTACTTGCGCGTTCAGCCCGACATGCACGACGTCGATGTCGGCGGGATCGATTCGCGCCTCGATAACCAGCGGATCGTCGCTCGGCACGATATCCAACAGCGGCGCGCCGGGGGCGACGACGCCGCCGGTCGTGTGAACCTGGAGGTTTACGATCGTTCCGCCGATAGGGGCGCGCACCTCGGTGCGTACCAGCTTGTCACTGCTGGCACGGATGCGCTCGGCCAGATCGAACATCTCGGCCTGGGTTTCGCTGAGTTGCAGAACGACCTCATTGGTCATGGTCGTGCGCAGTTCCGAAATATGTAATTCGGCCTCGGAAATACTTTGCCGGGCGCGCGCGATGCGCGCCATGTTTTGACTGCGCCGGCCTTCCAGCGCCGCCGTCTCGCGCTCCAGGGCCAACAGGCGGGGGCGCCTGGCGAGGCCCAACTCGACCAGGCGGCGGACGTCCTCGCTCTCCTCGGCGATCAGCTCGAGCTGCGAATTTTCCGCCGAAATTTGCCCTTCCAACCCTTTTATCTCCTCGCCAAACTGGGCCATGCGGCGGTGCAGAATCGACGTTTGATGATCGAAGGATTCGCGCCGCGAGGCAAAAATGTTTATTTGGCCGGAGACCGTTTCGATAATTTTCGCCTCCTCCAGCCGGTCCAGCAGCCACTCCGGAAAGGCCACCTCATCCCAGCCGTCGCGTTCCGAGATCAGGCGCGCTTCAACCGCGCTGGCGACGACGTAGCGGCTTTGCAGGAGTTCCAGTTCGGCGCGCGGCTGAATTTCCTCCAACCGGACGAGCACCTGCCCGGCGCCGACGATATCGCCGTCGCGCACCAGGATTTCGCCGATGATGCCGCCCTCGAGATGCTGGATGGTTTTGCGGTTGCTGTCGATGGTGACTTCGCCCGGCGCGATCGCCGCGCTCTCCAGCGGCGCCAATGCCGCCCAGCCGCCCAAGGCGCCGAAAAAGAGGGCGATTGTCATGAACCCGATAATTATCGGAAGGCGCGGCCCGAAGCGCCCGGCCGCGGCGGCGGCGGTTTCGTCGGCCGTTGTATCCATGGCGCTGGAAGTTTTCATTTACACCTACCCTTCCTCAGCCCGCGCGCGGCGCCGAATCTTCATCGCGCCTGGGCGCCGTTACGGCGGGAAGCACTTCGTCGCGCGGCCCGAAAGCGCTCATCGCGCCGTCGCGCAACATCAGCACCTTGTCCATATTGCGCAGAATGCTCGGCCGGTGCGCGATCACCACCAGCGTGACATTGTTTTCGCCGAGCGTTTGCAATGCATTGACCAGCGCCGCCTCGCCCTCGCTGTCGAGGCTGGCGTTGGGCTCATCCAACACGACGAGCTTGCAATCGCCATAGAGCGCCCGGGCCAGGGCGATGCGCTGGCGTTCACCGCCCGACAATGCGGCGCCGCCATCGCCGATCTCGGTCTCATAGCCTTGCGGCAGGCGCAAGATCAGATCATGCACGCCGGCCAGCTTGGCGGCCTCGACGATGTCTTCAGTGTCGCCCTCGGCCATGCGCGCGATATTCTCGCGCACCGTGCCGCTGAACAGTTCGACATCCTGCGGCAGGTAGCCGATATATTGCCCGCGATCGATCGAATCCCACTCCGCCACATCCATGCCGTCGAGGCGCGCATGGCCGGCGCGCGGCGTCAAATTGCCGACCAGGAGGCGCGCCAATGTGGTTTTTCCCGACGCCGACGGCCCGATCAGGCCCATCGCCTCGCCGGCGTTGAGCTCGAACGTGACGCCGCGCAACACCGGATCGGCGGCGCCGGCATGGACATAGGCGAGCCCCTCGACGCCGAGCTTCCCGCTCGGCGCTGGAAGCGGCATCGATTCGGGCTGGTCGGGCAGCGCCGCCAATAGCTGTTTGACACGCTTATAGGCGTCGCGCGCGGCGACGGCGGAGCGCCATGTGCCGATCGCCTGCTCGACCGGCGCCAGGGCGCGCGCCATCAGGATCGAGCCGGCGATCATCACGCCCGGCGTAACCTCGGCCTGCAAAACCAGCCAGGCGCCGGTCCCCAGCATGGCGATTTGCAGGATCAGACGGAAGAATTTGGAGGCCGAGGTGATGGCGCCGCCGCGGTTGCTGGCGCGCGTCTGCAAAGCCAGGGTTCGGCGTTTTGCCGCTGCCAGCGCCGGATCAGATTGGGCGCCATGCCCATGGCGCGTACCGCATCGGCATTGTGGACGGCGGATTGCGCCTGTTGCAGCGAGTGAATCGACGAGACGCTCGAGCGCGCCAGCAATTTCCGCGTCGCCAGTTCATTGAACAATGCCAGGGCGAACAGGACGACGGCGCCGACAAGGGATATCCAGCCCAGCGTGGGATGCAACAAGAAGACGATGACGATAAAGACCGGCATCCATGGCGCATCCATCAGCGGGAAAATGCCGGAGCCGGTGAGAAACGTGCGCACCGTCGAGACATCGCGCAAGCCTTGCACGGAAGGCTCGCGCCCGGCCGCCGTTCCTTCGATACCCGCGGCCAGAACAGAGCCGCCGATGCGGCGGTCGATCCAGGTGCCGATCCATACCAGAATTCGCCCCCGCACCACCATCAGCGCGGCCATGGTCAAGAGCGCCAGGACCGTGATGATGGTCAATACCATCAGGGTGTCGGTGCTGCGGCTGCCGAGCACGCGATCGAACAGTTGCAGCATGTAGAGCGGCGTCGCCAGCATCAGCAGATTGATGAACAGGCTGAATACCGCCACCGCGAAGAAGCCGCCGCGGCAGGCGCCGAGCGCATCGCGCAGTTGCGAGTTGACTGCTGTCCTCACGACACCGCCTTGGCCGGCATTAATTCGCCCCCATGACGCGCCAATGCCTGACCCTGAAAACTCATGCAAACAAAGAGTGTTGGGCAGCGACTATACACCGCCGGGCCTGTCGGCAATTGGTTAAAAAATGAAATCGTCCTGATGCAGGTCGTTCATGTCGATGCCGAGCAGTGTAATCGAATCGCCGGCGCCGAGGTCGATCGCCGTGTCGGCGCCGGCCTGGCTGGCGGCGCTTTGGACTTCGGCGAAGCTGTTGGCGCCGGAGTGGCCGGTGAGGTCGATGACATCTTCGCTGCCGGCGCCGGCCTGGAAATCCGAGATTTGATCGCCGCCGTCGCCGTCGATGAAGACGAACAGATCATCGCCTTGCCCCCCATCAACAGGTCGTCGCCCTTGCCGCCGCTCAGAATATCGTCGCCCTTGCCGCCGTTGAGCTCGTCGTCATCGTCGCCGCCATCGAGCAGGTCGGATCCGTCGCCGCCTTTGAGGTCGTCCTCGCCGGTGTCGCCGAAAAGCAGATCGCTGCCGCTGCCGCCGTCCAACCTGTCATCGCCCGAGTTGCCGCTCAGCTCGTCATTGCCGGCGTTGCCCTCGAGCTTGTCGTCGCCGCTGTTGCCGCTGAGATCGTCGTTGCCGGCGCCGCCCTCGAGCTGGTCATTGCCGGTGCCGCCGCTTAATTCGTCGTTGCCCTTTTCGCCGAACAGCTTGTCGTTGCCGCTGCCGCCGAGGAGGCTGTCGCCGCCATCGCCGCCGTCGAGCAGGTCGTCGCCTGAATCGCCGCGCAACAGGTCGGCGCTGTTGCCGCCTTCGAGCCGGTCGTTGCCGCTGCCGCCGCGGAGCTCATCGCCGCCGCTGCCGCCGTCGAGCTCGTCATTGCCGCTGCCGCCGCTCAGCGTATCGCTGCCGTCCCCGCCGCTCAGCTCGTCATCGCCGCTGTCGCCAAACAGCGTGTCGCCGGAGGCGCCGCCATCGAGAATGTCATTGCCGCTGCCGCCATGCAGCTCATCGCTGGCGCTGTCGCCCGAGAGGGTGTCGTTGCCGGCGCCGCCGAATAGGCTGTCGTTGCCGTCACCGCCGCTTAGATCGTCGTTTCCGTCGCCGCCGACGAGCCCGTCATTGCCGCTGTTGCCGAGCAGCCGGTCATCGCCGGAGCCGCCGTTGAGCACATCGTTGCCCGATCCGCCGTCGAGCTCGTCGTCGCCGGCATTGCCGAGGATGGTGTCGCCGTCCTCGCCGCCGAAGATGACGTCGTCGCCGGCATTTCCCTGGATATCGTCGTCGCCGGCGCCGCCATCGATCGCGTCATCGCCCGAGCCGCCGAAGATGGTGTCGTCGCC
>CAJXFT010000264.1 GCA_913053235.1 uncultured Alphaproteobacteria bacterium
GCTTAGAAGGATCAACAGATATTGTTATCCCTCATGAACTTTCCGGACGGACACTAAGAGAGAGATAATTATGCCGAGCGAAAATCAGCCGCCCGATCCCGGACGATACGAAGTTCAGGCCGTCACCAAGGCAGCCGCCATACTTGGCGCTTTCAAGACGTCCGTGCAGCTTAGCCAGTCAGAAATTGCCTTGGCGGTAGGTCTGCCAAAGGCAACGGTCTACCGGCTCATAGCGACGCTGCGGCAGGCCGGCTTGTTGACAAAAGATGGACACGACAATTACCGGCTCGGCAGCGAACTGGTCGTCCTTGCCAGGCAGGTGCTCAATCGCGGCCTGCCGAGCGTGGCCAGGCCCTACTTGCTGGATCTGTTGAAGCGCTTCGGCCATTCCGTCAATCTCGGGACCCGCAGCCATTACGATGTCCTTTTCATCGATGTGATTGACAGCGAACATAATCTTCGCACCACTTCAACGATAGGCGCGCGCGAGCCGCTCCATGCGACGGCCGCCGGCAAGGCGATCCTGGCGGAGATGCCCGGAACGGAGCTCAATGAGTTCGTCAGAATCCACGGACTCCCGGCGCTGACGCCCAATACGATCACCTCGCGCGCCCGTTTGGATGAAGAGCTTGCCATGATTCGCGAGCGCGGTTACGCGTTTGATGCCGGCGAGTGTGTGCTGGGCGCGCACTGCGTCGCGGCGATCATTCACGCAGGTGACGATATCGGAGGCGTCATCAGCGTAACCGCGGCTTCGGGCCATCTTCCGGTCGAGGATTTCGACATTGTCGGCCACGCTGTTAGGGAAGCGGCGGACGGGGTGACTGACGAGCTTGGCGGCAAAAGCTCGGACGAAGCCATCGATGACGGCCACGCTCAGCGCCTGAGTCTGGCTGAGCGAGGACGATGACGGCAAATCCGCCCGAGCGGCACTGCGCGCTCGTTACCGGCGCCTCGCGCGGCATTGGCCGCGCCGTCTCGGTTGCTCTCGGGCAAGACGGGTACGACGTAATCGTTCACTACAACCAGAATCGGGAGGCGGCCGAGGAAACCGCCGCGCTGACCATTGCCGCCGGCGCGAGGGCGTGGGCCGTGGCATCGGATCTTCGATCCGGCACCGCTCCCGCCGACCTCATGCGCGACGCCCTGGCCGCTTCGGGACGTCTTGATATCCTGGTTAACAATGCGGCGGCGTTATGGCACGGCGAACCGGATCGGATGTTGCCGACGGATATGAGCGACCTGTTCGCCGTCAATTGCGTGGCGCCGTTCCGGCTCATGGCAGAAGCCTCAAAAGCGCTTCCCGATGGCGGACGGATTATAAACATCTCGAGCGATGCCGCCAGATTGCCGCGGCCGCTGATCGCCGCCTATGCGGCGTCGAAAGCCGCAATCGAAAGCCTGACCTTGAGTTTCGCCGAGTGGCTCGGCGAGCGTGGCATCACCGTCAATGCGATTGCACCCGGCCCCGTGCGTACGGAGATGATGGAACCATGGCTAAGCGACAAAACCATGGAAGAGAGCCTCAAACGAGCATCGGCGCAGGGGCGAATCGCAATTCCCGGCGACATCGTGCCGATCGTTCTGTTCCTGTCGCGGCGCGAGAGCGGCTGGATTAACGGGCAGACCATAGAGGCAACCGGAGGACGCGTTGCCGCTTGGTAAACCGGCTTTCTTGCCTTGTTGTGGATTGTCAAAACTAATTTTCCAAGCGTAAAAGACGCATTATTTTCCAACGCCATTACAGGTCGGCGATTTTCTATTTGAGCCTATGGCTGTGAATCGGCGGCCTATATTGCCTCCCCCGCTAAATCATGAGAAGTCATTGATCTGGTTTATGGAAATGTCGCTTGCAGGGGGTCGTGGCCGGCGCCGATTGAAACTCGGCCCAGGTCTAATAAATACTGAGGATTCAAAGTGTTAACTTACATTCGGAGAGGCTCAATTTTGGACGCCGATAGACGGCCAAGCCTCATTGAGCTGCAAATAACGCTGGCTGCGAGTTCCCTCGCCGCACTTGGGTAAGCCAGGAGGACCTGTTATGAGCCGACCGATGATGGTTTCGTCGTGATACTCGGCGTCGATGTCGGCGGAACCTTCACGGATCTGTTGCTTGCCGATCCGAAGACTGGACGGTTCGAGATCGCCAAGGTGCCGTCCACACCTGGCGATCAATCCGACGGATTCATGGCGGGAATCGAGGTGCTCGGGGTAGATCCCGCCATGCTCGATACCGTGATTCACGGCACCACCGTGGGCACCAACGCGGTGCTGGAGCGCAAGGGCGTACGCTGCGGCCTGATCACCACGCGGGGCTTCCGCGATACGCTCGAACTCGGCCGGCGTACGCGGCCCAATCCGTGGGGCATGATCGGCCATTTCGAACCGATCGTGCCGCGCGACCGCCGAATCGAAGTAAGCGAACGGATCGACGCCGCGGGCGACGTGATCACGCCGCTCGCCGAAGACGAGGTTCGTGCGGCGGCAATAAAGCTTCATGAGATGGGTGCGGAAGCGCTGATCATCCACTTCATCCACGCCTATCTCAATCCGCACCATGAGCGCCGCGCCGCCGACATCGCGCGCGAAGTGTGGCGCAACGGGCACATCACGCTGGGCTCCGATGTATTGCGTGAAGTTCGCGAATTCGAGCGTGGCAGCACGGCAGCTCTCAACGGCTACATTCAGCCAATCATGACGGGCTATCTCGATCACTTGCAGCACCGCCTCAGGGAAAGCGAATTCGCGCACGAGCTGCTCATGATGCAGGGTAACGGCGGCATGATGAGTGCCACCACCGCCGGCGACAAAGCGGTTCACACCGTCATGTCGGGTCCGGCCGCCGGAGCGATCGCCGCGGCGCACCTCGGCGGCGCGGCGGGCTTTGCCAACGTGATCAGCTGCGACATGGGCGGGACGAGCTTCGACATCGCCATCGTGAAAGGCGGAGTGCCGGCGGTAACGACCGAGAAGGACATCAGCTACGGCATGCCGCTGCGCGTACCCATGGTCGATATACAGACCATCGGCGCCGGCGGCGGCAGCATCGCGCGCATCGATGCCGGTGGAATCCTCCGCGTCGGCCCAGAGAGCGCGGGCGCGACGCCGGGCCCGATCTGCTACGGGCGCGGCGGTGCGGAACCGACGGTAACGGATGCCAATCTGTTGCTCGGAAGGATCGATCCCGGTGCGATCGCGGGCCTCGATACGGGGCTGGAGAGCGCTGCCGTTCGAAGCGCCATTGGTGAAAAGATCGGCAAGCCGCTTGGGCTCGACGAGATCGAGGCGGCGGCGGCAATCATCCGCGTGGTCGATCACCAGATGGCGGGCGCGGCCCGCCTCGTCTCGGTGGACAAGGGACATGACCCGCGTGAGTTCGCACTTTTCGCTTTTGGTGGCGCCGGGCCGCTGCATGCGACGGCGATCGCGCGCGAGTTGGCTGTACCGCACGTCGTCGTGCCGCGCTTTCCGGGCATCACCTCGGCGCTTGGCTGCGTGCTCGCCGACGTGCGCCATGATTTCGTTCAAACGCTGCACACGCCGCTCGACGACGTCCGCGCGGACGAGGCGGATCATATTCTCGCGGCCCAGGCGCGGGAAGGCCGCGAGGTGCTCGAGCGCGAGGGTGTGGCGGTCGCTTCCGTCGAAGTGAACCACGAGGCCGATCTCTTCTATCGCGGCCAAAGCCACATGTTCCGCGTCGCCGTGGACAGCCCCGGCTTCGCAACCGAGGCCGTGCGGCTGCGCTTTGCCGAACTCTACCGTGAGCGCTTCGACATCCTGCTGCCCGAGATGCAGCCGATCCTGGTGAGCCTGCGCACCACCATTTACGGCATTCGCACGGCGCCCGATCTCGATCTTGTCAGCGCCGGGCCCGGGACAAGTTTGCCGGACGCGCGGCTGACCACGCGCCCGGTTTATTTCGAAGACGCTTGGCACGATACGCCGATCTACGCACGCGAACGGCTGCCGGTGAATGCGAAGATCGTCGGGCCCGCCATCATCCAGCAGCTCGATACGACAGTTCTTGTCGAGCCGCGCTCCACCGCAGCTATCGATCAGGCCGGCAATCTAATCGTCGATGTGCCGCGGGTCGAGGCGCCCAAGTCCGGCGCCGGCGAGGCGCTCGATCCGGTGACTCTTGCCGTCATCCAAAGCGGCCTCGAGCAAGTCGCGAGCGAAATGGATCTCGTGCATCAAAGAACGTCGTTTTCTCCCGTTATTTCTGAAGCATATGATCGTTCGAACGGGATCTACGATTGCCTGACCGGCGAGATCGTCGCCCAGGGTGAGCTTGGCCTGCCGATTTTCCTCGGTGTCATGCAGTCGACCACGCAAGCCGTGATCGCGGAGCGCCAGGATACCCTCGACGGCGCCACCATCGGCCTGCTC
>CAJXFT010000265.1 GCA_913053235.1 uncultured Alphaproteobacteria bacterium
TATCCGAGCAATGGCATGAAGCCGTCCAATGTCTTGAGGCAGGTATCGCGATCCGCCGTCGGCATTTGCATTAGCACGCGGTTGACGCCGATTTCGGCATAGCCCCGGAGCGCGGCTTCATCGGACTCGGTGGTTTGCAGCACCATCTTGGTGAGCGTCGCCATTTGGAACACCGTCGTCGAGAGCGTCGCCATATCGCGCTCCATTGCGTCCGCCACACGGCGCAGGCGGGCCATGCCGTCGACCATGTCGAGCGGCCCGACCGGAATCCAACCGTCACAAAATTCGACGACGCGGCGTAGCGTGTGGTCCGATTGGCCGCCGAGCAAGATCGGAGGATGCGGAATCTGTATCGGCTTGGGTGAGGAAATCACGGGGTCGAAATCGACGAACTCGCCGTGATATTCGCCCTTTTCCTCGGTCCACATTTGCTTGGCCGCGAGGATGGTCTCGCGCAGCACCTTGAAGCGGGATTTATACGCGATGCCATGATTCTCCATCTCGTCCTCATTCCAGCCGCCGCCGATGCCGAAGACGAAGCGCCCGCCCGACAGGCGATCGAGGCTGGCGACGGATTTCGCCAGGTTGAAGGGGTCATGCTGAGGCACGAGACAGATGCTGGTGCCGATTTTCAGCGTTTTGGTCACGCTTGCGGCGAAGGAGAGACCGACGAACGGGTCGTAGGTATGATAATATTCCTTCGGCAATTCACCGCCACCGGGCCATTCCGATCTGCGGCTGGCCGGAATGTGGGTGTGCTCGCACACCATGAGCGATTCAAAGCCGCGTTGCTCAAGCTCGGTGGCAAGTTCGGTAAGCTCGAACGAATAGTCAGTGGGGAAGTAAAATACGCCGATATCCATCTTTGGGTCTCCGTTTATAACCAGCCGATTTGGCCGCGAGAATGGCCATTGTGGCGGACATATTGGTGCGGCGGACATATTGTTGCGCTCGGGCGCGCTATCCCACATTCTCCCCGGGCGGCATTCACGCTTCAAGGAGAGACGTTAGATGACAACATTGACCGCCAAGGAGATGATTGCACTGGTCGAGGATTCCTATTTCTACAATGTCGACAACAAGAATTTGGACGCCACCCTGGACTGTTTTACCGAGGATGCCGAATTGACCGTGCAGACGGCGCATGTCACGCATCGCGGGCATGCTGAAATCCGCCGCATGTTCGGCGATTTCATGCGCGATATCCCGCTGATTTATCATGGCGATTTCGGCCATGTGGTGGATGTCGACAAGCAGTTGATCGCCTCTCAATTCCTCGCCCGCAACGAACTTGCCGACGGCAGTGAAGTGGCGATGCGCAACTGCAATTTCTTCGTCCTCGGCGACGGCCGTTTCGCCAAGGTGACGATTTACATGAGCGGCGAGAATCCCCTGGTGTGAGGCCGGGGTTGGCGAAGAAAATTTGCTGCGGCGGACGTGGCTCCTTGCATCATTGCGCCGTCGCCGCTTAACATCTATCCGACGCGCCGGACGGGCGCCATCGCTCATATAGGCGACGTGGAAACCTTTCATTCGGGAGCTGAGCCATGGGTTGGACGCATAGGGACCGCATATTGGCCGCCTTGAACCATGAGGAGGCCGATCGCGTGCCGATCGATCTCGGCGGCGCCGAATTCAGCACCATGACCGTGCCGGCCTACAAGAATTTACAGACCTATCTGGGCATGAATCACGAGCCCAAAATGTTGTCGATCATTCACTCGGTGGTGCATCCGGACGAGGAGGTGCTGAAGCGCTTCGACGTCGATACCCGCATCGTGCAGCCGGGCGGCCTCGACAACAGCCCGCACGAGAAATGGCTGGACGAGAATACCTATGTGGATATTTTCGGCGTCCGTTGGGAGCGTACCGTGGGCAGCGAAGCAAACCATTTCCTGCACCAGGACGGGCCATTCTATGACGGCAAACTGAGCATCGACGCCATCGACGCCTTCGAGTGGCCCGAAGGCAACAATCCCGGCCTGTCGCGCGGCGTCGCCGAGCGGGTCGCCGAGATCAAGGCGATGGACGAGGAATACGCCATCATGCTGTATCTGCCGGGCGGCATCATCCACCGCGGCTACGCCATGCGCAGCTTCGAGAAATACCTCAAGGACCTATACAAGAACAAAGAGGCCCTGCAGCGCCTGATGACCAGGCTGTGCGACTATTGGGTCGATACGGCGAAGCAGATGATCGAGGCGGCGGGACCCGAAAACATCGACAATGTGTTCTTCGGCGAGGACCTCAGCACCCAGGAGGGCTGTATGTTCGACCCTGAAGGAATCTACGCCACCTACATCAAGCCGCATCACCGGCGCATGGTCGAAACGGTGAAGAGCTATCGCCGGGATATGAAGGTGGTTTTCCACTGCTGCGGCTCGGCCTATTCGTTTATCCCGCATTTGATCGATATCGGCGTCGATGGCCTCAACCCGGTGCAGGTGACCGCCAAGAACATGGAGCCGGAACGCCTCAAGGAAGAGTTCGGCGACAAGATATGCTTCTGGGGCGGCATCAACAGCCAGTCCGTCCTGCCCTTCGGCACCCCCGAAGAGGTGCGCAAGGAAACCCGGCGGATCATTAGTATCCTCGGCGAGGGCGGCGGCTATGTCCTCAACAGCGTGCACAATATTCAGCCCGAGGTGCCGCCGGAGAACGTCGTCGCCATGTTTGAAGAAGGCATGCGACACCGCTACGCCAAGGCGGCCTGACGCCGGGCAGGCGAATTTACGGCGCTTTTGAGATCGAACCGCCGCCCGTTTCGCCCGGCGATAATGTTTGGTTCAGTCGGGTGCGGCTTTCTGCAGAGCCAACAGGTCGTCGAGTTCGATTTCGACCAGGCTCACAATGCGCGCGCCATCATGGTCGACCCGCATGACTCGGCCGGTGAAGGGTATCTTTGGCCCACCGTCAGGGCTTTCCACCAGGCCGCTGAAGCGGTCCTTCTTGTCGAACCGATAAAGCCCATAGGAGCAAAAGCCGCCCATCGACCAATTTTCGGTCATGACTTCCTCGCCATCGACGAATATCCGAAGCTGGCGCGAAGGCTCATGTTCGCGCAGGTGGGCGCGCCGCTCTTTCTCCTTTGCCGTGCTGTGCATGGCTGCCTCGCGTTAGCAATCCTTCGCCTGGAAGGCGTCCGTTTCACGCTAATAATGATATAATCATGTTTTCAATTCCTTAACGATGAATCCGGCCTTTCAAGCGCTGTCGCCGGGCTCGATTTCGACGGTCGCGTGGGTGACGCCGAAACGCTCGGCGAGGCGGGTTTTTATCGCCGCAACCACTTCGCTGCCGCGCGCCGGCGAGAGATGCGGCTTGGCCGCGATGCGGGCATTCCAGTGGCGGTCCGCCTGATTTAAAGCAAGCGGCCCCGGCTTCAATCCTGCCAGTTGAGGCCGAGGCGTTTGCGGAATTCGCGGTCGCGCTTGAGGCGCCATTCGCGGCTCATGGCTTCGCCCCGATTGAGAAATCGCTCGGCATAGAGCAGTTGCCAACTTCGCCCGCGGGTCGAACGCGCGCCTTTCCCCGAATTGTGCTGTTCGAGGCGCGCCTCAAGCCCGGTGGTCCAGCCGACATACGTGCGAAACCCACCCTTGTCCCCACTCCCCAACACATAGACGTAACATGCCATTTTTTTGGAAACCGCCCTAGAAATCCAGCCTGTATAGCCACAGGTTTGCGTCGCCGCGAATCCTACAATTTGTCGACCGCCTGTAGAAGCCGCTCCGCTTCGGTCTCCCAGCGGTTCTCGGCGAGAAATGCCGGTAATTTGGCGCGGTAGCCGTCCAAATCGGCGGCGATTTTCCGGCACCCCCGCACCATATCCGATACTTCGGTCTTCGCGTCATTGCCCTGGCATCCGATCAATTCTCCGATGCCGTATTTTTCGTGGATCGAGCGCAGCGGCGGCTGGCATGTCGAGACCATTGGCAGCCCGGCCTGGGCATATTCATAAACCTTGTTGGACGCGCAATAGAGCTGGTTGAGCTGGCGCGTATGGTAGTAGACGATTCCGATATCGCAATTCGCCAGAATATCGTGCAGATCGTCTCTTGGCACGCGGCCGAGAAACAGCGTTCTCTGGCCGACATCATGCTTTTCCACCGCTTCGCGAATGGCGGCGACGTCGGCGCTGGGACCGCCTCCGACGAGCACCAGTTCGAAATGCTCGGGCAATTGCGCCAGCGCGACAACGGATTCGACGACACCGCGATTGCCACTCAGGAAGCCTTGAAATACCAGACGGACGAGATCGTTGCGCGAGCGGCGAAGCGCCGGGTAGCGGCTGAGCGCTTCATCCGGCCCCGGCCTGTCCTGCGGCACCGGGGCGATATTGTGGATCGCCAGCGGTGTCTCGGCGAGGCCGTAAT
>CAJXFT010000266.1 GCA_913053235.1 uncultured Alphaproteobacteria bacterium
CCGCCGCCGCGATATGCGGAAATGGCGGCGACGCCGCCTTTTGCAGCGCCGACGTGAGGGACGAGGCAGCCGTGGCGGCGCTGGTCGGCGCCACGGTGGCGCGCTTCGGGCGCCTCGATATCGCCTTTAACAGCGCCGGCCTCGAAGGCGTCGCCGGCCTCGTGCATGAGCTCGACATGGCGGATATCGCGGCGACCCTCGACCTGCTGATCGGCGGCACCTATCTCAGCATGAAATATGAAATCCGCGCCATGCTCGAATCGGGGAGCGGCGCCATCGTCAATGCCAGCTCGACCTGGGGCCTGGGCGCCTATCCCGGGCGCTCGCCCTATATCGCCGCCAAGCACGCCATTTGCGGCCTGACCAAGAGCGCCGCGCTCGAACATGCGGCGGGAAATATTCGCATCAACGCCGTGGCGCCGGGCCCGATCATGACGCCGATGCTGCTGCGCGACTGGAAAGGCGACGCCGAGAAGGCCGCCGACGGCGTCCCCATGGGGCGCGTCGGGCGCGCCGAAGAGGTCGCCGAGGCCGTGGTTTGGCTATGCTCGGACAGGTCCAGTTTTATTACCGGGCATGTGCTGCCGATCGATGGCGGGATGCTGGTCCAGGTCGGTTGAGCGCCGCCGCCCGGCGCAAGCGCGGCAGTAATTAAGGTGACAGGTTACTTAATTATTCATACTTAATTATGAAAACTGGCGGTGATTGGAAATGATAATTAAGTAACCTGTCACCTTAATTGGAACCAGCTCACTCTGACCGTTGTTCGAGTCTGGGTCTTAAGCGCTGTCGCGCTAAGTTTGCCCCATCTCCCCAGCCCTCTTCCCCTCGGGGAAGAGGGTTTTGATCGTCAATACGCATGCCTATAACGCGCGAACAACTGCTCCGGCGCGGTGCTCTTGGCGTAATCGGCCTCCCAGTTTTTGATGCTGAGAAAACTCTCGAACAACTCGTCGGGAAACCAGGCGCGCACCACTTCATCGCCTTTCAGCGCTTCGAGCGCCGCATCCAGGCTGGTCGGCAGTTCCGTGATGCCGGCTTCCTCGCGTGCCGCTTCGGTCATTTCGGCGGGGTCGATCTCGGCCGGTGGCGGCAGCGGGAGGGCCTTGCGAATGCCTTCCAGGCCGGCGCGCGCGAGGACGCCGACGGCGAGATAGGGCGAGGCGGTGCAATCGGCGGCGCGAATCTCGATGTTGAAGCCCTTGGCGGCGGTGTCGGGATCGCGCGATATGCCCGGCATGACGCGAACCGCCGCCTCCCTGTTATTCACGCCGATGCAGCGATAGCCGGTGCTCCAATGATGCGGGCCGAGGCGGTGATAGGAAACCGGCGACGGCGCGGTGATCGCCAGCAGGGCATCCATATGGGCCAATATGCCGGCGCAAAACTTGGCCGCGACCTCACCCAGGCCGAGCGGGCCGGGGCCGCCGCCGGTAACGTTCCGGCCCTGGCTATCGGCGAGGCTGAAATGAATATGGCTGCCATTGCCGACATGATCGGGCGTCGGCTTGGGCGAAAAGCTCGCTCTCAGGCCGTGTCTGCGTGCCGCCTCGCGGCTGATCTCGCACGAAATCAGGGCGGCGTCGGCCGCCTTGAGGGCGGCGCGCGGGCGGCAGCTTATTTCATACTGGCCGCGGCCATATTCGGGCTCGACCGTCTCCGGCGCCACGCCGGCGGCGCTCAGCATTTGCTCAAGCGCGGTGAGAAATCGGTGCTGGAGGGCGGCGGCGGCGAAGGAGAACGGCGCCTCGGTAACGAAATTATCCGCCTGCAGGAGAAACTCCAACTCGAACGCGGCGATCAGATCGAGGCCGGTCTCCGCCTTGAGGTCGGCGATCGCCGTGCGGCAGAAATTTCTCACGCAGGCGCCCCATTCCACGCCGGGCGCCGGCCGCGAATCGCAAATCACGGCGTGCAAAGCCGGATAATCGCTCATGGCCGGGATTTCGAAACGCGTGTCCGCGTCGGGGATCTGGCGCACCTCCTCCATCGGCCCCCACGGATTGTCGGCGAGATGCTCGAACGGCGTCATCGCCTGGCCGGCGCGGGCCCAGCCCAATCCGCTCTCCAGCCGGCGCTCGTAATCCCTGAGCGGCACGCCGCGCGTCCGCGTCATGCCGACCAGGTCCGACCATAATAAATATATCAACCCGCTCTCATTCATCGGTTAGGTTCTTTCCCTGTTCGCGCATTGCGCCGCGTCGGGGTATTTAAGAGGCTAAATTCAAAAGGAGCAAACCATGAGCGGACGCGATCCCGTTTTCGATATTCTTTTCGAGCCGGTGAAAATCGGCCCGGTCACGGCGCGCAACCGCTTTTATCAGGTGCCGCATTGCAACGGCATGGGCGACCGCTATCCGCGCGGCATGGCCGCCATGCGCGGGGTCAAGGCCGAGGGCGGCTGGGCGGTGGTCTCGACCGAGGAAGTGGAAATCGACCACAGCACCGATTTCAGCCCCAATGTCGAGGGCCGGCTGTGGGACGAAGGCGATATCCCCTATCACGCGCGCATGGTCGATGCGGTGCACGAACATGGCTCGCTGGCCGCCATCGAGCTCTGTCAGCAGGGCATCGCCTGCGCCAATCAGGCGAGCCGCGAGGTGCCGCTCGCACCGAGCGCCCAGACCCTCCTCAAATCGGCGCCGACGCAGGCGCGCGAGATGGATTTGAGCGACATCCGCTCCGTGCGCGCCAGCCACCGCGCCTCGGCCCTTCTCGCCAAGCGCGCCGGCTACGATATCGTCTATGTCTATGCCGGGCATGACCTGTCGCTGGCCCAGCATTTTCTGCTGCCGCGCTACAACCGGCGGCGCGACGAATATGGCGGCTCGCTGGAAAACCGCGTCCGCCTTCTGCGCGAGATGATCGAGGACACCAAGGATGCGGTCGGCGATACATGCGCCGTGGCGGTGCGCTTCGCGGTCGATGAGTTGCTCGGGCCGGACGGCATGCTGGCCGACGGCGAGGCGCCCGAGGTCATCGCCATGCTGGCCGAGCTGCCCGATCTCTGGGACGTCAATGTCAGCGACTGGTCGAACGATTCGCAAACCGCGCGCTTCGCCGAAGAGGGCTATCAGGAAAGCTTCACCGCCTTCGTCAAGGGGCTGACCACGAAGCCGGTGGTCGGCGTCGGGCGCTACACCTCGCCCGACCGCATGGCGGCTTTGGTCGCCAAGGGGGCGCTCGATTTCATCGGCGCGGCGCGCCCCTCGATCGCCGATCCGTTCCTGCCGAAAAAAATCGAGCAAGGGCGGATCGAGGATATCCGCGAATGCATCGGCTGCAATATCTGCGTCTCGGGCGATATGACGCTGACGCCGATCCGCTGTACCCAGAACCCGACCATGGGCGAGGAATGGCGCAAGGGCTGGCATCCCGAGCGCATCGCGCCGTCGGCGTCGGGCGACAATGTGCTGATCGTCGGCGCCGGCCCGGCCGGCTTGGAGTGCGCCCGCGCGCTCGGCCAGCGCGGCTATGCGGTCACCCTCGCCGAGGCCGGCGAGGCGCTCGGCGGGCGCATCCTCAATGAATCGCGCCTGCCCGGCATGGCTTCCTATCGGCGCGTCGTCGAATACCGCCGCGCCGCCTTCGACAAACTGCCCAATGTCGAAACCTATCTCGCCAGCGAGCTCGGCGCCGACGACGCCATCGCTTTCGGCGCCCGCCATATCGTGCTGGCGACGGGCGCGGCCTGGCGCCGCGACGGCATCGGCTTTCACCAGCGCACGGCGCTGCCGATCGGCGCCGCGGCGCCGGCCATCTATACGCCGGACGATATTTTCGCCGGGTGCGGGCCGGGCGATGGAGCGGTTCTGGTCTATGACGATGAGCGCTATATCATGGCCGGATTGATCGCCGAAAAACTGGCCCAGGGCGGCCACGCCGTCACCCTGATGACGCCGGACGCCATGGTTTCGCCGTGGGCCGAGAACACGCTCGAACAGCACGCCATTCAGCGCCGCATTCTCGAGGCCGGCGTGAGCGTCATGACCTCGCGCCGGCTTGTGGCGCTGGAAAATGGCGCCCGGCACGCCTGTGTCTATACCGGGCGCGAAGCGGATTTCGAGGCGGCATCGGTGGTGCTCGTCACTTCGCGCATATCGAACGACGGGCTGTGGCGGGATTTGCAGGCGCGCGCCGAGGCCGAAGAGGCGCCGTGGCAAAGCCTGACCCGCATCGGCGACGCCCTGGCGCCGGCCACGGTCGCGCATGCGGTCTATGCCGGCCACCGCTATGCGCGCGAATTCGATACGCCGCCGACCGAGGGCGCGCCTTACCTGCGCGAGCGCGTCACCGTTTAGGCCGGTCAATTATCTTAGC
>CAJXFT010000267.1 GCA_913053235.1 uncultured Alphaproteobacteria bacterium
CAATCCGGTGAATGGCGCTTACGCGCCGTGCGCCATGCCTGGCACACTAAAAAAAAGCCCTCTGCCGTGGCGGCGAAGGGCTTGTGAGTTGGGGGAGGATATATGCCGGCGCTTGCCCAGCGCCGGGCTGAAAAGGTTGGTTGTCTAGCTCTGTCGATTGCCTGCCTCGATGATCTCGGTGGCGCGCGCGTCCATCTTTTCGGCGGCGCCATAATCGCCGAGGGCATCATAGATCAGAGCCAGATTGATCAGGCTGTTCACCACTTCCGGATGCCTCGCGCCAAATTCCTTGACGCGCAGATCAAGGGCGCGGCTATAGAGCGGCTGGGCCTTGGCGTAGAGCATTTCGGCTTCGTAGAGGGCGGCCAGATTGTCGAGCAGCGCGGCGCAGGCGACATTTTCGGCGCCGAATTTCTCCTCGGCCATGGCGAGCGCCTTTTCGGCGTATGGAATGGCTTCCTGGAAGCGGCCCTGCTCGTAAAGCGCCGAAGAGCTGTTGAGCGCGTCTTCCAAGCTGTCCGAAGCGGAGTTGACGGGGCTGACGAAGAGAATAACAGCCGCGGCAACGAGAACGGCGAAGCGTATAGCGATCATTAAATATAATCCCGGTCTGTTGGTCCCCGCCGAGACTCTTGCCTGATCAGGCTATCGCCAATTCGTGAACATTCTGTTAACGGCCTGCTTACGCCGCCTTCCACAGGCGCTCCGAGGCCAGCGCCGCGCCGTCGGCGAGCGCCTTGAGCTTGAGATGGCAGATCTTGGGGTCGACCTTGCCCATGCCGGCGAAGGTGCCGAAGCCGCAATCGACGCCGGCGATCACCCGCTCGCGGCCGATGATATCGGCGAAGCGCTGGATGCGCTGGGCCACCAGCTCGGGATGCTCGATATAGTTTGACGTGCTGTCGATCAGCCCGGGGATGAGAATCTTGTCGTCGGGCAGGCCGAGCTCGCGCAGCACCGCCCATTCATGGGCGTGGCGCGGATTGGCGGCCTCGACGGAGATCGCCGAGGCTTTGGCCTTGACGATGATCTTCAAAATCTTCTCGAGCCCGATATCGCAATGGTGCGGGCCCTCGTAATTGCCCCAGCATATATGCATGCGAACGGATTCGGCGGGAACATCGGCCAGCGCCTCGTTCAGCGCCTCGACATTCTGTTCCGCCTGTTTGAGGAATTCGCCGTCGTCGATTTCGCCGAGCGAGACATGGCGGCCCATGGCGAGGTCCGGGCAATCGACCTGCAGCAGGAAGCCGGCGCGCACGACGGCGGTATATTCCTCCTTCATGGCGGCGGCCAGCGCCGCCAGATAGGTCTCGTGGCTGGGATAGTAATCATTGCTCTGAAAAATCGCGATGACGCCGGGCGAGGCGGCGTTGAGAAAGCCTTCCTCGGCCTCCGCCGCGTCCAGCGCGTCGCGGAAATTCTCGAGATCCGCCTCCAGCGCCAAGGTATCGCGCACCGCCACCGGGCCGGTGCAGCGCGTGCGCACGATGTGGCGCACCGCCGCCGCCTGGCCCATGCGCACGCGGTATTTGGGAAAGCCGTCGAGATCGGCGAAATGGATCGGCGGGCTGGCGCCGGAGAAGCCGGTCAGGCGGTCTTTTATGTAGGTGGCGTAGCCGGGCTTGCTGGCCTCGCCGTCGCTGACCACGTCGATGCCGAGCGCCACCTGCTCGGCCACCACATCGCGCACGGCGCGGCGCATGGTGGAATCGAAGGCGGCGCGGTCGTAGGGTTCGCCGGCTTCCTTGGCGTGCAGTAAATCGAGCACCTCATTGGGGCGCGGCAGGCTGCCGACATGGGTGGTTAGAATTCTCTCGCTGCTATGTTTCATGTCTTGAGGTCCGGCCAATTACGCGTCGCCCAAAAGCGCAGCCACAAGATAGCGCATGGCGCATGGCGCCGCCAATCGTCATGGCTGGGCATTTGATACCAAGAAGCGGTAGGTTGTGGCATGCGGGTGCGGCGGAAAATGATCGGCGGCCAGGTGCGCTACGAAATCGCCGAGATGTTCGACCATCGGGGCGAGGTCGAGTACCGCTCCATCGTGCCGCTCGGCGGCGATGCCGACCCCGAGGAGGCGCTGCGCAAACGCCAGGCAGCGCTGATCGACATCACCAGGGCCCTGATGCGCCTGCAGCCTTTGCAGGGCGCCGACCCCGCCATCCGGCGCAAATGCGACGCTCTGAAATCCCGCCTCAAGAGCGAACAGGAGCGCATCGGCCTGCTGATAAGCGCCATCGAACGGCTGGACGACAGCGACGGTGATGGCGGCGGCGATGAAGAGCCGGCGACGGACGGGTAGTTGCAACGGGCGATCGAATGGGGGCAAGCTTGGGCGCTTGCCTTTCAGGCTTGAGCAGGCGTTGTCCGAATAGGGCGCGCGGGGAGGAATGGGCGATGCCGGCAATACTCGACCTTGGCGACATGCAGGGTGATCTGGTGGCGTGGCGCCGCGATATTCATGCCCATCCCGAGACCGCGTTCGAGGAGACGCGGACCTCGGATTTCGTCGCCCAGCGTCTCGAATCCTTCGGCCTCGAGGTCGACCGCGGCCTCGGCGGCACCGGCGTCGTCGGCACGCTGAAGGCCGGCACATCGAACGCCGCCATCGCTCTTCGCGCCGATATGGATGCGCTTTTCATCCACGAGGCCAATGAGTTTTCCTACCGCTCGACCAATGACGGCAAGATGCACGCCTGTGGCCATGACGGCCACACCACCATGCTGCTCGGCGCGGCGCGCTATTTGTCGCAAAAACCCGAGTTCGACGGCGCCGTGCATTTCGTCTTTCAGCCCGCCGAGGAGACCGGCGACGAGGAATGCGGCGGCAACCGCATGGTGCGCGAGGGCCTGTTCGACAAGTTCCCGGTCTCGGCGGTCTTCGGCATGCATAATTTTCCCGGGCTCCCGCTCGGCCATTTCGCGGTTCGCAGCGGGCCCATGCTGGCCTCGATCGATACCTTCGAATTCAAAGTGTTGAGCGAGCACAATCACCCGGCGACGCAATATACCTCGCCCGACCCGATTGTGATCGCCGGGCGCATCGTCGAGGCTTTCCACGGCTTCAAGGCGCGTGGCGTCAATCCGGCGGAGCCGGTGGTTCTCAGCATCACCCAGTTTCAGGCCGGCGATCCGATCAATGACCGGCAAGGCGTACACATCACGCCTGACCATGCCTATGTGCGCGGCACGGTCTACACGCTGAACGACGCCGTGCGCGATCTATTCGACGAGCGATTGGGCGCCATGGCGCATGGCATCGCGGCCGCCAACAACGCCACATGCGAATTCCAATATCAGCGCGGCTATCCGGTGCTGGTCAATACCAGCGACGAAAAGCAGCGCGCGGTGGCGGCGGCCGGCGCCGTCGTCGGCGGTGCCGCTGTCGACGGCGACATGCAGCCGATCATGGGGGCCGAGGATTTTGCTTTCATGCTCAAGGGCCGCCCGGGCTGCTACATACTGATCGGCAACGGCGCCGGCGAAGGCACCTGCCACGTGCACAACCCCAATTACGACTTTAACGACGAGGCCATCCCGTTCGGCGTCAGCTACTGGGTGAATCTGGTGCAAATGTCGCTGCCGGAGCAGCCCGGCGGCGGCCGTCAGTCATCGTCTTCATAATCCCGCGGCCGTTTGTGAACCAAGAATTTGTGGCATTCGATGCAGGTCTTGCCTTCATCAAGGCCGGCGCGCATTTTTTTGGCGGCGCGCCGTGACTGGTTCTCGAAATGCATCGCGTCATAACCGTGGCAGTTGCGGCATTCGCGGGAATTGTTCGCCTGCATTTCGGCCCACACGAGTTCAGCCAATTCGAGCCGCTTCGCCTCAAATTTCTCGGGCGTATCGATAGAGCCGAGGATTTTGTGATAGAGTTCGTTGGTCGCCTTGACTTTGCGCACCAGTTTGGCCGACCAGTCCTTGGGGACGTGACAATCGGAGCATGTAGCCCTGACACCCGATGGATTCTTGTAGTGGGTTGATTTCTTGTATTCCTGATAGACCGTGTCGCGCATTTCATGACAGGACGTACAGAACTCCAGCGTGTTGGTATATTCCATGAAGGTGTGAAAGCCACCCCAGATGATGATCCCGGCAACACAACCGACAATGAAAATCATTCCCCAGCCATAACGCTGGGTAGGTGCGAAAAACCAGCGCCAAAGGCGCGCGAGCATGAGCTATTTCCGGTCCGGCGGCGGTGCGGCCCTTCACCTGTACGACAATGAAGGGCCCCCTCTCAG